>JBOHMN010000768.1:0-7969 GCA_050730175.1 Acetobacteraceae bacterium | reverse complement strand
TTTTGTTTTCAGTGGCCTGCTTGTCCCCTCCGTCCGCCGCAACAGACGGCGGACGGAGGGGACAGGACACTAGGCTCCGAACCCAATTAATCGTTGACACGAATCCATTAGGTTCGATTCGAAGCTTCCCGATAGTGGGAGCGGCGCGATGGTGGCGCTTCGAACCGGACCCTCGCGGCACCCGCTCCTTTGTCGTGCCGGCCGTCTCACCGGTAGCGCTGAGCGGCCGAAGCAGGGTGTCCTTGCGTGAAGGTGCAGGCAGCGTTTCTCGCATTGCCTTGGCTTCAATGTGCGCCTGCCGGTTTTGCCCGACGCCAGTAGAATTCAGCAACTTCGTCGAGATGGGCCTGCATCTCATGTTCCGCGGCGTCGGGATCGTGCGCGGCAATGGCCGCAAAGATGCGCTGGTGGGCGGCAATCGCCGCGGCTTCCGCGCCACGTGCGGTCAACCCAACGGTACGCTGCTCCATGAGCCAGCCGGTTAGCGCCTGATGCATCCCGGAGAGCAGCGGGTTGCCGACGGTCCGCACAATTTCCATGTGGAAAGCGACGTCGGTCGTCCCGAAAGTGAGAGCGTCACCGCGGGCAGCTCCATTTGCCGCAAGCGCAGCCTCCATTCGTCCGATATCGGCGTCGCCTGCATCGCGCGCGGCCTCGCGGGCGATTGCGGACTCAAACAGCCGACGCGCCGCCTGGAACTGGCGCATACCCTGTTCCTTGGAAAGGTACACCTGGACCGCCCCGGATAGCGTCCCGATCACGCGATCTGCATCCGGGTGGGAAACGCGTGCGCGTTCGCCGTTACCCAGGACGACCAGTCCCTTTTGTTGCAAGGAAAGCAGCGCTTCGCGGACCGCCGGTCGGCCAACACCGAACTGCTCCATCAGCTCACGTTCCGGCGGTAGCTGCCCACCTTCCGGCAGCTCACCGTCACGGATCATGGTCTCGATGCGGCCAGCGACCTCCTGATACAGCCGTCGCCGCAACACAGGCTCGAACGGCATGCGCGCGCAAGCACCTCTTGATAGGCTGAAAGCATGATGGCATGATATCTGTACTGTCAAGCAGGCACATGCAGCGACTGCGGGACGCAGGGACGGGTTGGCGATACCGGCAGAACTCTCCGGTTCGCCAGAGTGAGGCCGGTCCCGCTCGCGAACCGAAAGCGGCCCGAGGAAACCCGGCTGCACGCCATGTTTGATGGGGAGGTCGGATGTAGCGCGGAACGGGACGCTCAACCAACCTGGGCTCGCCGGATCAAAGTCGGAGGTGCCTGGGTCAGCGAACCGGACGCAAACCAGAACGGGAGGACCGATGTCACGATCGAAAGAGCCGTTGCAGAGACTACTCGGAGCGGCGCTCGCACTGGCTGCTGCGGGCAGCTTGTTCATCACTGGTTCCGCCCAGGCTGCGGGCGCGAAGAAGCCGGTGATCGCACTGTCGAACGCCTATTACGGCAATACCTGGCGCCATCAGATGGTGGATGCCTTCACCCAGACGGCAAAGGCGGCCGAAAAAGCCGGCCTGATCTCCAAGTACATCGTGCTCAACGGCGACAATACCGTCGCTCAGCAGATGTCGCAGATGAGCGACCTGATCCTCAGGCACGTCGATGCCATCGCCATCGACGCGGTGTCGCTGACGGCGCTCAACGGTGTTATCCAGAAAGCCTGCGCGGCGCACATCGCGGTCATCGCCTTCGACTCGATCGCCAGCGCGCCCTGCGCCTACAAGGTCAACTGGAACTTCGCGACCTGGCAGGGGCCCCAGACCAGCTGGATCGCCAAGAAGATCGACGGCAAGGGCAATGTCATGATCGTGCGCGGCGTCAAGGGCTCGGCGCCGGATCAGGATATCTACCAGCAGCAGTTGGACGTGCTGAAAAAGTACCCGGACATCAAGATCGTCGGCACCGTTTACGGGATGGCCAGTACCTCGGTTGCCCAATCGGCGGTCAGCAACGTGCTGCCGAGCCTGCCGCATATCAACGCTGTGATCGGCCAGGGAGGCGGCGATTCCTTCGGCATCGCCCAGGCATTCGAGCAGTTCGGTGGCGCATATACTGACCACATGCCCGTAATCTCCGGAGACGGCGATGCGAGCTTCCTGCATTGGTGGATCAAGCAGCGGCAGAAGAACGGCTACTCGACCATATCGATGAACTCCGCTCCCGGCATCAGCCAGGCGGCGTTCTGGGTGGCACTTGATGTTCTCGATGGGAAGAAAGTGCCGAAGAACATGCTCATGTCGGTCTACACCGTGACCGACTCCAACCTTGCGCAATACGCGAACATGAAACCCGGCACGATCGTCAGCCCGGTTTATACGCGGGAGTGGGTGGAGCAGCATCTGCTCTCGCAAGGCAACTAGCGCCCCTACCGCACGAACTGGGCCGTGCCTGCCTCTTTCGCGCCTCTGCCGGCGCCGCCGGTGCCGGCAGAGGCGGAAGCCGGCACCAGTGCTGTGCTGTTACGGCTTACTGGCGTCAGCAAATCCTACGGCCCCACATTCGCCAATCGTGACCTCTCATTCGACATCGCAACCGGCGATGTGATTGGGCTCGTTGGGGCTAACGGCGCGGGCAAAAGCACGCTGATGCGCGTCATCGCCGGGGTCACGCGTCCCGACGCCGGGAGTCTGGAACTTGCCGGAGAGCCCCTGAATATCGCGCAATTCTCGGCGCTCGAGGCGCGGCGGCAGGGCATCCGCATCGTCTATCAGGAACTTTCGTTGTGCGACAGCCTGACGGTTGCGGAGAACTTCTACCTCGAGGCGCCGCATTTGGCCCCGGCCCATCCGTTCTGGCGGGCACGCTACGAACGGCTGGCGCGGGAAATGATCGGCGAGATTTTCCCCGATGCCGGCATCGACCCTCGTGCGCGCATAGGCAGTCTGCCGATTGCCCAGCGCCAGATGGTGGAGATCGCCCGTGCCGCCAGCGACCCAGGGCTACGCCTTCTCATCCTTGACGAGCCGACGTCATCTCTCGACTCGCGGCGCAGTGCAGAATTGCGTGCCTACATCTCTGCCCGCGCCGCCAATGGCATCTCATTTGTTTTCATCAGCCACAAGCTGACGGAAGTCGCCGCGGTCGCCACACGCGTGCTGGTGATGCAAGGCGGCAGGTTGGTCTGGCAGGGCGAACCGCAAACACTGCCGATCGCGCGAATGGTGGCGCTGATGGCCGGCGAGGAAGAAGCGGGCGCCGCCACTTCTGCTGCCGCACCTCAAGCGCCCCGAGTGCATGCGAGACGGATGACCGGGCCGGCAGTGATCGAGGCGGATGCCGGCAGCCGCTTCTCCCCCGAGCCGCTCGCATTTCGCCGTGGCGAAATCATCGGCGTCGCCGGGTTGGAAGGCAACGGCCAGCGTCCGTTTATCCGTGCCCTGCACGAGGCGGCGCGCCGCGGCCGGCGAATCGGCGGAGTGCGGTGTCTCGCCGACGCGGCTTTCATTCCTGGTGACCGCGCGGCGGAGGGCGTGTTCGCTCTGTGGACCGTGCTTGCCAACGCTACCATCGGCCAGTTTGCACGCGCCGGCCCACTGCGTCCGGTGCGAGGCAGCGAGGAGATCGCTGCGGCACGGCCGTGGCTCGCGCGCGTACAGCTCGACCTTGCACGGATCGCCTCGCCGATCCTCGATCTCTCAGGAGGCAACCAGCAGAAGGTGCTGCTGGCGCGGGCGCTGCTCACCGATGCAGAGATCCTTGTGCTCGATGACCCGACACGCGGAGTCGATGCCGGCGTCAAGCAGGAGTTCTATCGCCTGATCCGCGAGGCGGCTGCCGGCGGCAAGCTTGTCGTCTGGTACAGCACCGAGGACAGCGAGTTCCTCGAATGCGACCGTGTCCTGGTGTTCCATGACGGCGCGGTACTGCGCGAGCTTGCCGGGGCGGAGTTGACCCGCGATGCGCTGCTTGGGGCAGCCTTCGCCGGCAAGCTGGAGGCAGGCGCGTCGCACTCCGCGAGCGCCGTGCGCTCAAGCGGCCGCTGGCAGGAACGGCTGTATCTCCTGCCGCCCGTCACGACCGCCCTGATGTTCCTTGCTGTCGCGGCCCTCAACGCCGATGCGGCCAGCCTGTTCGGTATCGATCTCTTGACGAGCGCGGCGGTACCGCTGGTGCTGGTCTCGCTCGGCCAAATGTTCGTTATCGGCGGCAGCGAGATCGATCTCGGTGCCGGCGCGTTCGCCGGCCTGGTGAACGTGCTCAGCGCCACCATACTCGTGGCGCGCCCATCACTCGGGGCGTTGGCGCTCGCCGGTGCGCTGGCGGCAATGTGTGCGCTTGGATTGCTGATCCGCCTGCGCGGCATCCCAGCGATTATTGTCACCCTCGGCGCCTCGTTCATCTGGCTCGGCATCGGCTACACCTTGCAGCCGGTGCCCGGCGGCAGCAGCCCGAAGTGGCTGTCGACGATTGCCAATTTTGCTCCGATCGGCATTCCCTCACCGGTGGTGGTGATCGTGCTGGCCGCCGTCCTCGCCCATCTCGTGAATGCGTCGCGCAGCGGTGTCATGCTGCGCGGCTTCGGCGCCAATGCTGACGCGTTGGAACGCGCGGGCTGGTCACCGCTCAGCGCCTATGCGCGTCGCTATCTGCTCGCCGGCGGATTCGGCCTGGCCGCGGGGCTGATGATGACGGCGATCAACACTGCGTCCGATATCAACGCGGGCAACTCGTACACCTTGCTCAGCATCGCTGCCGCAGTGATCGGCGGCTCAGCGCTGATCGGCGGTGCTATTGCTCCGATCGGGGTGGTCTGCGGCGCACTCACCCTCTCGCTGATCGGCAGCCTGCTCGGCTTCCTTGGCGTCAGCACCAATTACAACGCTGCGGTGCAGGGCGGGCTCTTGATCGCCACCCTGCTGGTGCGCGCACTGGAACGGCACGAGGCCGCCTGATGCGCGGCCCCGGGATAGAACGCCACCGCTGGGTGTGGGCAGCGGCAGGGGTACTCGTGCTGTGGGCGGCACTCAGCGTCAGCACTAACCGCTTCGGGCTGCAGAGCCTGTCTGGCGTGCTGGCTTCTGCGTCATTCCTGGCGATCGTCAGCATCGGGCAGATGTTCGCGATCTCTACGGGCGGTGGCAACTGCGACCTCTCTATGCCCTCGGTCATCACTCTGTCGGCGTTCCTTACCGTAGGCCTGGTCGGGGGCAGCAATATCGCTCTGCTCTGGGGGCTGCCGGTCGTGCTGTTCCTCGGTCTTGCGGTCGGCGCGGTTAACGCCATCCTGGTGCTGCGACTCCGCATCCCGGCGATCATTGCCACCCTGGCCGTGGGCTATGTGCTCGCCACCGGCACGCTGCTTGCCAACCAGACCGCTGTCAGCTTCTCGGTCAGCCCGCTGCTCGCCGCCGTTGCGGCCTCGCGAGTGGCAGGCATGCCGACCATCCTACCGACCGCTCTGGTGCTGTGCGCCGCTTCGGCGCTGCTCATCGGACGCACCGCTTATGGACGGCGATTGATGGCGCTGGGGCAGAGCGAACGTGCCGCCGCCCTTGCCGGAGTACGCGTCAACCCCACCGCCACGGCTGCGTTCCTGATCAGCGGCGCGCTCGCGGCCCTCGATGGGGCCTTGCTTTCGGCCCATGCCGGTGGAGCGTTCCTTGAAATGGGAGCGCCCTATCTGCTGCAATCCGTTGGCGCGGTCGTGGTTGGCGGGACGCTCATCTTCGGCGGCAGCGCCACCGCCCTCGGCACGTTCCTGGGCTCTGTGCTGCTGATCCTGATCGTGACGACGATGCAGATTATGGGCTTGCCCGCCGGCGCCCAGGACGTCGTAGAGGGCGCAGTGATAATTGCTGTGCTCGCCGCGGCCGGCGCCGGAAGGCGCGCGCGTTGACCCGACGACTGCGCAGTGCGTTAAAAGAGGCGAGCGCCAGCGCCGCCGAGTCTTCCAGCTCCGCCGCGCTTTTCATCCGCGCACCGCGCCGAGTGTCAGCCCGCGCACCAGATGCTTCTGCACCAGCATCCCGAGTACGATCGAAGGCACCAGCGAGACCATCGCGAGCGCACTCGATTCGCCGTACTGTGCGCCCTGAAAACTCAGAAACGAGCGGAACACCGTGGGCAATGTGAAGGCGTGGCGGCTGGTCAGGTTCAGGGCAAAGAAGAACTCCGTCCACACGCCGATGAACGCGAACGCCGCCGCCGCAATGATGCCGGGCACCGCGAGCGGCACGGCAATCCGCCAGAACGCTCCCCACCACCCGCAGCCGTCAACCAGTGCCGCCTCCTCCAGCGCACGCGGCACCTGGCGGAAGTACGCATACATCATCCATACTGACAACGGCAGCGTCATCACGGTATAGACCAGCACGAGGCCAAGCCGGGTGTCGTAAAGGCCGTAGCTCCGATAAAGAAGGAATATCGGCAGCACAACCGCGATCGGCGGCAGGAAGCGTTGCGAAAGCACCCAGAACGCAAGGTCTTTCCCACCGGTGCCAAACCGCACCATGCTGTAGCCCATGCAGGTGCCGAGCACCACCGAGGCGACCATAGTTGCCACCGCGACGATCAGGCTGTTCAGCAGGCCCTCGAGCCCGCGGTAGGCGAATAGCGCCGAAATGTAGTGCACAATCGTCGGATGGTCCGGAAACCACACCGGCGGCACCGCCAGATAGTCGCTGCTCGGCTTGATCGAAGTCACCGCGACCCAGTAGAGCGGAAACAGCACGAAGAGCAGGAAGAGGGCGAGGAAGACAAAGCGCCCGACGCCGAATCGCCGCCAGCGGGACCACAAACTGCGTTTCGGGGTCATGCCTCCTCCACTTTCAGCAGCCGCCGCACGAGCAGGAAAATGGCCACCGAGATCAGGATCAGGAACAGCCAGCTTCCAGCCGTCGCCTCGGAAAGATGAAACTGCTGGAAGCCGGTCTGGTAGAGGTAATAGGCGGCGGTATAGGTGCTGGTGCCAGGCCCGCCGCCGGTCATCATAAAAATCGTATCGAACAGGTTGACCGCGCTGAGCAGGCGGAACGTCACGGCAAGCAGGATCATCGGCACGAGCTGCGGCAACGTAACGAAACGCAAGCCCTGCCAGCTTCTGGCGCCGTCGAGCGCTGCCGCTTCGTGCAGCTCGGGCGGAATGGCAGTCAGCCCGGCTAGCAGGATCACCAGGATGAATGAGGTCCACTGCCACACGTCGGCGAGGATGATGCTGATGAAGTCCCAGGGGAACCGGGTGAGCCAACTGATCGTCACTGGATGGCGCAGGACGACACTCAGGATGTAGTCCACGGGCCCGAACGGCCGCTGCAACAGAAGCGACCAGAACTGGCCGACGATCACCGGCGCGACAAACAACGGCAGCACGAAGATGGCCATCAAGACGCCGCGACCGCGGAATGTTTTCTCGAGCGCGAGCGCAAGTGCCAGCCCGAGCACCAACTCGATCCCGACGTCCGCGACGGTGAACACGGCGGTCACCAGGACCGAATGCAGTGCGATCGGGTCGCCCAGCACGAGCGCGAAATTGCGCAGTCCGACAAAGGCGTGGCCAGGGATGAGGAAGTCGAAGTTGACGAATGAAACCCAGACCGAGTAGCCGAGCGGATAGACCGTGATCGCGAGAATGAGCAGGATCGCCGGGGCCACGAGCAGCCATTTGATGTGCTGCTCGCTCCAGGCTGCGAGCGGCGCACGCCCCTTCGGCGTCGCCTCCCGCACGGCGAGCCCGCTTGCGCCGACGCCCCCGCTCATCGCCGCCGTTTTGCAGCGCCAGAGGCTTGAGCAGCCACGCCCGGCTGACCTAGCTTAGTGTCCCCGCCCCGTCGTTTGCTCATGCCGTCTTGGCCACCTGGCGCAGCAAACGTGAGGGGGCCAGCGGGCCACTGCAAACAAGGGCTGGTGCGACGACCGCAGATGCGCATCACTTTGGTACGAAGCGTTAATGTCGGCACGCTAGCACCCGGAGTCACGCACCGGTGGTACCTGGACGCCCTCACCCCGCGCTGCGCGCGGCCC
>JBOHMN010000767.1:0-3845 GCA_050730175.1 Acetobacteraceae bacterium | reverse complement strand
CTTTGTTTTTAGTGGCCTGCTGATCCCCTTACGGTTGTCGCCCTTGGCGACAACCGTAAGGGGCAGGACACTGGGGGCTTCGTCGAAATGTACTTTAATCGTACCCTGCAGCGAAGCCGTGCACGCGACGAGGCATTCCCTGCGCGCGGACCGCAACGGATACGCGGAGAAGGCCCCGCGCCCGTTCAGTACATGTGCTGGCCGCCGTTGATCGAGAGCGTCGAACCGGTGATGAAGTCGGCTTCGTCGGCGGTGAGAAACACGACGCCACGCGCGATGTCGGCGGCATGCCCGAGCCGGCCGACCGGGATGCGAGCGATGATTTTCTGCAGCACATCGGCCGGAACTGCACGAACCATATCGGTATCGACGTACCCGGGTGCGATCGCGTTGACGGTGATGCCGTAGCGTGCCCCTTCCTGCGCGAGTGCCTTGGTGAAACCGTGGATGCCCGACTTGGCAGCCGCATAATTGACCTGGCCGTACTGGCCTGCCTGGCCGTTGACGCTGCCGATATTGACGATCCGGCCGAATTTCCGCTGCCGCATGCCGTCGAACAGGAGACGGCAGAGATTGAAGCAGGAGCCGAGGTTGGTATCGATCACGGCATCCCACATGTCGCGGCTCATGCGCGCGAGGGTCGCGTCACGCGTGATGCCCGCGTTGTTGACGAGAATCTCGATGCCACCGTGCGTGCTGTCGATACGCGCGACGGCAGCCTCGCATTTCGCGTAGTCTGCAACGTCGAACTTCTCGACGATGATGCCCGTCTCAGCGGCGAATCGCTGGGCCGTCGTGTCATCCGCGACATAGCTTGCAATGACGGTGCGCCCGGCCGCCTTGAGCGCCCTGCTGACCTCGGCGCCGATGCCGCGCGTGCCGCCGGTGACCAATGCGAGCCGTGCCATACCTATCTCCTCATCCCTTGTCGTTGACCCGCGTGAGCGTGCCGACCCGATCGCTTGCGAGCCACGTTGCACCTGCGTCGTCGGCACCATCGCTCATGATTGTCCGCGGCCCGCTGATCCGCTTTCGCTTGCTGCCGCGGGCAGCAGGAAAAAGGGGCAAAACACGCGAACGCTATGGGCTGGTGAAGCGGCGCGGCCAGTCCATCCCGACAGGAGGAGGCTTCCCCCAAGGCGCGCAGCACCGCTTAGCAGGAGGCTTGCGCACGATCGCGGCCATGCCCGACCTCCCGGCGCAGCGCCTGATAGGCGGCGAGGCAAGCAACATCGACGATCTGGCTTACCGAGGCGTCAAGCGGAACGATCTGCGCGGGATGGGCGAGGCCCAGGAGGAGCGGGCCGATCACCGATCCGCCACCCAGTCGCGGTGCGAGCCTGGTCGCGATGTGGGCGGAATGCAAGCCAGGCATGATCAGCACGTTCGCCGGGCCCGAGAGGCGACAGAACGGATAGAGCGCGCGATACGCCGGATCGAGTGCGACATCCGGGCTCATTTCCCCATCAAATTCGAAATCCACCTTCTGGTGCTGCAGGATGCTGGCCACCTCGCGCAGGTTATCCACGGTCGGGTGGTGCGGGTTCCCGAACGTCGAGTGGGAAAGCAGCGCCACGCGCGGTTCGACCCCGATATGGCGGGCGGCGGCAGCCGCCCCTTTGGTGATGCCGACGAGTTCGACCGGAGTCGGGCGTTCGTGGATCAGGGTGTCGGCGACGAACAGCGTGCCGCTATGCTCGCCGAGCAAAAGAGTCAGGCCAAAGGGGATGTGGCCTCGCCCGGGATCGATCGCGCGCCCGATATCCTCGAGGCACACCGCGGCGGAGCGCGTAACGCCGGTGACCATGGCGTCAGCATCGCCGGTTGCCACCATGCACGCGGCAAACACGTTGCGGTCCTGATTGACCATGCGCTGGCAATCGCGGGCGAGAAATCCGTGCCGCTGCAGGCGCGCGTACAGGAACTCAGCATATTTACGGTTCTGGTCGGAAAGGCGAGCGTTGTGGATCTCGATGCCCCGCCTCTCGGAAAGGCCGAGGCTCGCCATCGTCGCAGTGACCCGATCTTCTCGCCCGATCAGCACTGGCGAGCCGTATCCGGCATTGCGGAACGCTGCGGCGGCGCGCACCACCTTCTCTTCTTCGCCTTCGGCGAAGACGACGCGCTTGGGCTCGCTTCGCACCCGCTCCATGATGGCGTCGAGGGCGTTCGCGATGCGGTTGAGCCGGCCGGAAAGCTCGCGGCCGTACCGGCGGAGATCGGCGCTCGGGCGCTGCGCGACGCCGCTTTCCATCGCCGCCTTGGCAACCGCCGGGGAGAGGCGCGAGATCAGGCGCGGGTCGAAAGCATTCGGGATGATATATTCAGGCCCGAATTTCAGGCGGCTGCCGGCAGCCGCGGTATTCACTTCGTCCGGCACATCCTCGCGGGCGAGCATCGCCAGCGCCTCGGCAGCGGCGATTTTCATCGCATCGTTGATGGTGCGCGCACGCACGTCGAGCGCGCCGCGGAAGATGTATGGAAAGCCAAGCACATTGTTGACCTGGTTCGGGTAGTCGGAGCGCCCCGTCGCGATGATCGCGTCGGGGCGGACGGTCCGCGCTGCCTCGGGTGTGATCTCAGGATCCGGGTTCGCCATCGCAAAAATGATCGGCCTGGCGGCCATCCGGCTCACCATTTCTGTGGTCAGCGCGCCTTTCGCGGAAAGCCCGAAAAAGACGTCAGCGCCCACCAGCGCATCTTGAAGCGTGCGCGCGTTCGTTGGCACGGCATGGGCGGACTTCCACTGGTTCATGCCATGCTCGCGGCCCTGGTAGATCACCCCGGCCCGATCGCACAAAAGCACGTTGTCGCCACGCACACCCATCGCCTTGAGAAGCTCCGCGCAGGCAATGCCGGCCGCCCCGGCGCCGTTGATGACGAGGCGGAGATCGCGGAACTCCCGTCCCGTGAGATGGCAGGCATTGATCAGCCCGGCGATGGCGACGATCGCGGTGCCGTGCTGGTCATCGTGGAAGACCGGGATATCCATCAGCTCACGCAGCCGGCTTTCGATGACAAAGCATTCGGGTGCCCGAATGTCCTCCAGGTTGATCCCGCCGAAGCTCGGGCCGAGATGGCACACCGCGGCGACGAATTCATCGACGTCCTCGGTCGCGATTTCGAGGTCGATTCCGTCGATATCGGCAAACCGTTTGAAGAGGGCCACTTTGCCCTCCATCACCGGCTTCGAAGCCAGCGCGCCGAGATTGCCGAGGCCGAGCACCGCGGTACCGTTCGAGATCACCGCAACCATGTTGCCGCGCGTGGTATAATCGTACGCGAGCGTGGGGTTGCGGGCGATGTGCAGGCATGGCTCGGCGACGCCCGGCGAGTATGCAAGCGAGAGATCGCGCGCCGTGGTCAGCGGCTTGCTGATCCGCGTCTCGAGCTTGCCGGGCCGGCCCATCGCGTGCAGCGCCAGAGCCTCCTCGGCCGAGATATGCGCCGTGCGCTGATCGATGTTGCCATCGGCCATGGGGCGATCCTCCTGATTGCCACCCCATCATGCCGGGACGGAAGCGCAACGCAAAGCCCGTGCTTCGCAGTTGCCGCAAAGATGGCTAAACGAACCGGATGGAGAGGCCTGCGAAAGGGATCATGAGGGCTGCTACCCCGGCGCTTGCACAATGGTTTAGTATCAAGGCACAAAATCCGGATGCGCTCGTATTTTTCCGGATGGGTGACTTCTATGAATTATTCTTTGACGATGCCGAGGCGGCCGCTTCCGTGCTGGATATCGCGCTGACGCAGCGCGGCGAGCATCAGGGCCGGCCTGTGCCGATGTGCGGCGTGCCGGCGGTTGCGGTCGATCTATATCTTGCGCGGCTGATCCGGCGTGGCTT
>JBOHMN010000766.1:0-13349 GCA_050730175.1 Acetobacteraceae bacterium | reverse complement strand
GAGGGCCGGACATAAGCGCCCCGGATCGTGGCTCTCTCCGCCATCGCTCAGGTTGGCGGTCGCAACAAAACCATGCTAATCGCCCCGGCGCGTCGTCCGGAGCCGGGATTTGCCAGCCAGCGGGGGTTTCGTCCCGTCGGCCGGTCCAGCAAAGCCGGCCGTTGGGGGCCGGCGTCAAGGAGCGGAAGAGCCAATGAGCGAGATCGCCGACAAGGTAAAGAAGATCGTGGTGGAGCACCTGGGCGTCGAAGAGTCCAAGGTGACGTCCGAAGCCTCCTTCATCGACGATCTGGGTGCCGACAGCCTGGACACGGTGGAACTGGTGATGGCCTTCGAAGAGGCCTTCGGGGTGGAGATCCCCGAGGATGCCGCGGAAAAGATCAGCACCGTGAAGGATGCCGTCGAATACATCGAGAAACAGAAGGCGGCCTGATAACTCGGCGCCAGGCCAGGCGTGACCGCGATGCGCCGCGTTGTCGTCACTGGCATGGGGGTCGTGTGCCCGCTCGGGCTTGGGGTCGAGCGGGTCTGGCAGCGTCTCATCAATGCCCAATCAGGTATCCGCGCGATCCAGTCCTTCGACGTTACGGATCTGTCCTCGAAGGTTGCGGGCCAAGTTCCCCCCGGGACCCGCTCCGAGGGCGGACTCGATATCAGCGAATGGATCCCCGCCAAGGACCAGCGTAAGATGGATCGCTTCATCCAATTCGCGCTGGTCGCAGCAGCCGAAGCGATCGCGGACGCCGGCTGGCAGCCTGACAACGAGAGCGACCGGTGCGCAACCGGCGTGATGATCGGCTCGGGTATTGGCGGCCTGCAGACGATCGCGGACGCCGCAGTCCTGGTGCACGAAGGCAAGGCGCGGCGCATTTCGCCATTTTTCATTCCGTCTGCGCTGATCAACCTCGCCTCCGGCTACGTCTCGATCCGCTATGGGTTCAAGGGACCGAACCACGCCGTCGTCACGGCTTGTGCGACGGGGGTGCACGCGATCGGCGATGCAGCGCGGCTGATCGGCTACGGTGACGCCGACGTGATGATCGCGGGTGGCGCGGAGGCAGGGGTCTGCCCGCTCGGCATCGCCGGATTCTGCGCCTCCCGAGCCTTGTCGACCGGATTCAATGACTGCCCTGAGCGCGCTTCGCGCCCCTGGGACAAGGACCGGGACGGCTTTGTCATGGGTGAGGGCGCCGGGATCGTCGTGCTGGAGGAATACGAGCACGCCAAGGGGCGCGGCGCGCAAATCTATGCCGAGATCATCGGTTACGGCATGTCCGGGGACGCCCATCACGTGACTGCGCCGCCGGACGGGCACGAAGGCGCGTTTCGTGCCATGCAGGCCGCGCTGCGCAATGGCCGGATCACACCTGAGCAAATCCAGTACGTGAACGCGCACGGCACCTCGACATTCGCCGACGATCTGGAACTGGAAGCCGTGGAGCGGCTGTTCGGTCCAGCGGCCAAAGGGCTCGCCATGTCGTCCACGAAGTCGGCGATCGGGCATCTTCTGGGCGCGGCCGGCGCCGTCGAGGCAATGTTCGCCATCCTCGCCGTGCGCGACGGCGTAGCCCCGCCCACCTTGAATCTCGAGCACCCAAGTCGAGACAGCGTCATCGACCGTGTGGCCATGGCCGCGCAGCAACGACCGATCCGGATGGCCCTTTCGAACAGCTTCGGGTTCGGCGGCACCAATGCCTCGATCGTCGTCGGTGCCGCCGCCTGAAGGACCAACCGACACCGGGACCGAGCCTGTCCGCAAATCAACCGGCAGGTGGCGGCGCGCCGCTCTCGCGTCGATCGTCGTGGTTGCGCTGATTTCTGCGGCGTTTACCGGATCGCTCTGGGCTTACGAGAAAGCAGGCCCGCTCCGCAAGGCAAAAGCCGTCGTCATTCCCGCCGGGTCGACCGCGATGGTCGCCCGGCACCTCGCTCAGGCCGGGGTGATCGACCAACCACGTCTCTTCACGCTGGCCGCGCTTGCCACATCCCCGGCGGGCCCCTTGCACGCGGCCGAACTCCTCTTCCCTCAGCATGCGAGTTTTGCCGAGGTGCTTCGGGTGCTCCGGACGGCGCAACCGGTCGAGCACCGGCTGGTCATCCCGGAGGGGCTGACCGCGAAACAGATCACCGCAATTCTCGAGAATGCTCCCCTGCTCATCGGCCCGGTCGATCTCACCCGCGAAGGATACGTGTTGCCGGCGACGTATGATTACACATGCAAAACGATGAGATCGGCGATCATTGCCCGGGCACATGCAGCGCTCGAGCGAGTCCTGGCAAAGCTTTGGGTCAAAAGGGCGCCGGACCTGCCGTTCGCCGACCCCTCGCAGGCGCTGACGCTTGCCAGCATCGTCGAGCGGGAAACCGCCGATCCCACCGAACGGCCCCGGATCGCCGCAGTTTTTATCAATCGCCTCAGACTGGGTATGAAGCTGCAGGCGGACCCCACCGTCATCTATGCCGCAAGTGATGGCGCGGGTGTTCTCCCGCGGCCGCTGTCCGTCGCGGACCTCGCGATCAAAAGTCCGTACAACACCTACGTTATCTCGGGCTTGCCACCCGGGCCGATCGACGCGCCCGGGGTTGCCTCGATCGAGGCGGTCCTGCACCCGACGACGAGTCCAGACCTCTATTTCGTGGCTGACGGGCGCGGCGGACATGCTTTCGCGCGCACGCTCCAGGGTCAGGATCGCAATATCCGGCTCTGGGAGCAGCGCATCCGAGAGGCGCCGACCCCACCGGCACCGTAACAGAAGCTTCGATACGGCCGGTAGCCGACATGGTTGTTCGCGCTTGCGCGCCTTTGGCTGACCGCTCAGGATGGTCAGGTCGCAGGCACAATCCGAACATGTCGGTCGTTCCGACGAACAACGTCATTATTTTGACATCCGGCCTGAGTGGCAGCTCCGTGCTCGCCGGATTGCTCGTGCGCGCCGGCTTCTGGCCGGGAACGGACACCTTCAGGAAGGCAGATTACGAGACGTTTGAGAATTGCGAACTGGTACGCCTCAATATGCGGCTGCTCGAAGAGGCTGGCTACAAAGGTGACTACACGCGCGAAGTCTCGCGGCAGGCGATCGCGGATATCGCGAGTCTTGATGGAACCATCGGCGCTGCCCCGTTCCGGGAGATGGTCGAGGAATGCGAGCGGCATCGGCCGTGGTTGTGGAAGGATCCGCGTCTTTGGCTGACCATTCGGTTCTGGGGAAAGCTTCTGCACCTGCGAGAGTGCCGCTTCATTCATTTGACCCGCGCACCGTGGCCTTTATGGATCTCGTCGCTGCTCAGGCGACAGGTCACGACGCTGCGCTTCCTCCGCGGCTACGAAGCAGAGATCAGCGTGTCCATCAGCGGGTTTCTCGAAGAGAACCGGCTGGCCTATCTGCACATGACCTACGAAGAGTTGATCCTCAAGCCGGACGATGCGATCGCGCGCCTGAACCGTTATCTTGGAACTGCGCTCTCCGTTGCCGACCTCGAAGCGGTCTACACCCGCCCGCTCTATCGCAATCCCGGGGGCTCCTTGGCATCTTGTGCCAAGGCATTGCTCATCTATGCCAGGAACTATTCCGAGCGCCGCGATCTCGGTTCAGCCAGGACGCCGCCGCCACCCTCTGGTCATGCCGTACAGGCTGATCGCCGCCCAGAAGCCTTCGATCACCGCAGTCGGCAAATTCCACCCGCTGCGAAGCGAAACGAGGATGAGGCATGACCCGACAAGATTGGCGCTGGGAAACCGCCAGTCCTCAGAGCGCAACCATCCCTGCTGGTTGGCGAAATAGGCAACGATAACGATCGCAGCACCGATGATGCCCGCCAGGGTATAGGGGTCGAACGGCATCGCGTGCCCGCGCATTTACCGCGCAGGCGAACGCGGTGTCGCGGGATCGTTCGATGGGGCGTGGATGCTGATTTCGAACACCCGGCGCGAGGCGAGGAAATTTTTCGCAACCGCACGGTTGGGCGACGTGGCCGGTTTCATCCATTGTCTCCAAGCACCAGCGAAGGGCCGAGCACCCGGACCCGTTCGGTGAGCGCAAGACGCGCGCTGCGTGCATCGGACGCCAGTGCAAAGAGGGCACCGAGCTGCGCCGGATGGCCGAGCGTCATCGCGAGGAAGCGCCACGGCCGCACCCGTCCCGCCGGGCCGAGCGCGGTGAGCGCTGCCGGCGGCAGGCTCCGCGATGCGGGATCGCAGACCGTGCGCAGAACGGCGAACGGCAGGGCGTGTCGGCTCGCGGCCTCGGCGACCGCCCCGCTTTCAACATCCACGGCCGCCGCACGGGTCGTCTGCCAAAGCCGACGCTTGGCCACAGCACTGGCGACGATCCTGCCTTCGCTGAGCATGAGCTCGACCGTCGGCCCGCCAAGCAGCGCGAGCAGGCCAGGATCGGCCTGCCAGCTTTGCCCGAATGCCCGGACAGCGCGCGGCACCAGAAGAGCACCCGGCAGCAATGCCGGATCGAGACCCCCAGCCAGCCCGAAACTCAAGAGGCCACTCGCGCCCGCCGCAGCAAGCGACTCGGCGGCCATCTCCGCGCCGCCTGACGTGCCGCCGCCGATCGTGACGACGGCCCGGAGCGCGCGGGCGATCCGCGCCTCTGCTGCCATCCCCACGACGACCCCAAGCGCCATCAGAACCCGACCATGACACGTGTCGCGCCGGAGCGTACATGCGCCCGATAACGCGCCAGCGCGAGCAGCGGAAAATAGAGCCGATAGCCATGGTAATGGAGATAAAAGACGCGCGGAAATCCGACCGCATTATAGGCCGCTTCCGGCCACTCGCCATCCTTGCCGAGATGGCCGAGCAGCCATTCGATGCCACGCGCAACCGCGTCCTGTCGCACTTCGCCTGCTGCCATCAGGCCCAACAGCGCCCAGGCCGTATGCGAGGGCGTGCTCAGGTGATACTCCCCGTGCGGCGCCCGCGCATAGGTCTCGCAGTCCTCTCCCCACCCGCCATCTGCCCGCTGACAGGACAACAGCCAGGCAGCGGCGCGGCGCACCATTTCTGCCTCTTGCGGCACGCCCGCCACGTTGAGCGCGCAGAGAACGGACCAGGTTCCGTAAATGTAGTTGCTGCCCCAACGCCCGAACCAGCTTCCTTCCGTCTCCTGCTCACGCTCGAGGAAAGCGAGTGCGCGGGCAACCACCGGGCCGGTTTTCGCGTAGCCGAGCTCGGCCAGGAACGAGACGCAACGCGCGGTCACGTCCGCGGTAGGCGGATCGAGCAGAGCACCATGGTCGGCGAACGGAATGTGGTTCAGCATGTAATGGGTGTTGTCTGCATCGAATGCGCCCCAACCACCGTTCGCACTCTGCATGCCGATGATCCATTCCGCGGCGCGGGCAATCGCCTCGCGATACGCCGGATCAGCGATGCGGTTCAACAACATGCCGACCACGGCGGCGTCGTCGACATCCGGATAGTACGGATTGGCGTACTGGAATGCCCAGCCGCCCGGCCGCACCGCGGGTCTCGCTGCTTTCCAGTCCCCGGCGAGCCGCGTGATTTGCAAAGGCACCAACCACTCTGCCGCCGCGGCCGCCGCGGCGCTCTCGCCAGCCTCGAAGAGCGCGTGGCCCGCCAGTGCGGTGTCCCAGACCGGCGAAAGGCAAGGCTGGCACCAGGCCCGATCCGATCCGATTACCAGGAGTTTCTGCACCGCCCGCCAGGCGGTCGTGCTATCCGCCCCGGCCATGCCGAGCGCATCGAACATCATGACCGTGTTCGCCATGGCGGGATAGATGCCGCCGAGCCCGTCGTCACCGTTCAGCCGCGCGGCAACGAAGGTAACCGCGCGCGCGACCGCGCGACGGCGCAGAAAGCGGGGGAAAACCGGCTCCAGCAGTCTGAGCAGACCGTCGAGTGCCACGAAGAAGCGGCCGGAGGTCGAGCCATCCGGCGCACGGATCCAATCCCGCACAGCGGCGGGTTCGGTCCGGAAGAGCTCCGCGATCCCGACGTGGCGCGGATTCCGTGCCCGCGGCTTGAGCGCCATCAACACCAGGAGCGGGACGATCACCGTTCGCGACCAATAGGAAACCTTCGCAAGATGAAAGAAGAACCAACGCGGCAGCAGCATGATCTCGACCGGCATCACCGGTGCGGCGCGCCACGGCACGATGCCGAACAAGGCAAGCTGGACGCGGGTGAAGACGTTCGTTCGCTCTGCTCCGCCGGCGGCAAGGATCGCCTCGCGCGCGCGGCACATGTGCGCCGCCTCCGGCGGATCGCCGATCGCCTTCAGGGCAAAATAGGCCTTGACACTTGCCGAAAGATCGAGCTTGCCATCGTGAAAAAGCGGCCAACCGCCGTGGGCCCCCTGAATCGCACGGAGATGCACGCCGATTTTCGCCTCGAGCAGCGGATCGATGCGATCGAGATAGTGCTCGAGCAGCACATATTCGGCGGGAATCGTCGCGTCGGCCTCGAGAGGGAAGACGAAATGGCCATCGCCTTGCCGATGCCCCAGCAGAGCGGAAAGCGCGCGGGCGATCACCCCCTCCAAGCGGTCAACGGCTTCGTCCTGGCTCAGGATCTGGTCCGGCATCCCGCTCATCGCCTGTTCATCTGCAGAGCAGCTCCGCTGCCGTTTGTCCGGATCTGATGGCACCCTCGATGGTTCCCGGCAAGCCGGTTGCGGTCCAGTCCCCGGCCAGCACGAGATTCGCGAGCGGGGTTTGTGCGCCGGGCCGTTTGCGCTCCTGAACGGGCGTCGCGGCAACCGTGGCGCGCCTTTCCTTCACCACTCTCACCGGCGGCATCTCCCCTGAGAGATCAAGCGCCTGGCAGATTTCGGGCCAGATCTGCCGCGCCAATTCCTCGGCGGGCCGCTCGATCAGCCGCGCTGCCGCGCTCACCGTGACGGAGACGACTTCGCGCTTGACGAAGACCCACTCCGCAACGCCGCCCAGCAAAGCAACGAAGCCGGCCGGACCCGGCTCGGCACGAATGCGAAAGTGCAGGTTGAGGATCGCCTCGAAGGAGGTTGGAACCAAGAGCCCCGGTAGCAGCGTTGCAGCGACCGCCGCCGGTGCAGCAACGACCACCGCTGTCGCCGGCGCGAGCGCGATCCGCTCCCCGTCCGCCGTCGCCAGCGCTGCCACACGGCCATCCGCATCCTCCAGCGCAGCGATACGCTGGCTGAATCGCACCACGGCGCCACGCTCGGCAAGCCAGGTGAGCGCAGGATCGATAAAACTCTCGGACAATCCGGCCTTTGGATAGAGCGGCACCGTGGCGGCGCCTCCTCGACCCAGGCTTTCGGCCAGAACGCGGCCGAACAGAGCCGCGGACCCCTGTTCCGTCGCGGTGTTGAGCGCGGCAAGGGCAAGCGGGGCGAGGAGACGGCGATAAAGCGCGCCGTCCGGCAACGCCTGGGCCACTGTTGCCTGCTCTCCCGGGTGGCGCAGCCGCCGCAGCGCCAGATAGTCGCGTGCCCTGGTTCCGGGCACCCGCCGGCCGGGGCACAAGACCCAGTACGGCAAGCGGCCCAGGTTTGGCGCGAGAACCCAACGCTCGCCACTCACGAGATCGCAGAAGGGAAAGAGCGGACGCCCGGGCCCGGTGAGCGTGCCGCGCGCACCAATCGTCGTGAGATAGCCGATCGCCGCCCTGTTTCCCGCCAAAAGCAGGTGGTTCCCGTTATCGATCCTGACGCCGAGTGCGCGGTCGAAATACGAGCGGCAGCGGCCACCTGCTTGCGGTCCCGCCTCGGACAGCGTGACCCGCCAGCCGCGCCCGGCGAGAGCAACCGCGGCCGAAAGCCCGGCGAGGCCGGCGCCGATCACGTGTGCTGAGCGCCCGGCCGGTCTGCCCGGCTCAGAAAAGGCCATGACGAAAGGCTAGCCAGAGCTTCTGCCAGCCCGGCAGGTGCATCGGCTCACCGGCGAATTCCCAGCCGCGCCGTTCGATTCTGGCGAGCAGAGCGGCATAAGTCGCCGCCATCAGCCGTGCCGGCCGCATGGCCCGCGCATCGCACTTCGCCATCGCCCGCTCGGCCAGATCGAAATGGTGATGCGCGAGCGCAGCAACCCGCGCCAGCACCGGCGCAAGCCGCGGCGAGAGCAGCGCGGCCGTGGGGCTTGCCGGCACGCGCGCGTGGGTCAGCCATTCGGCGGGCAGATAGAGCCGGCCACGCATCGCATCCTCAGCGAGGTCGCGCAGAATATTCGTGAGCTGCAAAGCGCGGCCGAGCGAGCCGGCCACCTCGTCCGCGGCATCGGAGGCATCACCGAACACCCTGACGGAAAGCCGCCCGACCGCACAGGCCACGCGGTCGCAGTAGAGATCGAGCAAGGCGAGCGGAGGTGCGACGATCGGCCGATCCGCATCCATCGCCATGCCGTCGATGATGGCTTCGAAATCCGTCTGCCGGAGCCGATAACGCGGCACCGCGGCAGCGAGCACCCGTGTTACCGGATCATTCGCGACCCCGGCGCAAAAATCCGCCACGCGATCGCGCCAGAGAGCCAGCATGCACTGCCTTTCGTCCCACGGTGCCGTGCCATCTGCGATATCATCCACCGCGCGGCAGAAAGCGTAGATCGCAAACATGGCAAAGCGTTGCTGGCGCGGCAGGATCCACATGCCGCGGTAAAACGAGGTGCCGGCATCACGCGCCATCCGCGCGACCTCGGCGTGATCGGCCTCGGTTGCTCCGGCGGAACGGCTCACGGCAGGAAGCGGAGCGCCGTGAAGAGGCTTGCCGCGACGTCGCAACGCGCAAGCTTCACCCGACCCTGCACGGGATCTGCAACGCGGAGCCGATGGCAGAGCCGGCGCGAGAGTCCGACGATCACGGCCGTTTCAAGCCGAAGCCGGCGGCTCTGCGTCCGCCGCGGTAAATCAATCGTCGCCTCGTTGAGAGCAGAAACCCGATCGAGCAGCGCATCGAAGGTGCGGCGCACGCCTTTGCTCATGCGTGGCGCAAGAATCTCTCCGACTGCGGCACCGTTCTCGACGAGCAAATCCTCGGGGATGTAGCAGCGGTCGAGCCGACACAGATCTCCCTTGGCGTCCTGGAGATGGTTCAGCACTTGCAGCGCCGTGCAGAGCGCGTCGGAGGGTGCGTGCGTCACCCCATCCTCGCTGTGAAGGTCGAGCACGTGCCGGCCCACCGGCATCGCCGAATAACGGCAATAATCGTAGAGTTCCTCCCAGCTTGCGTAGCGGAGCTTGGTGGCATCACGGCGGAACGCGATGAGCAGCTCCGACGCATGGCGTGCGGTCACGCCGGTCTCGCTCAGGCTTGCGCGCAGCTGCGCCGCACTCGGCGAACCCTGATCGCGCTTTCCGAGCAGCACGTCCTCCATCACGTCGAGCCGGGCGATCTTGTCCGCGGGCGCGAGCTTGTCACTGTCGGCAATGTCATCCGCATTGCGCGCGAACGCATAGAACGCGTGGACGTGGCGGCGGAGGTCACGCCGGATCAGCAGCGAGGCGACCGGAAAATTCTCGTCTCCTCGGTCTTTGCCCGACCGGGTCTCGACGTTTGCGGTGTCGACGCTCATGTCTCCGCGCCGCGATAGGCACGGCCCTTCCAGATCTGGCCGCGGCCCAACCAGTGATCGATCGCCGAGCCGAACGTCGCCGCAAGGTAAAACCCCGCGATCAGCGGCAGGGCCAACGCCCACAGCGGCAAGCGCCGGTAGCGGGCAAGGCTCGGCCAGTAAAGAACCATGGACAATGCCCAGCCGGCGAGGCCGATCCAGCGGGCAATTCCCACTCCGCACAGGGCGAAAAGGGGTGGCAGCAGGAACAGGAAGCTCATCCCGAGCAGCGTTCCGATCAGTGCGAGGGCGGAATAGCGGAGCTGCACGAAGGCGGTGCGTGCGATCATTCGCCAGATGTCGGCGAAGCCTGGGTAGGCACGCTCACTCACCGCCAACCGGGTGTGGCCGAGCCAGATGCGCCCGACCGGCTTCACGGCCTTTGCCAGCGTGACATCGTCGATCAACGCGCCGCGAATCGCAGCAAGGCCCCCTGCCCGCTCGAGTGCCGAACGACGAACGAGGATCGTCCCACCGGCAGCTGCGGCGACGCGCCGCTTCGAATTGTTCACCGCCGCGAACGGATAGAGAAGCTGGAAGAAAAACACGAACGCCGGCACCAGCGCCCGCTCCGCCAGGCTCCGGCAGCGCAGCGCGACCATCTCTGAGGCGAGATCGAGTCGCTCGCCCTCCGCCTTTGCCATCAGGACGGCAAGATGCGCGGGCGCGTGCACGATATCGGCATCGGTCAGCAGCAGCCAGGGCGCCGGCGCGTCAGAAGCTGCGGCTGTGATCCCCTGTTCGAGCGCCCAGAGCTTGCCGCTCCATCCCGGGGGTGCGGGTGCGCCTGGAATGACCCGCAGCCGCTCTCCGCGAGCCCCCGCCGCCAGGCCGCGCGCGATTTCAAGCGTGGCATCCCGTGACCGATCATCGATAAGGAAGACGCGCACCTTCCCGCCGTGCTCCTGGCCGAGCAGGGAGGCGAGGCAGCCGGCGATATGCTGAGCCTCGTCGCGCGCCGGGACGATCACGTCGACGCCCGCGAACATCGCCGGCGCCGTCCGCGGAAGCTCGGGGCCGGAATGCCAGAACCGGTCATGACCGAAGAGCAGCCAAAGCCAGGCGGCGAACGCAAGCGCGGCCAGTGCAGTCATCACGGCACTCAACGCAGCATGCCTTCGGAGCGAAACCAAGCCAGGGCATCGACGATCGCTTCGCGAGCCGGGCGCGCCTTGTAGCCGAACTCCTTCTCAGCCTTGGCGGAGGAAAAGAACATTTTCTTGCGCGCCATCACCAGGGTGTCGCGGGTCATTGCGGGCGTCCTGCCGCTGAGCCGCGCGAAGGACTCGGCGCAAAGCGCGAGCGGAAAGAGGGGTGCTATGGGTAGCTTGAGCCATGGCGGCCGCCGCCCGGCAACTTCCGCGATCATGGCAAGGAGGCGTCCGAGAGAGAGATTTTCCCCACCGAGGATGTAGCGTTCTCCGATTCGCCCGCACTCCGCCGCAGCAAGGTGGCCGGCTGCGACATCCTCGACGTGCACGATATTGAGCCCGGTATCGACATAAGCCGGGATCCGGCCCGCGGCCGCGTCGAGAACGATCCGCCCGGTCGGCGTCGGCTTGATATCACCCGGGCCAATCGGCGAGGAGGGATTGACGATCACCACCGGAAGCCCGGCCGCCGCTTCTTCTCTGACCACCTGCTCAGCGAGATATTTCGAACGCTTGTAAGGGCCGATCAGGGTCGCCGGGTCAAGCGGCGTGGTTTCGTCGGCCGGGTTGCCATCGGCAGCGAGGCCGAGCGCCGCAACGCTGCTCGTGTAGACGATGCGCTCCACTCCGGCGGCACGCGCCGCCTGCATGATAGCGCGCGTACCTTCGACGTTGGTCGCGAGCATCCGCACCGGATCGGGCACCCAGAGCCGATAGTCCGCCGCCACATGAAAAATCTGCCGGCAGCCGGCAACCGCCCTCCCGAGCGAGCCTGCGTCTTGCAGATCTCCTTCAATCAGTTCGGCATCGGCAATGCCGCGCAAATTCCGCCGGTTGCCGCCGCGGCGCACCAACAGGCGCAGGCGCGCGCCGCGGGCTGCGAGTGCGGCGGCCACCGCCCGCCCGACGAAACCGGTGGCGCCGGTGACGAGAACGGGATCGCTGCCGTTCATCGCCGGCTCCTCCTCGGTCAGCGCTGAAGTCACGGCCGTCTATAGCGGTCCGACCGCCACTGTTGTAGAGGCGGGCCTTGTCTCGACGGGAACCGCTTTGAAGACCAGGACGCTCTCTGTCGCGGCGGCGCTGGTCGGGCTGGCCGGCGGCACGGTGCTGGTCGGGTGGTTCGGGTTCGATCGTGTGCTGGCAGCGGCGCTTTCCGTCGGCTGGCTGGGCTTCGCCGCCCTGATCCCGTGGCAGGGTGTGGTGTTCGTTCTCCTCGGGCTGGCCTGGTGGGCGTTGTTGCCCCGCCGCCACCCGATCCGGGTCCTGATCGGGGCGCGGATGGTCAGGGATGCCGTGACGAACTGCCTGCCTCTTTCGGCCGTGGGCGGGTTCGTGCTGGGGATGCGAGCGGCCAATCTCGGGGGCCTTTCCTGGCCAATGGCCTCGGCTTCGACGCTGGCTGACGTCACGGCTGAGTTCCTGAGCCAGCTTGCCTTCGCCGCTGGCGGCCTGGCATTGCTCATCCCACGGAAGCCAGGTTTGCGGCTCATCATTTTGTTCGCCGCCGGCATCGCACTCGGTGTCGTTGCTGGGGCACTGTTCATCGTTATGCAACATGGCTCGGCCAAGATCATGGAGCGGCTGAGCCAGCGGTTCAGATTTACATGGCTCGCCAGCCTTGCGGCGCGCGCTGCATCGGTGCAGCGCGAACTCGCGCAGATCTATTCTTCAGTGCCGCGTCTCGGGGCCACCTTTCTGCTCCACCTCGCCGCCTGGATTGCCAACGGCGTCGGGAGCTGGCTGATCATGCAGTTCACCGGTGCCAGGATCGGGCTTGCGGATGCGCTCGCCATCGAGGGCTTGCTGCAGGCGGCATTGACCGTCGCATTCGCCGTACCCGGATTCGCCGGCGTGCAAGAGCTTGCCTATGTCGGGCTTGGCGGCCTGTTCGGTCTGGCACCCGACGCTGCGATCGCGGTCTCGCTGGTGCGCCGGGCGCGCGATGTTATTGTTGGTGTGCCGATCCTGCTGGTCTGGCAAATGATCGAGGCAAAGAGGCTTGCGCCGCGCGGATGACGGTACTCGCCACCGCGACCGACGCTCCCGGCGCGCGCAGGAAAAAAAGAGACGGTTGCTCTCGGTGCAAAACGTCACCGTGTCGATTCGGCGCACTTGGAGTGCCTCATTATCGACCCGCGCGTCGGCGATTCTATCGTCCATCCCGGCGACCCCATCATAAAGTGGCGTGCCCGGTTCGGCAGCGAGATCGGCAAGCGAGCCTTCTGGCGCCAGCGCCGCTCTTCGTGCAGCCCGGTTCGGGTCGCCCCCGGTGCAGCGGTTCCGCTCCGCTCCGCTCTGATTTCGCCTTGTCTGCCACTCCGCGACGGCTGCCCGCCGCTTGGTCCGTTCGATAGACGAACATTGGCGCCTTGCGAAGCCAATACTCGCAAAGTCGCGCGTGCTAATTCGTGCCACTTTGTTGACTAGGAGCAAGGCTGCGGTATGGTCGGTACACGGGGTGAGCTTTCCGAGCCGGCCTGACGGGATGACTGGCCCCTAAGACAACAACGGAAAGGTGAACGGAGGATACGTCATGAGAAATCAACGCCGGATTTTACCGTTGCTCGCTGGGCTCGGCCTTGCGGCCAGCCTCGGCCCGCTTGCCGCGGCGCCCGCCGCTGCTGCTGCCGCTGGGGC
>JBOHMN010000765.1:0-3079 GCA_050730175.1 Acetobacteraceae bacterium | reverse complement strand
GCGTAAACCAAGAGCTTTTTCGGTATGCAGCCGCGCAACACGCAGGTGCCGCCAACGCGGCCTTGCTCGCAGATGGCGACGCGGGCACCGTAGCTCGCGGCGCGACGCGACGCCGCGACGCCTCCCGAGCCCGCGCCGATAGTGAAGAGATCGAAGTCGTAGGTCATGCGCAGATGCTAGCCGAACGAGGATAGGCCGTCACCGTGTGTTCCCCCTCGCCCTGCCTCCTCCCCCAAGGTGGAGAAAATTTCTAATGGTCATGCGCGCGGGATGCATGCCTTTCGTCATTCCCGCACAAGCGGGAATCCAGAGCAATCGCTCGTCGCTCGCCCTGGCCCCTCGCCTTCGCGGGGGCGACGTGATTGCAACGTAATCATGTCGTCTGGTTGCCGGGCGCGAGACGCTCGGTGAGCAGGTTGAGGCGCTTAATGATACCAAGCACGGTCGCGTAGATGACGAAGAAATAGAAGAAGTAATTCACGATCGGAATCAGCGACAGAATCACCCAGAGCACGACGCTGTGGCCGAGCCGCCTAGCGAGAAAGCCGTTACCGATGGCGAAGCCGGCCCACAACAGCACGAGACCGGAGAACACCGGCAGCGACGTCACCGCCTGATCCATCATCCATACCGTGTCACTCATTGCGATCTCCCTGGGTTGAAGCAGTGCGTGTCGTCGTTGGTATATAGAGTGTATACGGATGCACTCACCCTCTCTCCCGCCGACCGCTCTTCGCGGCCGGCCCCGCCCTCAAGGGGGAAGAAATGGGTCGCTTCTTCTATAACCGGAAAGTCGAGTGGTAGTCGCGGGCGCCAATGGGGCGGGAGGTCATAGCGCGGCCCGACTTATATTTTCGCCCTCATGGCCGGGCGTACCTCGGCCGTCCACGGTTTACTTTAGCGCGTGGATCTCAGAAACGAGTTCGGACATGACGGAAGTGAAGGCCCCTCACCCTCCCGGCGCTGCGCCCCGGGTACCCCCCGAAGACGGGGGTGAGGGACAGCTCATTCAGTACTTCACGTGTAGGGTGACGTCGGTATCGGGCGCGGCGACCGGGAACGCGGCCTCGGCGAAGGTCGGCCGCGAGACCACGGCGCGGATGCCGTTCGACAACGCGTAGCCGTCGAGCGGATAGCCGAAGAAGTTGGTCTTGAAGTGGCCGAGCATGTCCTCGTCGTGATAGCAGCCGACGGCGTAAGTACCGGGCGGCAGGTTGTTGAAGGCCACGACGATCGGCGCTGTCGATGCCTTCACCTTGAGGTGACGGATCGAATAGTCGCCGTTAGGAAAGTGATTCGGCGTGTCGAAGAGCGCGACATAGACGTTGCCCTTGTCGCTGTGGACGCCGGTGATTGTGACAGTGAGCATGGCGGCGAAGGCCGCCGGGACGCCAGCCAGGAGCGCGAAAACCGCGAGAATGCAAGCAAACGCACCGATCCGCCGGCTGCGCCGCGAAGCGCCAGTCGCTGGGACGGGCATGAACCAAAAACTCCTTATGATGGTGCCCGACCCACCAGGCCAAGCGGCGCAAGTTATACGCGACGGATCGTTACCGAGCGATGAATATTTCCGTGATCATGCGCGGCAAATCGGCGCGGATGCAATCACCCCTCACCCTCCCAATCCTATTGGATTGGATCCCTCCCTTTCCCCGCCATCGCGGGGCGAGGGGCAATTTGCATTGGCGACAACGGAATTTTCCCAAGTGGGAATGGCGAGTGGAACACCGGCATTGAGGTTGGCGGCGGCGCATTCCGCCTTCTGGCTCCCGGTCTGGTCCGCCTCGGCGCGGCGCGCCAACCGCTCTATGAGAATAGTGTGAGCGTCCCGGCCGTCGCGGCACTTGGCTTGAACCTCGATGGTCGGCGCCTCTTGTCGAACAAGCCCAAGTGCCGAGCGATGCCATCGAGGGCGTGCGACTTGCTGTGCAGACGTACGCGCGTGGGCTTGTCTTTTCTTTGCCGCCGGCAGCAATCTCCTGCACCGTAGCGCGCAGATGCGGCGAGACTTCGGCCTTGGGCCGCAATGTGACAGCGTTGCAGCGATCCCAATCGAGCACCTCGGTAATATCGGAGACGGCGATGAAGAAGGCGATGGGGGCGAGCTCCAGGAGCACGCGCTCGCGTCCAACCTGGGCGCGGCGCGCTTCGCTGGAGCAGCCGACGCGGACCGCCTCGGCAATGTTGGGCAGCCGCCGGAGCCGGCCAGGCGGTCTTGCTGACATTGGCGGCCGCATAGCCGGCGCGGATCGCCGCCTCGGGGGCCTCCGGTTGATCATCCCCATCACGCCATGGAGCTTCCCGTGTTGCGTGCCCTTTCCTTGTGTGCATGCCGCCGCCAATACCCCGGTGTTCGCGTCGCTCTTGCTCACCCGGCCGTGTCAGCCTTCCCCGGTTCAGGGGCCGGATCGGCCTGCACATCGGCCTTTTCGAGGCCTGCTCGGCGTTCACTCACGTTGCAGCCTGCACGCTCGCCCCGGTTAGCGTATGTCGTGACCCGCTATCCGAAGGCTTCAAGACATTTCGTCTCCTCCATGCTGGCGCCGGTTGCTTCCGGCTGGAGCGATCGCCGGGTGGAGCTTGCATCCACAGGAAAAGGGCTGCCTTGTCACGACGCACTCCGAAAGTAGACACTCGGAACTACTCGGCGCTGGCGGCGACGCACACACAGGATTGCTTTGCCTGAAAGGCCATCGTCCGCATACCGAATCCAACGAATAACTAACCCGGTGCCTGCAAGCGATAACCGACGCGGGGTTCGGTCAAAATCAGCGCCGGCCGCGCTGAATCGGCTTCGAGTTTCTGACGCAGGTTGCGCACTAACACGCGCAGATACTGCGCATCTTCGGCGTGCGCCGGCCCCCAGACCGCGTTGAGGATCTGGCGATGGGTCAGCACCTTTCCGGCGTTCAGCACCAGCACGCGCAGCAGCGCGTATTCCTTGGGCGAGAGCTTCACTTGGTCGTCTCTGCGCTTCACCACGCGGCGGACCAGATCGACCGAGACCTCGCCTGACGCGAAGACGGGCGGCGTGCCCTGGGCCTGGAAGCGATGGCGCATAGAGCGATGAGGACGCGCG
>JBOHMN010000764.1:0-1728 GCA_050730175.1 Acetobacteraceae bacterium | reverse complement strand
GATGATTCGGTCGTACCCGGCCAACGCCGCGGTCCGTACAGCGCCGACGATGCCGCCGGCCGGACCGGAAAGAATGGCATCCTTGCCGGCGAAGCGCGCCGCCTCGGCGAGCCCGCCGTGCGACTGCATGAAGTAAAGCCGCGTGCCGGTCAGCTCAGCCGCGACCTTATCGATGTAGCGGCGGAGGATCGGCGAGAGATAGGCATCCGCCACGGTCGTGTCGCCACGCGGAACGATGCGCAAGAGCGGGCTGACCGCGTGGCTCGCGGAAACCTGGGTGAAACCGGCCGCGCGCGCCAGCCGCGCCAGCCGCTCTTCATGCGCCGGATATTTCCAGGAGTGCATCAAGACGATGGCACAGGCCGCGATGCCAGCGGTGCGCGCCGCACGGAACGCCTCGCGCGCCGCCTCTTCATCGAGTGGTGCGATCTCCGTTCCATCCGCGCCGATCCGCCCCCCTATCTCCGCGACCCGCACATAGAGCATTTCGGGCAGCGCGATCCTGAGGTCGAACAATCGCGGGCGCGCCTGGTTGCCGATGCGCAGGAGATCGCCGAGCCCTTGATTGACAACCAAAAGTGTCGGTTCACCCTTGCGCTCTAAAAGCGCATTGGTGGCAACGGTCGTGCCCATTTTCACCGCGTCGATCCAACCCGGAGGGACCGGTTGCGCCGCGTCAAGGCCGAGCACGGAGCGAATGCCGGCAATCGCGGCATCGTCATACGCGCCGGGATTCTCGCTGAGCAGCTTGTGTACCGAAAGCCGGCCGGCCGGATCACGCGCGACGATGTCCGTGAAGGTGCCGCCGCGGTCGATCCAGAACTGCCAGCCGCGGCTCATTTCCCTTGCGTTCATTCCGCTCTCACGCTCGCGTCGTCCACGTGGGCAGAATGCCGCGCGGCCGGCCGGCAAGAAAGGGTGGGGGACCGGGGAACTGAGGCGAACGCCAGCCGCCGCAACGAAGGCAGCTCCACCTCGCAGAAGACACTGCCGGCAACTTTCTCCAGCGGAATCGTTGCGTCAGCCAGGAACGTTGGGCGCAAAACTGCGAGGCCCACAACGCGAGCCATGGCGGGCATTTTGCCATCGCCGAGGACGGGCCAGGCTCTCCGGCACCTCACGCATCGCTGCTCGTCTGTATCACCGAGGTCTGGTTGCGGGTACTGGTGGCCCGACCTCTGAGCCCGCTTGAAGGGCGAGAAGCGTTGGAGTCGGACCACTGGCGGGCTTTTCCCTTCAGGCAGGAATGCATTGCAGCGGCGCGACCAGGATCGCGCATGAACGCGCCCGCCACCTTAAAGAGCCGTCGCTTCCCCTGCTGGCTGCAGTGGATCCGCCGCCGCACCTTCGTCCCAATGATACCCGAACCCATGATAGTTGCGAATTGCGCCAAATCCCGGATCGATGCTGACGAACTTGCGGCGGATTCGCTTGATCGCTGCCCGCACGTTGCCGCGATAGCCTCCTTCACCGCGGCCGGAGACGATGCCCTCTCCTTTCATGATGTCGTAGATGTCCCGATGACTGAAATCGACCCCCGGTAATGTTGCGAGCCGACTGACAACGCGGAATTCGGTCAGGCTGAGAGCGACGCGCCGCCCGTTCCAATACGCCCGCGAGGTCTCGAGGCTGAGCCCGCCCGCGCGCCCTTCTCCTCGATTCTGCGGGAACGAGCTTTCCCCATCCCGGTGCTCAGGACCCGCGCTGGCGACCACGGAGCCGGGCGAC
>JBOHMN010000763.1:0-11188 GCA_050730175.1 Acetobacteraceae bacterium | reverse complement strand
GGGCAGGACACTGTGGCCTCGCCCGTTCCGTGGCAGCCCTGGACGGGGCGGCGCAGGGTGCTATCACTCGCCGTTTCTACCGGGAGCCGGATGCAAAGCATGACCGAACGCCTTTTCCTCACCGATCCGCGGCTGAAGTGCGCGAAGGCCGTCGTGCTCACTGCGAACAGAAACGGCATCATCCTCGACCGCAGTGTGTTTTACGCACGCTCCGGCGGCCAGCCGGGTGACCGCGGGGTGCTGCGCTGGGAGGGTGGTGAAACGCCGATCGTGGAGGCGGTGAAGGGCGAAGACGACGCAATTCTCCATATTGTTGCGGCCAGCGCCATGCTTCCGCCGGAAGGCACCACCGTCGAAGCTGAGATCGACTGGCCGCGGCGATATCGTTTGATGCGCATGCATACCGCGATGCACCTGCTGTGCAGCCTGCTGCCCGGCGCCGGCGTCACCGGCGGCCAGGTCGGTGAGGCGCACTCGCGGCTCGACTTCGACCTCCGCGAATCGCCGGATCGCGCTGCTCTCGAAGCGGGCCTCGCGATGCTGATCGCGGCTGACCATCCGGTGACCTGGGAGTGGGTCGATGAATCGATCCTCGATTCTTCTCCCGAGCTCGTGCGCACGCTTTCCGTCAAGCCGCCGCGCGGTAGCGGGCGGGTCCGTCTGGTGCGCATCGGCGCAGGCGACCCGCCGGTCGACCTGCAGCCCTGCGGTGGCACACACGTCGCTTCTACGGGCGAGATCGGCACCATCACGGTGCAGAAAATCGAGAACAAGGGGCGGCAGAATCGCCGCGTCGTCATTGCGCTGGCGGCATGAAAGAAGTGATGATGCAACCTCTTGTCAGCACGCAGTGGCTGGCCGAAAATCTCGACCGTCCGGACCTCGTTTTGTTCGATGCGACGATGTATCTGCCGGACGAGGCGAAGGACGGCCGCACAGCATATCTCCGTGTCCATATCCCGGGTGCGCGCTTCTTCGATATCAATGCAGTCGCCGACGATCAGACGGAGCTGCCGCACATGCTTCCGACACCTGGTCGCTTTGCGCGCCTGATCGGCGCACTTGGGGTCGGCAACGGTTCTTCCATCGTCTTCTATGACCAGAAGGGGCTTTTCTCCGCGGCACGCGGATGGTGGATGATGGGCGTTTTCGGGCACGATCGCACGGCGGTGCTCGACGGCGGCCTGCCGAAATGGTTGCGCGAAGGCCGCCCCATCGAGGCGGGCGAGCCGAAGCCTCCAACGCGCGCGCGGTTCGTTGCGACTTATCGTGCTCAGCGCGTGCGCGGCATCGGTGATCTTTTGGCGGACCTCGACCGGCGCGCCGAGCTGGTGCTCGATGCGCGGGCCAGCGGGCGCTTCAACGGCACCGCCCCGGAACCGCGCGAGGGTATCCGCTCGGGCCACATCCCCGGAGCCGTGAGCCTTCCCTATTCCGAGCTTCTCAACCCGGATGGCACATTCCGCGCTCCCGAGGCGCTCCGCCCGCGCTTCGCCGCCGCCGGCGCCGATGGCTCGCGCCCGGTCGTGACAAGCTGTGGCAGTGGCGTCAGCGCGGCCATCCTGACACTCGGATTGGTGCTGGCCGGCGTTCCCCAAGGCTCCCTTTATGATGGCTCCTGGACGGAATGGGGTGCCCGCCCCGACACCCCGATCGAACGCTGAGGTCTCAGATGCCTGACGACACTTCTGGCCGCCGCCCGCAAGCATTCGCCACGCGCCTGACGCACGCCGGGCGGGCCGGGCCGCACACCCACGGCTTCGTCAATCCCCCGGTCGTGCGCGGCTCGACCGTGCTTTACCCCTCCTGCGCGGACCGCGTCGCGCTCGGTAAGCGCCGCCTCGAGCAGGCAGTCATTTACGGAACGCACGGCACGCCGACCCATTTCGTGCTCGAGGACATGATCGCGGAAATCGAGGGCGGCACACGCTGTCAGATCGTCTCCTCCGGCCTTGCGGCCGTCACCACCCCATTGCTTGCTTTCCTCGGCGCCGGCGATCATTGCCTGATGCCGGATTCCGTCTATGGCCCGGCGCGCAACTTTGCGGGCGGCGTGCTCCAGCGCATGGGCGTCGAGACGACGTTCTACCGGCCTACGATCGCAGCCGACGCGCTCGCCTCGCTGGTCCGGCCGAACACACGCGTCCTTTATCTCGAAAGTCCCGGCAGCCACACGTTTGAGGTGCAGGATGTGCCGGCGCTCGCGGCTTTTGCGCATGCGCGGGATTTGAAAGTGATGATGGACAATACCTGGGGCCTGCATTTCTTTCAGCCGTTCCGTCACGGCGTCGATGTCTCGATCCAGGCATTGACGAAATACGCGCTTGGCCATTCCGACGCGCTGCTCGGCGCCGTCATCACCGCGCAAGAGGCGGACTGGGAACGCGTGCGAACCACCACGCTCCAGCTCGGCCAATATGCCAGTCCGGACGATTGCTGGCTCGCGATCCGGGGGCTCCGGACGCTCGGCGTGCGGCTCGAACGGCAGATGCAATCGGGGCTTACGGTCGCGCGTTGGCTGGCAACGCGGCCGGAGGTGCGCTCGGTGCTCCATCCGGCCCTTCCCGGCGCGCCCGGCCATGCGATCTGGCAGCGCGATTTCTCGGGTGCGCCGAGCTTGTTTGGCGTGGCTTTCCAACCGCGCTTCAGCCCGGATGCGACGCGGGCGATGATCGACAGCCTCGAACTCTTCGGCATCGGCGCCTCCTGGGGCGGCTTCGAGAGCCTGGCGCTGCCAACCAGCGGGTTCGTCACGCGCACTGCCGAGCAGAAGGATTTCGGTGGTCCGATGATTCGGCTGCATATCGGGCTCGAAGAGCCGGCTGATCTGATCGCCGATCTCGAGCGCGGGCTTGCCGTCTTGGTGGCACATGCCGGCTGAACTCCCGGCAAGTCTCCGCGCGGCGCTCCGGTTCGATCGCTCCAGTCTCATTCCTGCAATCGCGCAGGACCACGCGAGCGGCGAGGTGCTGATGCTTGCGTGGATGAACGCCGAATCGATTGCCGCAACGCTTGCCTCCGGCTTTGCCACCTACTGGAGCCGCAGCCGCAAGACGCTCTGGCGCAAGGGTGAAACCTCCGGGCACACGCAGCGGCTGGTCGAATTCAGGCTCGATTGCGACGGGGATGCGATTCTGCTCCGTGTCGAGCAGGCCGGCCCCGCCTGTCACACCGGCCACCGCGCGTGTTTTTTTCGTGCCATGCGCGACGGTGCTTTGGTGGAAACCGGCTGAACGGAGACCCCCCTCAGATCATTGCAGCGCGGCAACACCAGCCGCGGCGATCAGACCATCCTGCGGCGAAGTTCCCCCGCTCACGCCGATCGCGCCGATCAGCTTGCCATCGCGCACGAGAGGAAGCCCGCCCTCCGACGCAACAACGCCGCGGAGCGTCATGAGATAGGGAAAGCCCTTGTCGACGAGATCCTGGAACACCTTCGTCGAGCGCCGGTAGCGGGCGGCGGCTTTGGCCTTGTCTTGCGCAATGGCAACCGAAGCGATTTGCGTGTCGTCCATCCGCTCGAAATAAACGAGCTCGCCGGACGGGTCGACAACCGCGATCGCGTCCTTCCAGCGGAGGCCGGAGGCGCGCGCCAGCGCCGCCGCCGCCACTTTTTTCGCGAGTGCGAGGGTGATCGGCGCGCCATAGGGGATAGCGAACGGCATGACGGCAGGAATGCCTGGCGGCAGCGGTTGTGCGGGCGCGGGCATCGACCAGGCGGCGGGTATCAGCACCGCACCGGCGGTGATCGCGGCAAAAATCCACCTTCCCATGAGCGAGTCCTCCATTTTCTGATTTGCCCCAAGTTGCATTGTCCGGCGTGTCAAATGTGAGCTACCCCCGGTTTCTCGCGACAATATCGTGTCCAGAGAAACCGGGGGCAGCTCAGACGTTGCGTTCCGCCCCTTTTCATTACCTTTCCTGTGATCGTCAGACCCCGAGCGCCTCCTCCCACTCGATCACCCGGTACAGGCGACCGACCCGCTCCTTCTCGAACGCGATGACCTTCCGGGGATTGTACTGCGCGAGCTCGACGCGCGTTGCCGTCCGCCGCACCAGCTCCTTCAAAAAGGCGCGCGGCGGGTGTCCGGTCTCTCGCTCCCAGATCTCGGCGATCACGTGGCAGCCTTGGTCGGCGGCGCGATTCGCGTGCACGAAGACAAGCGCGCCCGGGCGCCGCCAAGGGACCATCGAATCGCCCTCGGTGTAGATGGCGAACACACCCTTGACGCCGATCAGGCCGGCCGGGCGCCTCGCCCAATCGATCGCTTCGCCGTTGTTCAGATGGAACGCGCCGTCCGCTCCCGCCTCAGCCGTGCCGTAGACCGGCACATCCCGGAGGCGGGCGACATCTGGCGGCGGCTCTCCCGGGCGAACCCATGACGCGGCGGCAGAGTCTGCCTCGGAGAGCCAAGCGATCGGAGCGGCGACATCCTCGTAGAGGGTTCCCTTGCGTACTCCGAGGACGTTCGCGAGAGGGCCAGCGAACTGCTCGCTGAGACCGCGGCTGCCAGTGACAATCTTATGCACCGTGGAACGGTTACGGCTGGCCCTGTCGGCAAGATTGGCGGCGCTCAGACCGCGGGCGGCACGGATTTCATCGACGCGGGAGCGTGGTGGTCCTACTCGGTTCATGTGGCCATTATGGCTATAACGTCGTCGGATTTCCAGTCATATATTATCAATCAGTGGTTGACATAATGGCCATTTTGATCACAGTTTCTTGTCTCATGACGCTCGAACGCTATCGCAACCTGCATCGGCTCACCTACTTGCGGCTCGCCGAGCTGATCGGGCTCCGCGGCACCGGCGCCGTCCGTACGGTCCAGCGTTACGCGACGGGCATGCGCTTTCCCCCACCTTCCGTGCTGCGCCGCATTCGCGAGGTCACCGCCGGAGCAGTGACCGCGGACGACTTCGTGGACCAGCACACGACTCTCAGTTCCCACTGCCGCAAAGGGTGCTCGGATGGACACGTCCCGCTGTCCCAACTGGAGCCTTCTGGAGGACGAAGCGATGCGCCGGATGGCCGCCGCTGGCCGTACCAAACAGGACGTCGCAACCGCCTTGAGGCGGACGGTTAACGCGGTCGCTGCGCGCGCCGTGGCGACCCGCGTGAAGTTCCAGAGCCTCCGCCGCGCGGACGAGCAAACGGCAATATTTCGCCGCCACTGCCTCAAGTGCCGCCATCTGTTCGATGTCGATTCCAGATACCGCTTCGTCTGCGATCTTTGTCACGCGCTCGACGAGTGGCGCGGCGCAGATCTCGGCTGAGGCGCCGCGAAACGCGATGGATCGCTGCACTGAACAGGAGCGGAGGCAACCGGCGCGGGCCCCGGCGACCGCGCAAGGCCATCCGCACACGGTCGAATCGGTCATCGCGCGTCTGGAAGAGGCCGGCACGACCCTGCTTTGTCTGCCGATATCGGGAAGACGCCCTGATCTCCGGACCAGCCACTGGCCGGCGATTCACACCGCAATCGATGCGTACGGGTGGTCCGGCGCGCGCCTCAGACCGGCGGTGCCGCCCGCCGCTGCCATCAGCCGCATGGACGAGACGCTCAGCTGGATCGGCCGGATCCCGGACGAAAAGTACGTGCTGCGCAGGATCGTCGGGGCGCGCGCCCTGGTCAGTCCGCTGACCGGCCGGTACCTCTTCCCCTGGCGGCGGCTCGGCGCCTTGCTCGGCGCCGACGGCCGCGCGGTCAAACGCTGGCACGCCAAAGGAATCACTGTCATCTGCGACAGCCTGAACGGTGACGCCCGGTGCTGATCCGGGTCGCCCCGGACCCAAGCTGCCAAGCGAGCCAGACGGCGCCGAGCGGCCGTGGCCCCGCGCGACCCGGCCCCGCACGGTCCGGCGCTGCTGCCGGCTGAATGGACAATTCGATTGCCGTTCTGGCCACAGCGAAGACGAGCGTCCCGCATGCCTAACGGTCAGTTTCGCGCTCCCGACTTCCCTGGCGCGGCGAGCGCCGCCTTGCCCGTCGAGCGAAGCCGCGCCTCCCTCGCCGAGCATCTGGTCGCGGTTGAACGGCTGGGTGAGCGCCTCCTCGCAGGCAGCGAATCCCTTGAGCGCCGCGAGGCTGTGGTCGCCGCCGATGAAGCGGCGGATCTCCTGTCCCTTGCAGCCGACGCTCTACGCGCCGGGCTGGCCCGACTCGCGGCGCTCCAGGGTGGCGACCTCAGCGACGAACTTTGTGACGTCGCCGCTGCGGCACGGGCGGACGTGCCGCGATGACGTCCGGCACCTCCAGGCTTCGACACCACTCGCAATCCGCCCGGCATCGGGAAGCTGCCTCAGCACGCCTGCAAGCTGAGCCCTACCGAGGAGACAACATGATCGCGCTTGGCCATCTCTCCCTGCTTGATCGGGCGGGACTCGCCTGGGACCGGCTCTCGATCGATGCGCAGTTGACGGACCACGGTCAGATTGCGTTGACCCTCGAGCAGGGGATCGAGCCAGACCGTCCTTGGGGCAGCGTCGTCGCGCTGGTCCCGACGCTCAGTCTCGCCGACCTCCGCATCCTGCGCGATCTCTTGAGTTCGGTTCTCTTTTCCGCCGAAGCGTGCCTCGACGCCGCAGGCTGGCGGCCGCCCAGTGCAGACTCGGCCGAGCCAATGCCCCCGGCGGCGTGATGCGAACGCACCCGCTCACACAACCGGGTACCCGATCAGGGGTTCCGCTCGGCCACCGCCTGCGCGGCCAGCACGCGCGCCATCTCGCTGAGCGCTTCCTGATGCCGTTCGTTGCTGATCGCCGAAAAGTTCCGGGCTAGTTCCAATACCCGCCGCTGGCCAACTGTCATCCCTGGGCTCGGCGCCCCGTCGCCCAGTCCCTCGAAAAACCAGGAAATCGGCACCTGGAGGACCTGGGCGATCTCATACAGACGCCCGGCCGAAATCCGGTTGAGGCCGCGCTCGTACTTGTGCGCCTGCTGGTAAGTGACGCCGATCAGGCGGGCAAGCTGCTGCTGCGAAAGCCCGAGCATCAGCCGCCGCTCGCGGATTCGCATGCCAACATGTTTGTCAGCGGCCACGGCACGCCCGTGCTGCCGGTCGCGGCCGCGGGACTCCGTTTTCGCCTCGCTGCCGGACTCCGTTTTCGCCTCGCTGCCCGCCGCTTCTGCTACGGCGTTGGCTTGGCCGAACTTCGGGTGGTTAATCACCCCTTAAACTCCTCCGATCCTGGTTGCTTGTCGCGAGAGGGCCGAACCGGCGCAAGAACAATCCTCCTTAGCCGCGAAAAATTGATCGGTGTCGCAAAATTCAGCCGGCTTTGCCGGACGCGTCAACAACCGGGCTACCTTGATGGAGTCGTTGGAAAATACGGTGAAAAAGTAGGTCAGCCGGCGGATCACCCGATCTTTCCGATGCCTGCGGGAAGTTTAGCGCCGGCCGCTGCTCGCTCTTTGCGTGCATCGGCGAGCTGCCGCCGCAACTCTGCCACTTCGGCGCGCAGCATTTCGACCTCCTGCTCGGCCTGCTCCGCCCCGCGCGCGGGATCCGCTGCCGCAGTCCCCGGTGCCCGGTAAAAGGGCGTAAACAGCGTCATCGCGCGCTCCATCTGGCGTCCCATTTCTTCCATGTTGAAGGGAAACAGGTTGCCCATGGTCTGCTGCATGGCCATCTGTATGTCCTGCTGCTGGCGGGCGAAGTTCGTCATCGCCTGGTCGAGATAGCGCGGCACCAGGTTTTGCAGAGAACCCCCGTAAAACGCGATCAGGTGGCGCAGGAAGCTGGTCGGCAGCAAAGCCTGGCCCTTGTTCTCTTCTTCGACGATGATCTGCGTCAGCACGCCGCGGGTGATATCGTCCCCGGTCTTTGCATCGTAGACGACGAAATCCCGCCCGCCGCGCACCATCTCGGCCAGCGTGTCGAGGGTGATGTAGCTGGAGCTCTCGGTATTGTAGAGCCGGCGGTTGGCGTATTTTTTGACAACGACCGGCGGCGACTCCTTTCGTTCCGGCGTGCCCGTCCCGTGTTCAGGGGTTTCCGACATCTCTGCCTATCCTCAATCGGGCGCCATCGTAGAGCGGATTGCGCCTGACTGGAAATGCGAAGCGGTGCGGGGCCCCGGGATCGGCGGATTATTCCGCCGGCTCTCTCTTGCGGCTATGGTCCGGCGGCCTGGAGGAAGGATGACCGATGACCGAGGCGCCGGCAGCGGACGCGTCGCCATTCGCGGCCAGCGATATCGAGGCGCTGGCGCGCGACTGGATCACGATTTGGCAGAGCGAGCTTTCCTCTTATGCTGCCGATCGCGAGACCCAGGAAGGTTGGTTGCGCGTGCTCGCGCTGTGGGCCGGCGCGCTGACGAGCCTGCTCGCCACGCTGCCAACGGGCGCTTCCGCCGGTGTCCATGACCAGCCCGACGGGCACGCCCGGGCCGCTGAGAAGGCGGGGGCCCCGGCCACTCCTGCTGCACCTGACCCTCGCATGGCTGCGTTCGAGCGCCTCGATCAGCGTCTCGCCGGCCTTGAAGAGCGGTTGGCCGCGCTCGAGTGCGCACTTATCGGAGGCCGCGGAGCGGCTGGCAGCAAGCCTCAATCGGCCGGGCGGGCCCGGCGAGACCGCGTTCGCCCGCGCGGTGCTGGCTGAGGCGCTCAGCCAGGATCGCGCGCTGGTCGCAGGGATCGCCGCCTACCGCCGCCACCCGTACCGGCGCACCCTGCCGGAGCCGCCGGTGTTGTGGGCCGAGGGGGAAACCCGGCTCCTCGATTACGGCGGCGGCCGCCAGCGTGGCGCGCCAACCGTGCTGTTCGTGCCAAGCCTCGTCAACCGCGCCCACGTGCTCGATCTCGCCGAAGGTGCCTCGATGCTGCGCTGGCTGCAGGCGCAGGGGATGCGCCCGTTGCTGCTCGACTGGGGCTGGCCGGGCGAGGCGGAACGGAATTTTACCCTCACCGATTATGTCGCCGGACGGTTGGAGCGTGCGCTGGAGGCGGTACCAAGACGCCTGACGCTCGCCGGCTATTGCATGGGAGGCCTGCTCGCGGTTGCTCTGGCGCTGCGGCGGCCGGAGCGCTTCCAGGCGCTTGCCCTGCTCGCGACACCTTGGGATTTTCACGCTGCCAACCCGGAGATGGCCGGATCGCTCGGCCGGATGTTGCCGGTTTTCGAGCCCGCGCTCGCCTTCGCCTCCGCTCTGCCGGTCGATCTCCTGCAGATGCTGTTCGCGGCTTTAGATCCGTTCGCCATCAGCGCCAAGTATCGCGCTTTCGCACGGCTCGATCCCGCCTCGGACCGTGCCCGCCGCTTCGTTGCCCTTGAAGACTGGCTGAATGACGGCGTCCCCCTCGCGGCCCCGGTTGCGCGCGAGTGCCTGGGTGGTTGGTACGGCGCCAATAGTCCCGGCCGCCTCGCGTGGCGCATCGCCGGAATGCCCGTCGATCCCGGCCGCCTTCGCTTGCCTGCCTTCGTCGCGGTGCCGGAGAGAGACCGCATCGTGCCGCCCGAGAGTGCCAAGCCTCTCGCCGGTCTGATCGCCGGCGCTACGCTGCATGCGCCCGCCGCCGGTCACATCGGCATGGTCGCCGGTACCACGGCAGAAACCGCACTCTGGCGCCCGCTACGCGATTGGCTCCGCAGTCTTTGACCTTGGCTCCGCCGGCATTAAGTTCTTGGCTGATGATTGGCACAGGAGAGCCCGGCGATGGATGAAATCGTCATTGTAGCTGCGGCGCGCACCGCGGTTGGCAGTTTTCGCGGCGCCTTCGCCACCACGCCCGCGTACGAACTCGGCGCCGTTGCGATCAAGGCCGCACTCGAGCGCGCGAAGCTTGAGCCGGGGGAGGCGGATGAGGTGATCCTCGGGCAAATCCTCACCGGTGGCCAGGGGATGAATCCGGCGCGCCAGGCAGCGCGTGCCGCGGGTATCCCCGATTCGAAAACCGCCTTCGGTATCAATCAGGTGTGCGGCTCGGGGTTACGCTCGGTCGCGCTGGCCGCCCAGCAGGTGATGAGTGGACAAAGCGCGATCGTCATCGCCGGCGGGCAGGAAAGCATGACGCTCGCGCAGCACGCGGCTTATCTGCGTGCCGGGGCGAAGATGGGCGAGGTTACGTTCGCCGATACGATGGTGAAGGATGGTCTGTGGGACGTCTTCAATGACTACCACATGGGCACGACGGCCGATAACGTCGCCCGCGAGTACCAGATCACCCGTGACGAGCAGGATCGTTTCGCCATCGCCTCCCACCAGAAGGCAACGGCCGCGCAGAAGTCGGGCCGCTTCAAGGACGAAATCGTTCCCGTCACGGTGAAGAGCCGCAAGGGCGAGACGGTGGTCGTGGACGACGAGCACGTCCGGCATGACGCAAACCTCGAATCGATGGCGAAGCTGAGACCGGCCTTCGGCAAGGATGGTACCGTCACGGCGGGTAATGCCTCCGGGATCAACGATGGCGCCGCCGCGGTTGCGGTGATGAGCGCCAAGGAAGCGGCCCGGCGTGGTTTGACCCCACTCGCCCGGATCGTCGCCTTCGCAACCGCCGGCGTGGATCCCAAGGTGATGGGCATCGGCCCGATCCCTTCCAGCCGCAAGGCGCTGCAGCGCGCCGGCTGGAAAATCTCCGATCTCGACCTGATCGAAGCGAACGAAGCGTTTGCAGCCCAGGCGTGCGCCGTGAACAAGGAGTTGGGTTGGGATACCGGCAAGGTGAACGTGAACGGGGGCGCGATCGCAATCGGTCACCCGATCGGCGCCTCCGGCACGCGCATCCTGACCACGCTCTTGTTCGAAATGCAGAAGCGGAATGCCCACAAGGGAATCGCCACACTCTGCATCGGCGGGGGCATGGGTGTCGCGATGTGCGTGGAGCGGTAGCGCGGGTCGTCGATAGAGCCGGAGCGGCGTTCGCTATTCGTCGCGGAAAGCGTCACTGATCCGCCGGACGGTATCCGCGCGGTCGACGACGATGACGTCGAAGCGGACGCCGTGCCGGCCCCAATCGGGATGCGCGGCGAGCACGATTTCGGCGGCTTTCAAAAGCCGTGCACGTTGCACAGCGGAGAGCGCCGCCGCGGCCTCGGCAAGGCGGGGCCGCGCCTTCACTTCGAGGAACACGAGCAGCCCAGCTTTCTCGGCGATGATATCGATTTCCCCGGCGGCCGTGCGAACGCGCCGGCCGCGAATCGTCCAGCCTTTGCCCTCCAGCACCGCCGCCGCGCGCGCCTCGGCCGCGGC
>JBOHMN010000762.1:0-6309 GCA_050730175.1 Acetobacteraceae bacterium | reverse complement strand
CCAATAGGCCGACCGTGCTCGATGCAGGAGCGACCGCGGTAAAGCCGCGGCCCGGCGTCGCCATACGGCGCCGCCAGCGCCGCGCACGCGACCCGGCGGTCGCGGCCAAGTTCCTGCTCGGACCCGTGGTCCTGCTTCTGGCGCTGACGCTCTACCCGCTGGTATTCGCGGTGTGGACGTCACTCCGGAGCTACTGGCTGTTTGCCCCTGACCGGGCGACCTTCGTCGGCCTTCGGAACTATATCTCGCTTCTGGCAACCCAGCTGTTCGGCCAGTCGGTGGGACGGACCGTGGTCTTCGCGCTCGCCAGCCTGGCTTTGCAACTGCTGCTCGGCTACGCGCTTGCCGCGCTGCTGCACCACGAACGCCCCGGCTTCGCCGTGCTACGCAGCCTGCTGGTCATGCCGGTGTTGCTGACCCCAGCGGTGGTGGCGCTGATGTGGTTCTATATGTACGATCCCAACATCGGCATCATCCACTATCTGGCGTCACTGCTGCGTCTGCCCGTTCATCCGTGGCTTTCAGACGTGCATACCGCGATGGCGGCGGTGATCGTGACCAATGTCTGGGAGTGGACGCCATTCGTCTTCCTGGTTTTCGTTGCCGGTATCCGCAGCGTGGCACCGGAGATCGTGGAAGCCGCAGAAATCGACGGGGCTGGCGCGCTCGCCGTGCTTCGGCACGTGCTACTTCCCCTGTTATGGCCGGTGATCACACTGGTCGCGCTGCTGCTCGCAATCGACAACCTGAAAAGCTTCGACCTGATTTACGTCATGACCGCCGGCGGCCCCGGACTGGCAACCTACACACTGCCGATCATGATCTGGAATCAGGGGTTCGGCAGCTACCAGATGGGCACGGCCTGCGCGGTGTCTTTGGTTTTGCTGGTGATCATCAACATTGTCGTCCTGCTTCTCTATTCCGCGCTCAGGCGGACGGAAGCGCTATGACGCGCCGCAACGCAAGGCGCCGAATCCATACGGCGGCTGCAGTCGCCGTCGTCGCGCTCTGGCTGTTCCCGGTGTTCTGGATTTTTCTCACTTCGATCAAGACGCGGCCGGATATTTTCAGCCGCATACCGTTGCTGCTGTTCCATCCCACGCTGCACAATTACATTTCGGTTCTCGGGGACGGCGAGTTTACCACCGGCATCCTCAACAGCGTTAAGACAGCCACCGCGACCACTGCACTGTCACTCATGATCGGCCTGCCGATGGCGTATCCGCTGGCGCGGCTCAACTTTCGCGGGCGCCAGCAGATACTATTCTGGGTGCTATCTCTGCTGATGCTGCCGACCATCGCGATCGTCGTGCCCTACTATTTGATTCTCTATCGCCTGGGCCTCTTGGACACCCTGCCGGGGCTGGTCGCCGCCTATCTTTCGTTCTCCCTGCCGTTTGCGGTCTGGATGCTGGTCGGCTTTTTGCGCGATCTGCCACGCGAAATCGAGGACGCCGCATTCATCGATGGCTGCAGCCACTGGCAGCTCCTGTGGCGTGTGCATGTGCCGTTGCTACGCACAGCGATCGCGGTGGTGGCCATTTTCACGTTCGTTTTCGCGTGGAACGAGCTGGTGCTGGCACTCATGCTGACGGAGGTCAATGCGAAAACGGTGCCGGTCGCGATGATCGGCATGATCCAGCCCGATAACCTTCCCTGGGGCGAGATCGCCGCCGGCTCGATTCTGACCCTGATCCCGATGATGGCGGTCGTATTCGCGCTGCAGCGGCACATCGTGCGCGGCCTGACGCTCGGAGCGGTGCGGCAGTAGGCGCAGGGCTCACGGCCACGTGGTGGTATGCCGAAATTTAGCTCGGACGGACCGCCGCCACTTTCCCAGTTCTCCGCTTCGCGTCATTTTTCGGTGTGGTGTGCAAGCAAGCGGTACCGCACCAGCCAGTCGGCCGCACGCATCCAGGCATGGTCATTATCGCCGCGAAAACCCGCCGTGCCGGCTTCTATCACGCGTCCCGTGCCGACATCCCGGATCACGACGTTCATATCGAGGATCAGGTCCGAGATTTTTTGCACCGAGCCGGTGACCACCACCTGCGCCGCTATCTCGCGCGCCAGCGCCGCCGCGCAGCCGTCACAGCCGTCGAGATCGTTCTCGGCGATTGCGTGCGCGATCGGCGCGGTATCGACCCTGACGTACGCCCCCGAACGCAAGAGCAGACGTTCCACCTCCGCCTTGGCCTTGCGAAGTCGGGCAAGGTCGGCCGGTTCCGGTACCGCGCCCGGGTTCGGCTGGCTCGTATCTTCGAAACCGAACGGCATGAAGGCGGCCCGGAGCGGCGCTGCCTCTGCACCCGCCGCGGTCACAACCAGCGCTGCCGCCGACACGCCGAAACCGATCATCGCGCGCCGGTTCATCAGGATCCGCAGCATCGGCACCTCCTGGCTGTCGTCTCCCACGGGAAGAAATGGCGCGGCCTCGTCCGCATACCAGGGTTGGGCGGACTCGTGCAAACCGCTCGGAGCGGACCATCTCTCGCGTATCGCGTAAGCCTGAACCACGCAAAAAAGCGCGCCTTCTGAGGAGGCATCGGAAGGCACCACGGGTGGTCGCAGACCGTCAAGGCATCAGGACGTGGTCGATCACCTGGATCACGCCGTTTGACTGCCTGACGTCGGCAATGGTGATATCGGCGATGTCACCCTTCTCGTCCTCCACCTGGATGTTGCTCGAGCCGTTCATCATCAGTGCAAGCGTGCCGCCCTCGAGCGTCTTGAGCGTCGCGTGCCCACCCCCGGCCAGGATCATCGAACGGATCTTCAGCGTGTCGTAGTCGCCAGGGACCACGTGGTACTCGAGGATCTTCACGAGCTCTGCCTTGTTCGCCGGCTTCTGGAGGTCCCGCACGGTTGCGGGCGGAAGATCGGCGATTGCCTCGTTGGTCGGCGCAAACACGGTGAAGGGGCCAGGCCCCTCGAGCGCCTTGACGAGGCCGGCGTCCTTGACGAGGGCCACCAGAGTGGTGTGGTCCTTGGAGTGGACGGCATTCTGGACAATGTTACGCGAGGGGTACATCGGCGCCCTGCCGACCATGATCGTCTGCGCGGACATCGGCTGCTTCATGGGCGCCGACATCGTCGCGGCGAATGCCGGCCCCGAAAGGCCGACGAGGAGTGCGGCGAACGCCGCGTGTGTGACCTGCAACTGCATGAGAGATCTCTCCGATTCGCGCGGCCGGCCTGGCCGCACTTTCCCATCGGGGCGAAACCGCCGATCGGATGCGGGGGCAGAGAGATTTTGTCCGCCGAACGGACGAGACCGCGGCGCCAGTGACTGGCGCGCCCGATTTCCGAATGAACATGCCGCGCCCGACGAAATCGACAGGGCCCGTCCGTTCACACGCACGCGTTTCGAAGATGTTCGGTGCATCGCCGATGTCGCGTCGCCCAAGATAGCATCTCGAGCGCTGCGTGTTTGATGACGGCCATGTTCTGAGGCCCGAAGCCGGTTCGGAGGCGCGCCAGGTTGTCGCCTTCAGCTCTCCGCAACAGGCGTCCGGACCCGCCTCCTGCCCGGAGTCCCGCGCGGCTGCGAATTGACCGCGGTTGGCACCCTTTCTAGCTTGCCCCGATGCTTTCCCCCGAGCCGAGTCCGAAGCCCGCAGCGCCTGCCGGCGCCTGGCCCTTTGCCGAGGCCGCCAAGCTGGCCGCCCGCCTTGCCCGCGCGGGCAAAAAGAGCGCCCTCCTCGAAACCGGCTACGGGCCTTCAGGTCTGCCGCACATCGGGACTTTCGGCGAAGTGGCACGCACGAGCTGGGTCCGCCTCGCTTTCACCGAGCTCACCGGCCTTCCCTCCCGCCTGCTTGCCTTCAGCGACGATATGGACGGGCTGCGGCGCGTGCCGGAGAACGTGCCGAACCGGGAGATGCTCGCCGAAAATCTCGGCCGGCCCCTCACCCGCGTGCCCGATCCGTTCGGCACGCACGAGAGCTTCGGCGCGCACAACAACGCTCAGCTTCGGGCCTTTCTTGATCAGTTCGGTTTTGAATACGAATTCGCCTCCTCGTCGGATTACTACGCCGCGGGACGCTTCGATGCCGCACTGCGCCGCGTGCTCGAGGTCTGGGACGAGATCATGGCGGTGATCCTGCCGACGCTCGGCGCCGAGCGGCGCGCGACATACGCCCCGGTGCTGCCGTTCAACCCCCGAACCGGGCGCGTCATGCAGGTACCCATCCGCCGCGTTGACGCGGTCGACGGCACGGTGCTCTGGGACGATCCGGAAACCGGCGAGAGCTTCGAGACCCAGGTGACCGGCGGTGCGGCCAAGCTGCAATGGAAGGCGGACTGGGCCATGCGCTGGTACGCGCTTGGCGTCGATTACGAGATGTCCGGCAAGGATCTGATGGAAAGCGTCCGGCTCTCCGGCCGGGTTTGCCGCATCCTCGGGCAAGCACCGCCGGAGAGCTTCACCTATGAACTCTTCCTCGACGAAAACGGCCAGCGTATCAGCAAGTCCAAGGGCAACGGCCTGCCGATCGAAGAGTGGCTTCGCTACGGTCCGGCGGAAAGCCTCGCCCAGTTCATGTTCCACGCACCGGAACGCGCCAAGCGCCTCTATTTCGATGTCATCCCCCGCTCGACCGACGATTATCTTGCCAATCGTGCCCGCCTCGTCCGGGAACCCGAAAGCGAGCACCATCGCAACCCGGCCTGGTTCATCCACGGCGGCAAGGTGCCGGAGCACGGTGAAAGCCCGGTCCCGTTCAGCATGTTGCTCCAGCTTGCCGCGGTGGTGAATGCGGAGACCCCCGACATGCTCTGGGGCTTCCTTCGCCGCTACCGGCCTGATACCTCACCCGCCGCGATGCCCTTCCTCGACCGCCTGGTCGGGCATGCGATCGCCTACTATCAGGATTTCGTTCGCCCATTGAAGCATTTCCGCGCGCCGAGCGAAGATGAAAGGAGGGCGCTTCTCGCACTTGCCCGGATGCTCGCCGAGAGCCGCGCCGTGCTCGAGGCCCTCCCCCCCGAAGAACGCGCCGAGCGGCTGCAGGAAATCGTCTATGACGCCGGCCGCCGGCCACCTTTCCTGGAGATCGGGAAGAACGGGCGACAAGGTGTGGCGCTCGCCTGGTTCGCTGCCCTCTACCAGGTGCTGCTCGGCCAGGAGCGCGGTCCGCGTTTCGGCGGCTTCATCGCGCTCTACGGCATCAGCGAAACCATCGCCCTGATCGAGGCGGCGCTCGCGCACCCCGCCGACGCTGCGTAGGTGGCCCGGAGGCGCCTCCCCGCTGGTCTCAGGCGGCTGGCCCGCCACGTGCCGGCGCTGCTTGGGCTCGGCCTTCTCGTCGCCGCCGCCTACACGCTGAAAACGAGCTTCGACAAGCTCTCTCTCTCCGAGGTCACGCAGGCGATTGCGGCCATCCCGACGCGCGCGGTGTGGCTCGCGGTCGGGGCAACCGTGCTCTCGTACTGGCTGCTCACGCTCTATGACTGGCTCGGCACCCGGTTCGCCGGCCACCCGGTCGCCTATCACAGGGTCGCGTTCGGCTCGTTTTGCGCTTACGCCCTCGCCCACAGCCTCGGTCTGCCGGTCGTTTCTGGCGCGGCCATACGCTATCGCCTCTACGCACACTGGGGGCTGACACCGGCCGAGATCGCGCGGCTGATCGCCTTCTGCAGCCTCACCTTCGGCTTCGGCGCTCTCACCCTCGGTGGCAGCATCCTCGTTCTCGCGCCTGGCTGGGTGCCGTTCCTCGGTCATGCAGTGCCGGAGTACCTGTTCCGTGCTGTCGGCGCCGCGTTCTGGGCAGTGGTGATCGCCTACGTCACGCTGTCACGCTTCGTGCCGCGCATCGTCATCTTCAAGCACGAGATCGCGCTTCCCGGCCTCCGCATGGCGCTGGCGCAGGTGGCGCTGGCGACGGTCGATCTCGCCTTCACGGCCGCGATCTTCCATGTGCTCCTCGCGGGCGCGCACGGGCTGACCTTCTTCCACTTCCTCGCAATCTATCTCACTGCCTATGCGGCTGGTCTCGCGACCAATCTTCCCGGCGGGATCGGTGTCTTCGACAGCGGCATGCTGCTGGGTCTGGCACCCTTCCTCTCGACCCCGCGCATCCTGGGCGCGCTCGCCGTTTTCCGGCTTTGTTACTACATCCTTCCGCTATTCGTCGCCGGCAGCCTGTTCGTCGGGCACGAACTGCTGCTGCATCGCAAGCGTCCGAGCGCCGGAGCATTGGGCGAAACCGCGCCCGCTGTCGCGGCTGCCAGTGCCGCCGTCGCGCTCTCCGGCGTGCTCTTGTTGTCGCTTGCCATGCTCGAGCCGCGCCCGCACCTGCCCAAGGCCAT
>JBOHMN010000761.1:0-31018 GCA_050730175.1 Acetobacteraceae bacterium | reverse complement strand
TCTGAATCGGCGCCGTAGCAAGCCCATTCCGCCGCCATGTCGCCGCGATAGAGGAACAGCCGCTGAGCCCGGTCCTGTTCGAGGTAGCCGGGGCCGAAATCGGCCGCGAGCAACCCGAGCCCACGCTTACGCGCAAGATCGATCTGCCAAAGTCGATCGCGAGCCGCGTTGAAGCCCTGGGCGAAGAACAGATCCGTGCGACTCTGGGCGGCGATGTGGGGGACGCCCCAGCGGTCGATCCGCACCGCGACCGGGGCGCTCAGGCCGGGGACGGAGAGGCGTTCCTGCTCTGCCGGGTGCAGCTCCTGCGACACCGTCATATCGGTTTCTCCGGTCATATGTGCCTCTGCGGTTGGGGAGCGCAGCGGGGGCCGGTGCGTTCAGTGCTTGTGGCGCTGGGCGGCGTGGATCGCCTGCCAGATGCGGGCCGGCGTTGCCGGCATGTCGAGATGGTCGGCCCCGAGCGGCGCGAGTGCGGCGTTGACCGCGCTCATCGCGGCAGTCAGGCCGCCGACGGTGCCGGCCTCTCCCACACCCTTGGCGCCGATCGGATTGGCCTTGGTCGGCACTTCCCGCGTTGCCAGGCGGAAGTTTGGCAGATCGTCCGCGTGCGGCAGCGCGTAGTCCATGAAGGATGCCGTGAGAAGCTCGCCGCTGGCGCGGTCGTGCACGATCTGTTCGCTCATCGCCTGGCCGATGCCCTGGGTGATGCCACCGTGCAACTGGCCCGCGACGAGCATCGGGTTGAGGATTGCGCCAAGCTCTTCGACGGCGCTGTAGCGGACGATTTCCGCAACTCCGGTGTCGGGGTCGATCTCGACTTCGCAAACGTGCGTGCCGTTCGGATAATTGACGGCGGGAAGGAACTCGGTGAATTCCGCGAGACCACCATTCGCTGCGGGTTGATCCTCGGCGGCTTTCCGCGCGACCGTCGCGAGGTCGATCGAGCGGTCCGTTCCAGTAATGGTGAACAGTCCGGCTTCGAACGTCACATCCGCGACCGCCGCTTCCAGTTGTTCCGCGGCGATGCGCTTCGCGCTTTCGATCAGCTTCTCGGCGGCAAGCCAGGTCGCCGATCCGCCGGTACAGAATGAGCTCGAGCCGCCATTCCCTTTGCCGGAAGGGAGATCGTCGGTATCGCCCTGGTGATAACGGATCCGCTCGATCGGCACGCCGAAGCGGTCGGCGAGAAGCTGGCGGAATGTGGTTTCTACGCCCTGGCCCGTGGACATCGCCCCGGTGAAGAGCGTGAGCGTGCCGTCTGGCGCGAGGCTGAGCCGCGCCGTGTTCTTGGCGGGATGGAGGAACGGGCCGCCCGCCACTTCGATGCAATTGCAGACGCCGATGCCACGCAGCTTACCGGCGCGCCGTGCCGCTTCGCGCCGCGCCGGAAAGTCCGCGAGGTCGGCGAGCGCGGCGGCCTTCTTCATATTCTCTTCGAACTCGCCGCAATCGTAATTGAAAGTCAGCGCCGTACGATACGGCATCGCCTCGGGTGGAATGAGGTTACGGCGTCTCAACTCGAATGGATCGATGGCAAGCTCGCGCGCCGCCGCGTCGACGATCTGCTCGATCGTATAGGTTGCCTCGGGACGGCCGGCGCCGCGATAGGCCCCGGTCGGCACGGTATGCGTCATGATGCCGCAGGATTCAGCATAGATCGCAGGGATTGCGTAGACGCCTGCGATGCCGCCGATGTTGCCGACGCACCAGGCTGAGCGGCCGCTTACGTAGGCGCCGAGATTGACATTCCAGCGCACCTTGAGGGCGGTGAATCTTCCCTCCGCGTCGAGGCCGAGCTCGGCTGTGATCTGCATTTCGCGGGCCTGCTCGTCGCTGAGAAACCCTTCCGTGCGGTCGGCGATCCAGGAGACCGGCCTTTGCAGCCGGCGCGCCGCCCAGGCAACGAGCGCGTACTCCACCTGCACGCCCGCCTTCATGCCGAACGAGCCGCCGACATCCTCGGCGAGCACGCGGATGTCGGTTGGCGGAACCTTGAGGTTGTTCTGGGCAAGGCCGTCCCTGAGCCCGTACGGCACCTGGATCGAGGCATGCAGGGCGAGCCGACCGTCGGGTTCGATTTCCGCCCAGGCGCCGCGCGGTTCGAGGGAACTCGCGGTGACACGCGAGATGGCGAAGTCGAGGCGAACGACGTGTGCGGCGGACGCGAGCCCGGCTGCGGTGCGTTCGGCATCGCCCCCCTTCCAGAGGAAGCCGATATTGTCGGGGACGTCGTCCCATACGGCGGGGGCGTCCGGTTGCATGGCGGCAAGGGGATCCGTGACCACCGGCAGTGGCTCGTACTCGACGGCGACCCGCTCCGCCGCGTCGAGGGCGGCGGCGCGGCTTTCGGCGATCACCAGCGCCACGGCTTCGCCCACGAAGCGGACGCGTTCGTTGGCGAGGAGGAAGCGATCGGTGCGCGGCGCGGGCGTGCCGTCCGGGCGCGGAAAACCGATGCCGCCGGGGATCGGCCCGACATCGTGCAAATCCCGAAACGAAGCGAAGCTCACGAAGCCGGGGACCTGCGCAGCGCCGCTGCCATCGATGCTGCGGACGATGGCGTGGGCGTGTGGCGAACGGACGAAGACGGCGTGCAGCATGCCGGGCCGGCTTGCGTCGGCAACGTAGCGGCCACCGCCGGTGAGAAAGCGCCGGTCCTCGGTGCGTCTGACGGAGCGTGCTTGCAATGGCGAAACCCGGCAGGTCAGGCGTGCTGCAAGGCGCGCCAGACCCGCTCCGGGGTCGCCGGCATGTCGAGCTTCGTCACTCCGGCATCGCGCAGACCATCGATGATCGCATTCATCACCGCTGGTGCACTGCCGATCGCCCCTGCTTCGCCCGCGCCTTTCACGCCGAGCCCGTTCGTCTTGCACGGGACTTCGACGAATTCGACGTCGATGTCGGGCACTTCGTCGGCGTGCGGGATCTCGTAGTCCATGAAGCTCCCCGACAGGAGTTGCCCGGATTCGGGGTCGTAGACGGTATTTTCGTATGCCGCCTGGCCGATTCCCTGGGCGACCCCGCCTTGCACCTGGCCGCGCGCGATCAAGGGGTTGATCAGTGTTCCGAAGTCATCGGCGACGGTGTAGCGCTGCAGGTTTATGACGCCCGTATCAGGATCGATTTCCACCTCGGCGATGTGACAGCCGTTGGGGAAGGTGCCCACCGGGATCGGTGCGACCTCGACGGAATCGAGGACCGTCGCCTGCTCTCCAGCGGCAACTTTTGCCATTTGCCGCGTCGCGAGATCGAGGATGTCGATCGCCCGGTCGGTGCCGGTGATGCGGAAGCTTCCGTCTTCGAAAGAGATATCTTCCGCGGCTGCTTCCAGCGCCTCGGAAGCCGCCTTGCGGCCCTTGTCGATCACGGTCGTGGTCGTGGCCAGGATTGCCTGGCCCTCCGAATAGAGGCTGCGGGAGCCGCCGGTGCCACCGCCCACGGGAATCTGGTCGGTGTCGCCCTGGTGGATACGGACCTGCTCGGCGGGCACGCCCAACCGTTCGGAAATCAGTTGCACATAGGCCGTTTCGTGGCCTTGCCCGCTGGACTGGGTGCCGACGAACACGTCGACGAAGCGATCGTCGGTGAAGCGGATTTCCGCGCGTTCCGTCGGGCTTCCCATGGTCGATTCGAGGTAATAGGAAAGACCGATGCCGCGCTTTTTCCCGTGCGCGAGCGAAGCCTTCTTGCGCGCCGGAAATCCCGCCCAGTCGGCCTTCTCGAGGGCGGCGTCGAGCACGCGCGCGAACTCGCCCGAATCGTAGACTTTGCCGACCGGCGAGGTCCACGGGAGGGCGGAGGGCGGGACCATGTTCTTCCGCCGGAGCGTCACTGGGTCGATGCCGGTTTCTGCTGCTGCCGCGTCGATCAGGCGTTCCAGCAGGTAGTTGCTTTCCGGGCGTCCCGCGCCGCGATAGGCGTCAACCGGCACGGTATTGGTGAAGACGCCGATGACGTTCGCGTAGGCGGTCGGGAACTGGTAGACGCCGGTCAGGACCGCGGTTCCGGCAAGCGTCGGGATGTAGGGTGCGAAGGTCGAAAGATAGGCGCCCATATCGGCGAGAACGTGCGTGCTGAGAGCGAGGAACCGGCCGTCCGGACCGAGTGCGACGGCGGCTTCCGAGAGATTGGCGCGCCCGTGGCTGTCGCAAAGAAACGCCTCGGAGCGATCCGAGGTCCATTTGACGGGCTTGCCGAGGCGCTTTGCCGCGAAGCAGACCAGCGCGTATTCCGGGAAGGGAAATGCCTTCATTCCGAATCCGCCGCCGACGTCGGGGGTCAGCACGAGAAAGCGCTCGGGGTCGGTTGCGAACGTCTTGGCGAGATTCTCTTTGAGCAGCCAGCCCCCTTGCGTGCAGGTGGTCAGCGTCCAGCGGCCGTTCGCGGTGTCATACTGCGCGAGTGCCGAACGCGGCTCCATCGCGCAGACGACGATGCGGTTGTTGACGACCTTGACCCGGGTGACATGGCTCGCTTTCGCGAAAGCGGCCTCGGTCGCGGCGCGATCGCCGATTTCCCAGTCGAAGCAGATGTTGCGCGCGACTTTTTCCCAGACGCGCGGCTGCCCCTCTTCGGTTGCGCGCGCGAGGTCGGTCGTCGAGGCCAGCACGTCGTAGTCCACCGCGACGGCCCCGGCGCCATCGCGTGCGGCGTTCGTTGTCTCTCCAACCACCAGGGCCACCGGGTCGCCGACGTAGCGCGTGACTTCGGCGGTGAGCACCGGGCGCGGCGCTTCGGCGCTGGTCGAGCCGTCCCGGTTCTTCAACGAGACCTCGCACGGCATCGGGCCGATGCCGTCGGCGGCGAGATCCGCCGCCGTGAAGATCGCAACGACGCCGGCCAGGCTGCGCGCTGCATCGGTCTGGATGCCACGGATGCGGGCGTGTGCGTGCGGGCTGCGCACCACGACGGCGTGCAGCGTGCCGGGTTGGGAGATGTCGTCGGTGTATCTGCCCCGCCCTTGCAACAGTCTCGGGTCCTCGACGCGACGGACGGATTGCGCGGTACCGAATTTGGTCATGCTACCAGGCCCTCGGCGGTTGCTCGCCTTCCTTCCTATACAAGCGAGGCGCTGCCGCCAAGAGCGGGGCCCTAAGGGTGCGTTTTGCGTGCCCGCTCGGGGCAGGTGGCGCGCGGAACGAACGAAATGTGCTTGACCCGCCGGGCCGTGGTGTATCAGCCTTCTGATGGCATTTCTTCGCGCCATTCATTTGGCGCGGACCGAGGACTACCCAAGCGAGAACGTGCCGTCGCGGGCGTCCGGTCGGTCGCGAAGAGTGCCTCTCAGCCAGCAGAGACCAGAGAGGAAGCAAGCCAGGTGACAAAGGTGTCCGCGAGTGAAGCGCTCGTCGAAACCCTGCATGCCGACTGTGCGCAGAACGTTTTCGACATCGTCGGTTCCGCCTACATGGATGCGCTGGACCTTTTTCCCGCGGCCGGCATCCGCTTCATCCCGACCGTCCACGAACAGGGTGCGGCGCACATGGCGGACGGCTAGGCGCGCATCAGCGCGTGGCATGGCGTTTGGATCGCCCAGGACGGCCCCGGCATCACGAATTTCGTTACTGCTATCGCTGCTGCCTACTGGGCGCACAGCCCGGTTGTCGCCATCACGCCCGAATCAGGATCCGCTACGACCGGCCTCGGCGGCTTTCAGGAGACCGAACAACTGCGGATCTTTTCCAGGGTCACGAAATACCAGGGCCATGTCAACAACCCGCGCCGGATGGCCGAGATCACTGCGCACTGCTCCGACGGCGCCATGCTCGAGTGCGGCCCGACGCAGCGCAACATTCCGTGTGATTATTTTTATGCTGTCGATGACTACGAGATCTCGAAGCCAATCGGGATTCGGCGCGGCTCGCGCAGCGCGCAGGCGGTGACCGAGGTAGCCCGACTTCTCGCCGATGCAACCTTCCCGGTGATCGTCGCCGGTGGCGGCGTGATTGGCGCCGGTGCGGGCGAGGGCTCTGCTGCGCTCGCCGAGCGGCTCGGCGCGCCGGTTGTGACGAGCTATCTGCACAATGACAGCTTTCCGGCCAACCATCCGCTGTGGGCCGGGCCCCTGGGGTATCGGGGCTCGAAGGCGGCGATGAGGCTGATCGCGCGCGCGGATGTGGTGCTCGCGCCCGGCACGCGACCAGGCCCGTTCGGCACGCTGCCCCAGCATGGCATCGACTACTGGCGAGCCCGACTTCCAGCTTTTCCTCCGCGATTTCGCACGAGCCCGGCCGTCTGATTTAGCCAACTTGTTGAGATAACTTGAGAAACCATTGATGGAGAGCGGTGGTTTCGAGAGTAGTGACTAATGGTGCCGTGATTTCTCCTTGGCACGGCTCGAACAAGTGTGTTTCATGACGCGACGCCATTGCCTCGCATCGCTTATGAGTCCGAACCCTCAATAGTGACTAATCAAGGCACTATCATATTGCTATGCCACAACTTTTAACCTCAAAAACTGGAAGTCGGGCTAGGCGGCGCGAAGATCATCCAGGTCGATGCGGACGCGAAAGCACTTGGCCTGGTCAAGAAGATATCAATTGGCATCGCGGGCGATGCCGGTGTGGTTGCCGAGGCGTTGCTTGCCACGCTTGCCAGTCGTCCGCTGCGCGGCACCGCGTCACGCGAGCAGCGGCGGGCGACCGTGACCAGCGAAAAGCCGGCCTGGGAGAGCGAACTCGGCCGGTGGACCCAGGAGACCGACGACTTCATCCGGGCGGTCAGCGGCGGCGCCGCCGCGATGCATCCCAGGCAGATGCCCGGTGCGGACGAGCGAGGTCTGGCTCGCGCCGAGGGACTTAGCGGGACGAGCCCAATCAGCCATGACGACCTCCAGCACCTTTCGCTTCGCGATCACAGTTCGCACACCAAGCCGACTTAAGGCATTACGGTCGGCACCGAGGTGCCAGCGCCATTGCTGGCGACAATCTTCGTCGCGCCTCCGGTGCGATACTTGGTAACCGGCGTTTTCACCAGGATAAACCGCGACTCCTCGTTGCGCACACAGAGCAGGCGCGGATCCGTAAAGCGGAACGTGACGACCGCTCCCGGAGAGGCGTTTCGATTCGCCACCCGCGGCGGCACAGTTCCGAGTCCGTCCGTCCGGTGCGCTACGCGCAGGCTGATCTTACCAAAGCCTGTTGTGACGACCTCGCTGATGACCCCCGGACCTCGGGTGCCGCGGATGCGATAATAGAAATGCAGCGCATGCGTCTGGTTCGACTGCACAACCCGATCCTGCAGCACCCCCTCGCAGACCAGCGCACCATTGGCAGCCCTGATAGTGAATGGGATCAGAGCGTCGTGAATAACGACGCCGGCGAGATCGGGTTCCGCTGCAGCCGTTGTCGGTGGGACGCTGATGGTTGCCCCAGGTAGCAGGACTGCCGAGGCTGCGGCAGCCCCCGCCAGAATTGTCAGGTAGCAGGCCGCGAAGATTGCGATTCTTGCCGGATCGCGGACTACTTTCCACATTGGTCTCGTGCTCCCAAGATTGCCGCAACGCCGCGATCAGGCGTACGAGCTCCACTGACCGTCACAGCACGGCGCGAGACGCCGCACGGAAGTTGTCAAGAATTTCCTCAGCGCTGAGCACGCGCGGATAGATCGCGATCTCGTCGAGCCCGCCTCTCAGGAAGCTCTCCGCGTCGCGCGTCCCGAGCCTGACCGGGGCAGTTCCGTGCTGCGGGTGGATGTCGTATGTTGAATAGAGTGCACCGGGCGATGTGGCCGGACTGCCGCGCAGGACGCCGTCTTTGTAGATCGAGACTCCTGCGCCTGGCGTGTCAGCGTCGCCGGGATCGTAGCACGCGACGACGTGCACCCACTCCGCGGCGCGCAACTCGTCCTGGAAGTAGGCTCCGGTCCCCTCATTTCGCTCGCCTGGCAGGCTCGCGGGGTTCCAAATGTAAGCCGATACACGGTTCGGCCGGTCCGGAGAGCTTTTGCTGTAGAAGCGGAAGCCCCACTCGTAGGCGCCAGTTTCGCCCTTGCCAAGCCAGTGGACATAAGGGTCGGTCGTCTGGCCCTGGAATTTCAGCACGTCAGGGCGGAACCATGCTTCGACCGTAAGGCCTCGTCCGCTCGCCGGCTGACTGAATGCGGTGCTGTCCGGAACCAACACGAATGCATTTTTTCCGTTCAGCCCGATCGCGAAGTCAGGTTCGCTCCGGATTGCGCCGCCTTGGCGGAATGCGACCTCGCCCTGGTACGAGCCGTCATGGCCATGTTTCGTCGAGTCGCGGGCGAGCGGTCCGTCACGCTCCTCGAACCGCCAGTATGCGACAGGACGTTTAGCAAGAACCCGCGCATGGTACGGCACCGGCCGTGCTGCTGCCGGCTGGCGGACGGAAATCCCGGTGAGCACAGCCAATCCGATTGTTCCCGTCAAACCCCGTCGTGTCCGGGTGATCATTCTCAGCACCTTCCTGAAGCGACCCTGTCGTTTTCGACCTGGCTCTACCTGGTCACGACGATCGTCTCTATCACCGCGAATTCACCGAGCACCTTGACCTGCATTGTCGCTCCGGCCTTGACCGTCCAATACGCACCCGGTGGCTGGTTGGTGGTTTGACCGTCAATCGTGGTCGCAATTGCTCCGCTAAGCAGATGGGCCACGTAGAATCCCCGGAGCGGTATCTCGTGCGCGGCGCCCTTCGGGCCGCCCAGTTCCCAGGTCTGAACGCTGACCTGACCCGATTGGGCCGGGCCGGTGGTCGGCGCCGCGGCGACCACACCCTTGAACACGGTGGTCGGCTGGGGCGTCTCTGCCATAGCTCCCGCCATGCCGATCCCAATCGAAACCGAGGCTACGGTGATGGCGAGGGAGTTCATGTGTCGCCTCCCCTCATGGCTGCAACATGTAGACATGGCCCTTCAGCGTGCCGACGAACACCCGGCCTCGAGCCAGCACCGGCTCATTGCGCAATCCGGCGATGTCGCCGCCGTCGGGCATCGTAACGTCAGCGAGCAGTTTCGGAATCGGGACCAGCGCATGGCCGGCGGCTATACAATCCGCTGCGGACACGAAATCGACGTCCGCGCATTGATAGCCGATCGGCGGCGCAACCTTTGGGTCGCCGAGCACCAGCAGGTGACCCCGGTCCGTGCCGACGAAAATGATTCCTCCGGTTACGGTCGGTGAGCCGAGCGAGTACCCGCCCCCCGAGTTGTGTGGCAGATCCTTGTTATTCGTCAGCCAGCGAACTCTGGTCTTTTCAGTTGTCGCGCACGCGTTGATCGCCTGCAGCTTCCCGTAGCCCACTCCGAAATTGTCATGGGCCCGTGCCTCGCCCCCGGTGGTCACGATGAACACGTCGTTCCACGCGGCACCCGGCCTCTTGTAATCGGTATCGCCGTGACCATCGACTCCTTTCGGGGTCGGCACTCCGGTCGGCGGAAATTGCCAGCGCAGGCTCGGTGCGCCGGGAACGCCGTTACCGGCATTCACCGCGTAGCTCCAGCCATCCTTCTGCACTGAGGCGATGAGCTCGCCGCAGCTCGTTGTCATGACCGCGGCCCCGGCCGCCCAATCGGGATCATCATCAAGGTTGTACGGAACCGGCTGAAACGCCCAGATAATGGTGCCGGTATTGCGAGCCACCCTGATCATGCTCAGGCCATGGTTGGGATTGGGCTCGGGCGACTGACAGCCGAGCGAATCGCAGCGCGTGTTGCCGGTGGTGAAATAGACTGCCGTGCCGTCGCTGGCCGCCGAATTCCAGATGTCGCCTCCGCGTGTTGCCGTCGAGATATAGTGGAAGCTGCCGGCGATATGGCCGGTAGCGAGGTCGACTGGGACGAGCTTTCCGTTCTGAATGGGATCGTCCCCGGCATCGTGAATGCCGACATAGACTTTATCGCCGGCGACCAAAGGCGACGAATACGTGATCCGCTCATGGCGCTCGGCGCCACTTCCAGGGTGGCAGCCGCTTACGTGCGCGACGACGTCGCTTTTCCAGAGCAGGGTGCCGCTGAGCGTCAGGGCGAACAGCCGCGCACTTCCGAATCCGCCCTCGGCAGAGGGATCAGGGGCACCGACAATGACCGCACTGCGGCCGGCGATGTTCGCGTAGGATGCGCTGGACTGGACGCCGTAGCGGCCGAAGCTGCCATTGCCGCCCGCAGCGCAGGAGCCCAGCAGTGCTGGCGCGCCCGCTTTCGGATACTGCCACTTGAGTGCCCCGCTGGCGGCATCGAGGGCATAGAAATATCCGTTCGCGCTGCCGATGAAGACGGTGTTGCCAACGACGATGGGCGACGCCTTGAAGAAGCCCACTCCACTCGGAGTAGCGGGGAAGGCCCATTTCATCTTGAGCGAGCCGACCGTCCTGGGATCGGACAGCGTGCTCGCGTAGGGCTGGGTCCCGGTGCGCAGCGCATCGTAGCGGAAGGTGTACCATTCATCGTGCCTTCCGGTAGCCAACATGATGACCGTGAACACACGCTGCCCGCCGAGCTGGTAGGTTTTCACGTCCCTGAGCCAGGCTGCATTCCCCGTGTAGTGGCTCGTCAGCTCGCCCACGCTCTGGCCATAGTACCACCACCACCCGACACCCCCGGGTGTCGGTCGCTTATCCATGATGACGTTGAATCGCGGGCCGCCGGCGTCGGCAATCTGCAGGCTCACGAGGTAGGCATCGTTTTTTGTCAGGTACGAGGAGACCTGCGCCGCGGTGATGTTGTAATACCACCACCAGGCTGTCGCACCTGCGCCGATGTTCTCGAGCATTGCCGCGCTGTACCGCGCACCGCCGGCGGCAGGATATTGGCGGAAATCGATCAGGCGGGCTTTATTGTGCTGAACGAGCGCGGTGATCTGAGCCGGAGTCTGGCCGAAATACCACCACCATTTCCTGGCGTCCGCACCGGTGTTGCTGATGAGGATCGCCGCGAATCGAATTTGCCCGCCGGTCTGATAGGTGTCGAAATTAACTACGCGGGCGTTGAGCGCTTTGGTGTGAGCCGTGATATCCGCATCGGTCTGGCCATAGTACCACCACCATTTCTTGGCATAGGGCCCCGTGTTCTCGACCATCGCGACGGTCAACGTCAGCGGGGACGTCTTCTCGACCTGGATGCTGATCAGCCGGGCCTTGTTGGCCTTCAGCAGTGAATCGACCTGCGCAGGGGTTTCCCCGTAATACCACCACCACCCACTCGGTGGCGTGCTGGGCAGATCGTCCGCTCGGGCGGAGCTGGCCAGCACCAGAATCGACAACGCGGCAAGAGATGCCAACAAACGTGCCAGAACCGGCCAGCCGGCCGGAGACATAGCGCAGTTCCATTTGCCGGCAGGGCGGAATGCCGCATGAGATCTGCCTGGCAATGCACGGTTGCTGCTATCGGTCGTGCGCATGAGGATCTCGCCTTGGACTGTTACTTGGGCGCCAAGCTCAAAACGCGCAGGACGAGCGGAACCTCACCGTTATTCAGGACACTGAGTGGTGCGTGCGGAGGTGCGGTCATTCTGACCGAGCTGGTCAGGGGCAGTTGATGGTCGGCGACCAGAATCCTTCCCTGGCCGCTCAGGAGATGGAGAAGACCGCCCGCAGGCAGCAGCACGGTGCGGCTCTGGCGGTCGGGCGGGAAAAGGTAATCATGGATGACGATCCGGAACCCGGGCGCTTCGTCGGTCGCAAACACCACGCGGGAAAACCAGCCCCCCGGCTCTCGAATGAAAGGATGCGCCGGAGCCGCGCCTCCGAGTTGGGCTGGCACCTGGGCGGGCTCGGGGAGCAAGCCTGTTCCCTGCGGGGCAAGTTCCGCGTTCTGAGCGAACGTGGTCATCCCAGATAAGACGAGGAATGTTACGACGACAGCGGATACCAGACCCACGCGAGATCGCATTTCAGGCTCCCAATGGAACGAATGACAGGGTCGATCGTTCGGGCATAGATGCAACGCGTGGACGAGTGGCACGCCATTGCGGTCGGCCGACAAACTCCGCATGGCCTGAATCAAGAGTGTTCAACGTCCGAGCGGGGTGGCGAATCGAGCAGCGATGGCGTGGCCGGCGGCGGCGGCTTGGCGGCGAACCTGCAGCGGCCGCAGCTTGCGCGGCCCCGCTGCAACAAGCGCATTCCGCGGTGGCTCGGGGCGCACCCAAGTGCCGGATACGAAGCGGACAGTGCATAGCCCGAGCCTCCTCCGCCAACGCTGCCAGCTCGGCAGCGGGTGTTGCTCCCGACCGGCGGCGCCCCCACCAACGCCCCAGGGGCTCATCCCCCCGTTCGAGAACCATCGGGATGCGTGCGCGTGCGGTTTCTGTTTGGCACTGTAATAATTACGTGTCAAGGGAAAAGTGTCAGTGCATTCCATCCTGAACGCGGCCGGGCGACAAAGGCCCGATTCCGCTGCGCGAGACTCAAGCTAAATTTCGCAATTACGTACCGATTTCCGATTTGATTCTCTGCCTCATCCGTTCCGGGAAGAGCCCGCAGGCGGCGGGAGCGGAATGCTCGGGTGATCTACTGGCGTGGCAGCGAGACCCCGCATCATTCATAATCAACCCGCGCCACCTCATCCCGGGACCAAACGCCCATTCGGCGACGAAAGGAGAAGCACGATGGCCGAGCCCGCATTGACCGTTCCAGGGGCCAGAGCGCCGGTCCGGTCGGCGATGCCGGAGCGCACGATGAGCCGGCGCTGGCTCGGCTGGATTGCCGTGGTGTTCGTACTGGTGCTCTGGCAGGGCACGACCTCGAGCGGCGTCGTGTCGGCCGAGCTGTTGCCCGGGCCGGTCGGAGTGGCGGCGGCGTTCTGGTATCGCCTGCTCAATGGCTACCGGCAGACGTCGCTCATGTTGGATATCTGGGCAACCGTGGCGCGCGCGCTGGGCGGATTCGCGCTCGCGGTCATGCTCGGCGTGCCGCTCGGCCTCGGGATGGGGGTGAACGGGAGGGTCGCCGGCGCGGTCAACTACATCGTGCAGTTCCTGCGCCCGCTGCCGCCGCTTTCCTACTTCATTCTGCTGATCGTCTGGTTCGGCACCGGCAACGGTTCCAAGGTGCTGCTATTGTTTCTGACGGCTTTTCCGATCATCGCGAGCGCGGCGATGGCCGGTGTCAGGGGTGTGCCTCAGCTGCGCATTCAGGCGGCGCAGATGCTGGGCGCCAGCAAGCGGCAAATCTTCTTTCACGTCATCATGCCGAGCGCGTCTCCGATGATTTTCACTGGATTCAAGATTGCGCTGGCTGCTGCGTTTTCGACCGTGGTCGCCGCGGAATTCATCATCGCGCAGTACGGGCTCGGCTGGATGGTGCTTTCCGCCAGCAAATTCCTGAAGAACCCGACCGTGTTGATGGGCGTCGTGCTGCTCGGGATCATCGGCATGGCGCTCGCACGTGCGCTCAACGCGCTGGATGAGAAGCTGATTCACTGGCGACGCTACGGCTGAGGCGCGGGATGCGGCATTTCGCCCGCCCGGCATGGCCCTGGACGTTGCTCAGCCTCGTTCTTCTGCTCGGGCTGTGGACGCTGGTCACGATGGAAGGGTTGGTTTCTCCGCTCTTTGTGCCGACGCCGCTCGGAGTCTGGCGCGGTTTTCTGAACCTTGCCGATTCCGGTTACAACGGCGTGTCGCTCGGTTGGGATATCGCGATCAGCCTGATCAGGGTGTTCGTCGGGTTCGGCGTGGGGGCGATCGCAGGCATCCTGCTCGGTCTCGCGATGGGCAGTTGGGGGGCGGTGGATGCCGTGGCCGAACCGTTCATCGAGTTCCTGCGCCCGCTGCCGCAGCTCGGCTATCTGGTGCTGCTGATCATCTGGTTCGGCATCGGCGAGACCTCCAAGATCATGCTGTTGTTTCTCACCGCGCTGCCGGTGACGGCGGTGGCGGCCAGGGACGGCGTCAAGGGCGCGTCGTTGCAGCGGCTGCAGGCGGCGCAGATGCTGGGCGCGAGCGCGCGGCAAATCTTCTGGCACGTGACGCTGCCGGAAGCGCTGCCGGAAATCTTCATCGGCATGCGGCTGGCGATCGGCCTCGTGTATGCGACGCTGATCGCGGCCGAGATTCTGGCGGGGAGCGACGGTATCGGGTGGATGGTATTCAATGCCGGGCGGTTCCTCAGGTCGGACTTCGTGTTCGTCGGGGTGATCATCATCGGGCTGATGGGGGTCGCGCTGGACCGTGTGCTCGTGCTGGTGGAAACGGGACTTGTCCATTGGGCGGGAAAATGAGCAAGTGGTGGCGCGGCGGTCGGGTGAACCGGCCGCCGATCGTGCGTGGAAGGGGGCAGGCGAGGGGTTGGAAAGGGGGTCGAACATGCCGAACGAGCACTCGGCAATCGATGCGGAAGTGGCGCACGCCGGGTCGCGCCGACGCTTTCTTGCCGCTTGCGCGATTGCGGCGGCAGGGGTTGCGCTCGCCAGCCAGCGGGCCGGGGCGGCGACGCTTGGATCGTTGCGCATCGGCACCTTCGTGGAGACCAATCCGACGGCGATTCTCGAGGGTTCTGGCTGGTTCAACCGGAGCGGTGGTACCACGGTGGAATGGAGCACCGTCGGCAGCGGCGGCGCCTTCAACACCACCGCGGCGGCGGGCGGGATCGATATCGGGCTTGGCCACGGCACGTCGCCGTTTGCCGCCGGCATCGCGCAGGGAATACCCTACAAGATGATCGCGATGTGCGACAATATCGCCGGGGCCGAAGAAATGACGGTGCGCGCGTCGGAACACATCACGGCGCCGGCCGACTTCGTTGGCAAAAGAGTTGCGGTTCCCTTCGGTTCGACCTCCAATTTCCGGCTCGCCGGCTTTTTGACCGTGCACAAGCTGCTCGGCAAGGTGAAGGTGCTTTACATGTCGCCGCCCGAGTTGGTTGCTGCATGGCGGCGGGGTGAGATCGATGCCGCCTATGTCTGGCCGCCGGCCAAGACGCAGCTCCTCAATCATGGCGGGGTGGTCTATCAAACCTATAAGAACCTTGATGCGGCGGGATACGTGATCGGCGATCTGATCGATTGCCGCACCGAGGTCCTGAGGAAATATCCGGATTTGATCGTAACCTTCCTGAAGGCTTATGGGCGGGCGATCGACCTCTGGCAGACCGATCGGGCCAAGGCGGTGGCGATCATGGCGAAACAGGTCGGCATCACGCCGGCCGAGGCCGAAGCGGACGCCAAGGAATATGAGTTCGTTACGCTCAAGCAGTCATTGTCCGCGGACTGGCTGGGCGCCCCCGGCCAGCCGGGACGGCTCGCCGGCGTGCTGCATCGTACCGCGGAATTCCTGCACGGACAGAAGAACATTCCCTCCGTCCCAGCCGTTTCCGTGTACGACCGCAGCATCGATTCGAGTTTTCTGGTGAAGGCGCTCGCCTGATCGGGCGCCTGGGATGGCGGAATGCCCGCGCTACTTCGTGCTGAACAGGGGGCGATGAAGCTGACCGCGTCTCCGGTCTCGGTCCCCAAGCGGGCGAACGCCGCAGCGGACGCGGATTTTGTCGTCTTCCAGGACGTCGTCGTCGAGTTCGGAACCGGCGGATGGCGGGTCAGGGCACTCGATCGTGTGTCCTTGAATTTTGCGCGCGGAGATTTCGTCTGCGTTGTCGGTCCTTCGGGTTGCGGCAAGACCACGCTGCTGCAGACGCTTGCCGGATTCATTACTCCGACAGAAGGAACGGTCACGATCGAAGGCGGCCCCTTCGGGCCGCCGGGGCCGGATCGCGGCGTCGTCTTCCAGCAGCCCGCGCTCTATCCCTGGCTCACGGTGGCGGCGAACGCCTCGTTCGGGCCGCGCATGAGGAAGGTGGCCAAGGCGGAAATTGCGGAGACCGTGACCCATTATCTGAAGATGGTCGGGTTATGGGATTTCCGCGACCGCTATCCCTACGAGTTGTCCGGCGGCATGCAGCAAAGGCTCGCGATCGTGCGGACGCTGGTCAATCACCCGCGCTTGTTGCTGATGGACGAGCCGTTCGGTGCGCTGGATGCCCTGACCCGCGAAAAGATGCAGGAAGAGCTGCATACGGTCTGGCAGCGCACGGGAATGACGGTGCTTTTCATTACCCATAGCGTGGAAGAGGCGGTCTATCTTGGCACCGAGGTCGTGGTGATGTCGCCGCGTCCGGGCCGCGTCCTGGAGCGGATCGTAGCACCGTTCGCGCGCGAGGGCGGAGAGCGCAACAGCCGCGGCATCAAAAGCAGCCCCGACTTCGTTGCCATGCGCGAACAGGTACTGTCGCTGATCTGGGGCATGGAGCAGGATTGAGCTGCGTCATGTTTTCAAGGCCAGGTCCGGACGTGCAGCGCGGGGCGCCGTGCGGCCGTCAGGTCAAGAAAATCGCCATCAGGATCAGCATCAGCGCCATCAAGGCCGCCAGACCCCAGACCATGCGATAGAAATTGCCCCAAAAACCGTGCCGATCGACAAATAGAGCGTCGGCGGTGGCGGCTGGAGCAGCACTGCTCGTCGCTTCGGACATCCCCACACCTCGTTCTTCGTTTGCCGCCCGGCTGCAGCGCCAGGCGCGCAGATGGCTTTTTTACGGCACCGGCACGAAGGCGGGCAAGGGATTTAGCAATGCCGAGTCGGGCGGGGAGCCGGAAACCGCGGCCCCCGCCAGCATCGCCAGGCCGAGCGGATAAATTCGGTGTTCCTGCAGCAGCACGCGCGCCGCGAGGTTCTCCGCGCTGTCGGTAGGGAGCACGGGGACCGCCGCCTGCACCAGGATCGGCCCGGCATCGACCCGTTCGGCGACGAGGTGGACGGTGCAGCCGTGCAGCTTGACGCCCGCAGCCAGCGCGCGGGCATGCGTCTCGAGCCCGGGAAAGGCCGGCAGCAGGCTTGGGTGGATATTCAGCATGCGACCCCGCCAGCGCTCCACCAGAAAGGGGGTCAGGACCCGGAGGTAGCCGGCGAGGCAGACAAACTCGACCTCGTGGTGCACGAGCGCGGCATCGATTGCCGCTTCGTGAGCTGCGCGCTCTCTCCCCCGCTGCTCGATCACCGCGGTCGGGATCGCGGCGTTCCGTGCCAGGCCGAGCCCAGGTGCGTTCGCCCGGTTGGAAATGACGAGTGCGATTTCCGCGGGGTACGTGGGGTCCGCCGCGGCGCGCATGAGCGCCGCGAGGTTGCTGCCCCGACCGCTGATCAGGACTGCCGTCCGCCGCCTTGGCCCGGGGGGGCCTTCGACAGGTGCGCGCGGGTCACGGGCGCGCTCGGTGGTGCCGTTCCCCATCTCTGCTTGTCTGCCGCTGTGGATGCCGCTGACCATAACTGATGGCGCAGCGATGCGGAATCTGCGGTATGAAGAGATGGCGGGAGGCCATTGTAACGGCCATGATGATGCGGCCACGGAGAGCGACACCGGCAGCGCACGCTGGCAGGAGGTGCCGTGAGCCGGCATGCGCGCGATCTTAATGTATAAGATGAAAATGACTATGCACTATACTGGAAGGCAGACATTTACTCGCTCGAGAGATTTCCGTGCCCCGGTGCGACGTCTGCTCTCCTGGCCGGGCTGGGTGGTTGCCTGGGTCGCACTCGCGTTCCCCGGTGCCTATGTCCCGCCCAGGGCATGGTGCAGATGAATCCTCCCGGCTATCAGCCGGGGCCGACTTGGTCTGGCCCGCCCGCGCCGAGCGAGACGGCGCCGGTCGAGCCTCCGCCGCCTACCCAGCTCGCGCCCCTCGGCCCCGAGGAACCCGGAAGAGCCACCCGTTTTCAGCGCTGGGCGCTGATTGCCGGGGTTGTGGTCGTCCTGTGGCTTGCCCTCACGCTCTTCTCTTCCATCCTGCTGCCCTTCGTCGCGGCTTCCGGCATTGCGTATTTTCTCGACCCGCTGGCTTCGCAGCTGACCCGCCTCGGCGTTCCGCGATCGCTCGCGGCGCTGCTCCTGATCATCGGCCTGATCGCCATTGGCCTTCTGGTCGTGTTTCTGCTCTACCCGCTGGTTGCCCAGCAGATCGGCCTGCTGGTCGGCCATCTGCCCGACTATGTGCTGGCGCTGCGCAACTTCGCCCAGCGGATCGTGAACGATCTGCAGGCGGGCCTCGGTCCGGACTATGTCAACAACAAGCTGCGCGACTTGATCACCACCCAGGGCGGCGCGATCATGAGCTTCATCGCGCAGGCCCTGACGCGCCTGATCACCGGCGGCGTCGCGCTATTCAATGTGATCGAGGTTGTGGCGGTCACGCCCGTCGTTGCGTTCTACCTGTTGCGTGACTGGCCGCGCGTGGTCGCGCGGGTCGATTCCTGGCTGCCGCGGCGGTATGCCGCCGTGCTCCGCGCACAGGCCCGGGAGGTGGACCGGATTCTTTCGGCCTGGGTGCGGGGCCAGCTTCTTTGCTGCCTGTTCCTCGCCCTGTTCTATGCGGCGGCTCTGACCATCGTCGGCCTTGATCTCGGGCTGATCGTCGGACTTGCCGCCGGCATCATCTCGTTCATTCCCTATGTCGGCACGATCACCGGGGCGGTGATCGCGTTTGCGCTCGGCCTCGCGCAATTCTCGCTGTGGGGTGCGGTGATCCGGGTCGCGGCCGTGTTCATCGTGGGCAACCTTCTGGAGAGCTATGTCATCTACCCGCGTTTCCTCGGCGACCGGGTGAAGCTGCATGCGGTCTGGGTGATCTTCGCGCTGTTTGCCGGTGGTGCCGCTTTCGGCTTTCTCGGGGTGTTGCTGGCGGTTCCGGTGGCCGCCGTGATCGGCGTCTTGGCCCGCTTCTGGCTGCGCCGCTACCTGGGCAGCCCGCTTTATCGGGATCCGCCGCCGGGGCTGCAGAAATGAGGGCCGCGCGGCAGCTCGTGCTGCCTTTTGTCGCCGCGCCTGAATACTCCGCGGCGGATTTTCTCGAGGCTCCCGGCAATGCCGAGGCGCGGGCCTGGCTTGCCCGGCCGGCCGAGTGGCCGGCGCAGCGCCTGGCGCTCTGGGGCGAGGCGGGTGTCGGCAAATCGCACCTGCTTCATCTCTGGGCAGATCGGGTGGGCGCTTCGGTCCTCTCCGGCGCTGCGGAAAGCGCGCTGGCCGGCCCGCCGGGTGGACCCTTGGCGCTCGACGATGCGGACCTGTTCGGCCCCGAGCCGGCGCTCTTGCATCTCCTCAACAGCGCCGCGGAGGCTCACGTTGCCTTGCTGATGGCGGCGCGCGCCCCGCCGGCGCGCTGGGCGGTGCGGCTGCCCGACCTTGCGAGCCGGCTGGCGGCCGTGGCGGCTGTGGCGGTTGGCGCGCTCGACGATGCGCGGCTTGGCGTGTTGTTCGCCCGGCTTCTGTCGGCGCGGCAGCTCGTGCTCAGCCCATCTCTTGCGTCTTTGCTGCTCGCCCGGCTGCCGCGGCATCCATCCGCCCTCGCCGAAGCCGCCGCCCGGCTGGATCGTGCCGGGCTCGCCCTCGGTCGCCCGGTCACGCGCGCCCTGGCGCTCTTGGCACTCGCACCGCTGATTGGTTCCGAGCCGGCTTTCGATGGCGCGGAATCTGTGGCGGATTCGCCGGCCGAGCACCGATTCCTGTAAGCTTCCTCCCATGAGCACACGCCGTCTTGAAGCTGCGCACGCTGATTCCCGGCCGCTGCCGGCGATCTCGCCCGACAGTCCCGCCCGATTCATCAACCGCGAGCTTTCCTGGCTCGACTTCAACCATCGCGTCGTCGAGGAAGCCGAGAATCGCAGCCATCCGCTCCTGGAGCGGCTGCGCTTCGTTTCGATCAGCGCATCCAACCTCGATGAATTCTTTTCGGTCCGGGTGGCCGGGCTGATCGGGCAGGCCAAGGCGGGCGTCCTCCAGCGTTCGCCCGACGGTCTGACTGCGGCCCAGCAACTGGTCGAGGTCGGCCGGCGCGCGTACGCGCTGATTGGCGAACAGAATCGGGCCTGGGAGGGGCTCCGTTCCGAGCTGGAGGCCGCCGGCATCACGGTCTGCAATCCTGGAGAGCTTTCGGCCTCCGAACATGCCTGGCTCGAGCACTGGTTCATGGACCGGCTGTTTGCCGTGCTGACGCCGCTGGCGATCGACCCCGCGCATCCGTTTCCTTTCATCCCCAACATGGGCCTCGTCCTCGCGCTTCGGCTGGTGCGCGAAGAGGATCAGCACGGCATGCGCGCGCTCATTCCTTTGCCGTCACAGATCGAGCGTTTCGTGCGCCTGCCCGGCAAGCCGCAAGGGCCGATCCGCTTCATCATGCTCGAGGCGCTGGTCGATCTCTTCCTCGGCCGCATCTTTCCCGGCTGCCGCCAGCTCGGCAGCGGGTTGTTCCGGCTGATTCGTGACACGGATGTTGAATTCGAAGAGGAGGCGGATGACCTCGTCCGCTCCTACGAGAGCGCGCTCAAGCGGCGGCGCCGCGGGGTCGCGATCCATCTCTCCGTTGCTGCGACGATGCCTGCGGATCTCAAAGCGTTCGTGGCGGACGAGCTCGGCGTGCCGGAGGCCGAGGTTTTCGTTGCCCCCGGACTGCTCGGCCTTGCGGATCTGCGTGCGCTGATCGTCGAGGATCGGCCGGATCTGCAGTTCCCGGCGTTCACTCCCCGCTTTCCCGAGCGCATCCGCGATTATGGTGGCGACTGCTTTGCCGCGATCCGCGCCAAGGACATCGTGGTTCATCATCCTTTTGAAAGCTTCGACGTTGTGGTGCAGTTTCTGCGCCAGGCGGCGGCAGACCCGAATGTGGTTGCGGTCAAGCAGACGCTCTACCGCACCACGCGCGACAGCCTCATCGTCAAGGCGCTGATCGAGGCTGCGGAAGCCGGTAAGTCGGTGACCGCCGTGATCGAGCTGCGCGCCCGATTCGACGAAGAGGTGAACATTCGTCTCGCGCGCAGCCTGGAAGCCGCCGGCGTGCAGCTCGTCTATGGCCTGCCTGATCTCAAGACGCATGCCAAGCTCTCGCTCATCGTGCGCCGCGAAGGCAGCGGCATGCGCGCCTACGCACATTTCGGCACCGGCAATTACCACCCGATTACCGCGCGTATTTATACCGATCTCAGCTTCTTCACGTGCGAGCCGGCACTGACCCGTGATGCCGCGCGCCTGTTCAATTACTTGACCGGCTACGCCCGCCCGGAACGCATGGAGGCAATTGCGTTCTCGCCCCTGACAATCCGTTCCACTATCGAGGCGATGATCGAGAGGGAAATTGTCCACGCGCGCGAAGGAAAGCCGGCCGGAATCTGGCTGAAAATGAACAGCCTCGTCGATGACAGGCTGATCGACCGGCTGTACGGCGCGTCCGCCGCGGGCGTGAAGATCATGGCGATCGTGCGCGGTATCTGCTGCCTCCGGCCGGGTGTGCCCGGCCTTTCGGAGAGGATTCGCGTCAAATCCATCGTTGGCCGCTTTCTCGAACATGGGCGCATCGTTGTCTTCGCGAACGGGCATCCGCTGCCTTCTCCGCAAGCGCGCGTCTTCGTCAGCACCGCCGACTGGATGGCGCGCAACATGGAATGGCGGATCGAGACGATGGTGCCGATTCACAACCCGACCGTGCACGCGCAGCTGCTCGACCAGATCATGGTGGTCAATCTGCGCGATACGATGCAATCGTGGGAGCTTGGTCCGGATGGCATGTGGCGGCGTCTTGCGCCCGGACGGCGCCCGATCTCCTCGCACGACTATTTCATGACTAACCCCTCGCTTTCCGGCCGCGGCTCCGCCCTGCACGGTGCGCTCGGCGCAGCCCCGCCGATGGCGATCCGCCACCAGGACCGGGTGAGCGAGGACTGAAACATGCAGGACGGTGAGGCCGCGGCGCCGCTCCGGCCGGCGGTGGTCGATCTCGGTTCGAATTCGGTCAGGCTGGTTGTTTTCGAAGGCCTTGGGCGCAATCCGAAGCCGATCGTCAACGAGCGCGCGACGCTGCGCCTGGCCCGCGGGATCGAAGCAAGCGGCCGGCTTGATCCGGGCACGATGGACCAGACGCGTGGCGTGCTGGACCGGTTTCGCCGGATCGTGGCGGCGCTGGGCGGGGCGCCCTTTGAAGTGCTTGGCACGGCGGCTGTGCGTGAAGCGACGAACGGGCCGGCGTTCCTGGCCTCGCTTGCCAGGCAACTTCCGGGCGTTCCGATCCGCGTTCTTTCCGGCGAAGAGGAGGCGGCGCTCTCGGCCGCCGGTGTCGTGTGTGGCATCCCCACGGCGGATGGCGTGCTTGCGGACGTGGGCGGGGGCTCGCTCGAGCTTGCCCGCCTCGATTCCGGCAGGACCGGGGCGGTTGCGATGCTGCGTCTTGGCGTCATCCGCCTCTCGGAACGTGCGCGCGGCGATCTCGGGCGTGCACGCGCGATTGTCGAGGCGGAACTTGCGACCGTTTCCTGGCTATCCGAAATGGCGGGGCGCGATCTCTATCTTGCGGGCGGCACGTTTCGTGCCCTCGCGCGTGTCCACATCGTGCAGACCAGCTATCCGCTCAATATCGTCCACCATTACGCGATCGGCCGGGAGGAGGCGCGCGATCTGACTGCCGTGATTGCCGGCGCCTCGGCGCGCGTGCTGGAACGTCTGCCGGGCCTGCCGCCAAGGCGCATCGGGGACCTGCCGTTCGCGGCGGTGATACTGCGCCGCCTTCTCAGAGCGACGGGTGCGCGGCGCGTGGTGTTTTCCGGGAACGGGTTGCGCGAAGGCTGGTTCATGCAGCTTGTGCCGCCGGCTCTCGCAACCCTCGATCCGCTGCTTGTTGCGGCCAAGGAATTCAACGAGCGTCTGGCGCGAGATCCCGGTTTCGCCCCGGCTCTGATCACCTGGACCGCGCCTCTTTTCGCCGATGAGACACGTGCGCAGGAGCGTCTCCGCGAGGCGGCCTGCTGGATGAGTGATATCGGCACCCGGGATCACCCCGATTATCGCGCGGAGCAGTGCGTACTCCGTGTGCTGCGCCAGCCGGGGATCGGCCTCGACCATGACGCGCGCGCCTTCCTCGCCCTGGTTGTCGCTTTTCGTTACGAAGCCGAGCGCACGGCGAGCTTTCTTGCGCCGCTGCGCTCGTTGCTCGGCCTCTCCGCCGCGAACCGGGCCGAGGCGCTCGGCACTGCGCTGCGCCTTGCCTGCACGCTGTCGGCCGGCACGCTCAGCCTGCTTGCCGGGACCTCGCTTGTGCGCAGCGATAATCGCCTCTTCCTGCGCCTCACCGAGGGCAAAGGCGTCTATGCCGGGGACGGGGTGAGGCGGCGCCTTGACCGCCTGGCGGAGATCACGGGCTGCGAAACCGTGCTCGAAACGCTGCCGGCACTCGCCGTCTCATAGGCGCCACCCCGCATTGTGCCGGATCGCTGCGCAGCCCCTGCCGGCTCGGGCTGTGAGAACGCCGTCGCAAGCTTCATGCGCTTCGCCGGCATCCGCGGGCGGAGGAATTCCGCGCCGTGACCCTGACATGCATCTGCGATCACCGTCGGGCAAGGCCGGAGGACCGGCCGACATTCAGGGTAGCGTATCGAGGAGCTTGCCGAAGGTCGGACAGATCCGCTGCGGAGTGGTATCATTATCCAGACTGCAAACCAGTCTGTTTATGAGGCAAAAATGAAGGAGGTTGGCGCGTTCGAGGCGAAGACAAGGCTGGGACAGCTGCTCGACTTCGTGGAAGCCGGCGAAGAGGTCGCTATCACCCGGCGTGGCAACGTCGTTGCCAAGTTGGTTCCCCCAGGCGCGCCCGGCATCGACCTGGGGCGCGCCCGTCTGGCCGCGCGTGGCCTTCCGGCGGCGCCAAGCCATTCTCGCGCGCGACGCGCATGCGCCCAAGCGCGGTGGTGCAGGTCGCGCTGGGGCGGCATCGAAGGCGCCGGGCAGGACGTTGCAGCGGGGAAAGCCGACCAGGCCGCGCGCAAAGAGCGCAGTTCGTAGGAAGCCGTTTCCACGGGTCCGGCCTGAACGACAGCGCCGGCGTCCATTACCACGAGCTCTTCGGCCATCGTCAGAACTTCCAGCGAATCGGCAGTGACGTAGAGAAAGCTTGCTCGGCAGCCAGCCGGCGATGCCGAGGATTTGCATGTGGATCGATTTGCCGGCGAGCGGGCTCTGTTTCTCACTTGCCGAGAAGGCGTAGCGGGGCAGGGCGAGGGCGCCGGCGGTCAACGCAGGCGATAGACCTTGCGGGCGACGTTGCAGAACACGTCCCTTTGCTCTCGTTCGGAATAGTGAGCGAGTGCAGCGCGATAGGCGGCAACGAGGTCGGCGTGGCTGGTCCAGAGCTTCTCGATCGGAAAGTTCGAGCCGAACATGAGGCGGTTGGCTCCGAAAATGGCGATTGTATCGTCGATGATGCGCGCGATCAGCGCCGGATCGTTGCGATGGACGAAGGTGCCGAGCCCGGAGAGCTTGACGTAAACATTCGGGCAGGCAGCGAGCGCGCGGAGGCCTGATCGCCAGGCTGCCACGGTTGCCGGTGCGATGTCGGTGAGCATGCCGGCGTGGACGAGTACGAAGCGAACGTCCGGGTGCGTCTCGGCCAGGCGCGCGCCATCCTGCATCTGGGCGGGGAAGAGCTGCAGTTCGAAGGCAAGGTCGTACTCGGCAAGACGGCCGATATTCGCGCTCACTTGTGCGTCGATGAGTTGGGTTGGGGAAGGAGCAAAGCGGTAGCGGGGATTTTCGTGCCAGTGCAACTGCATGCGCACGCCGCGCACCAGCGGATGGGCCGCGAGCTGGTCGAGCGCGGGGCGGATGTCATCGGCGGTGAGATCGACGAACGCTGTGATCGCCTGCGGCCAACCGGTTGTGTGGGCGACGGAGGCGACCCATGCGACCTCGTCGAGAGCGCGCTCGGAGGCCCAGTTGGTTTGCACGTAGATTGCTGCCTCGACGCCAGATCCGGCCTGATCGGCGAGGAATTCCTCGATCGGGTAGTCGCGGCGGAGCGGCTCGTAGGGGCCGAAGATGCGCGGCACCATCGGGCCATTGAGCCAGGGCAGATCGCGTTGGCGCCAGATGTGGAAGTGTGCGTCGATCAGGTTTTGCGTCATGCGTTGCGTGCGAAGGAATTGCGCGGGGGGCGGGCGAGGGAGAGGAGAAATGCGGAGAGGTGCGCGAGCGAGGAGCCGTCCACAAGATCGTCGAGGAGGGGAAGAATGGCGCGCAAAGCGGCGGTTTCGGGGCGAAAGGATGGATCGGCGGCAAGCGGAGTGGCGAGCGAGAGCCGGTATGCAAGGCCACGGAGGCGGCGAGCGGCGGCGACGAGCGTTGCCGGATCGCCGCGCTCGAGCGCGTCGGAGATCAAGACCACAGAGGCGCCGCGGGCGAGCTCGGCGAAGCGGGGCCGCGCAAGAAGGGTCGCGAGCGTCGGGCCAAGCTTGGTGCCGCCGTCCCAGTCCGCGACTTCCCGCGCGGCGCGCTCGAGCGCGGTCGGGAGGTGGTGCGCGCGGAGCGCTTGGGTGATGTGGGTGAGCCGCGTGCCGAGGGTGAAGACCTCCGCATCGGCTGTGGCGCGAAGCGCGGCGTGCGCGAGGCGCAGCGCATCCGCCGTATAGGCTTGCATCGAGCCGGAAACGTCGATCAGGAGCAGGAGTTTGCGCGGCACGGGGCGGCGGCGCGTCAGCACCGGGTGCGGGACATCGCCGTCGTTCCGCACCATGGCCGGGAACGATCGGCGCAGATCGGGCGCTCCGCGCGCGCGCGTTTTCTCGCGCCGGAACGAGCGCCGAAGTGGCAAGGCGCGGCGGAGACCTTGTTCGAGGTCGCGCAAGCTGCCTGGGGGAGGGGGTGGGAAGTGCCGGTCGGCCAGCAGTTCGGCTGCCGCCGCGAGCCTGCCGGTGCGGCGCTGCTCGGGCAACTCCGGCCGAGTGTGCTCGCCGGGAGGATCGAGGGATGCGGTCAGAGTGTCATCGGCGATGGGCGGCGGGGCGGGCTCGGCGGCACCGATAAACCAGGCGCGGAAGAGAGCGTCGAATTCGGCGTGGCGTTCGACGGGAGGGGCGAGTGCGGCGTACGCGGCCTGGCGGATGTCCTCGAGCGAGCGCGGGCCGAGCAGGGAGATTGCCCGCATGAAAGTCACGATCTGTTCGGGCGCAACGGCAAAACCATGCCGACGGAGCAGGCGGGCGAAGCCGGGGAAGGGTGCGGCGGCCGGTGGCAGCGCGCTCATGGCAGCGCGTCCGCGAGGATGCGATCGAACTCGGGCAGCAGGAGGTCGAGATCCTCCTCGTTCTTGATCAGGACGCCGATGGCACGGCGGAACGCCTCGGGCCAGGGGCTGCCGCTTTTCTCGAGCACGGTTGCGGCATTTGCCCACTCCATCGCCTCCGCGATGCCGGGCGCGCGCGCGAGGGGGCAGGCGCGAATGTTACGCACGGCGGCGGCAACGGCGCGGGCGGTCGCACGGGCGACGTCGCCGGCGCGCAGCATGATGATTTCCGCTTCGCGCGCCGGTTCGGGATAGGCGATCCAGTGATAGACGCAGCGCCGGCGCAAGGCTTCGGCGAGATGACGGGTGCGATTGGAGGTGAGGATGACGAGGGGATGCGTGTTCGCGCGGATGGTGCCGCGTTCCGGGATCGAGATCTGGAAGTCGGAAAGAAATTCGAGCAGCAGCGCCTCGAACTCATGATCCGAGCGGTCCAGCTCATCGACGAGGAGCACGGTTTCGCGCGGCGCTGCCAGAACCTCGAGCAGGGGGCGGCGGATCAGGAAGCGATCGTCGTAGATATCGATTTCGCCGCCATCCGCCTGGCGGATGGCGAGGAGCTGGCGCTGGTAATTCCATTCGTAGAGAGCCTGCGCGGCATCGATCCCTTCGTAGCATTGCAGGCGGATGAGGCGGCGAGACAGTGCGGCGGCCAGGGCCTTGCCGGCCTCGGTTTTGCCGACACCGGGCGCGCCTTCGAGGAGGAGGGGTTTTTCGAGGCGGAGAGCGAGAAAGATCGCCGTGGCGAGGCCATCGTCGGCGAGGTAGCTGGCGGTTGCGAGGGCCGCGGCGACGGCTTCCGGCGAGTCCGCAAGATGCGCGGCTGGGCTCTCGTTCATTGGGTGCGTTTTATGCCGCCCTGCGTTGGTTCTTATCCTTGAGGGCGCGCAGAATTCGCTCGGGCGTGATCGGGAGTGTGTCGATGCGGACGCCGACGGCGTCGAAAATCGCGTTGGCGATCGCCGGGATGTGCGGGTTGGCGCACATCTCGCCGGTTCCCTTGGCACCGTATGGTCCATCGGGCGCCGGGCGTTCCAGGACGACGGTATCGATCTGCGGAACATCGCCGGGGCCGGGCATCAGATACATGTTGAAGTCGGTCGGGCCATGCTCGCGGGAAGGATAATAGGGTTCCGTTGTCTCATAGAGAGCGTGGCTCATTCCCATCCAGGCGCCGCCGACAAGCTGCTGCTCGACGGTCTTCGGATTCACGGCGCGGCCGATTTCGAACACGTTCTTGAGCGCGCGCACGGCAACCTCGCCGGTTTCATCGTCGACCTCGACCTCGGCCACCGTGCAGGCATGAGCATAGCAGGTGGCGGGCTTCATCGCCCCGGTTTCTGGTTCGGGAAAGGAACGCGGGATGAGGAAGATGCCGCGGCCGGAAATTGCCCGTCCCTGCTTGAAGTGGGCGGCAAGTGCCGTATCGGTGATCGAGATCGCGCGCGCGGGGGCACCTTTGACCTGGATGTTGCCCTTGCCGTCGGTTTCGAGGTCGGCGACGTCGACTTCGAGCGCTTCGGCCGCGACCTCGAGCATGACCTGGCGGGCCTCCTGAGCTGCCCGCATGACCGCGTTGCCGATGCGATGCGTGCCGCGCGAGGCGAAGGTGCCCATGCAGAGCGGGCCGGTGTCGGTGTCCGCCGCGTCGATGATGACCCGCTCGAGCGGCACGCCGATCGTTTCGGCGCAGATCTGCGCCACGACCTGGCGCATGCCCTCGCCGACATCGACGCTGGAGAGCGCGACCATGAAGTTGCCGGTCGGTGTCGAGTGGACGAGCGCGTGGGTGGGATCACCGCCCAGATTCATGCCGGTCGGATAGTTGATGGCGGCAACGCCGCGGCCGTGTTTCAGAGCCATGTCAGGCCTCCCGCCGGGTGGAGGACATCGCGTAGAAGCGCTCGGCCATCGGCCAGTCTCCAAGACGCGAGGCCTCCTGGATGCATTCGACGAGGGCCGTGCCCGCGGCCGGCTGCCCATGCGCCTTCATGTCGCCGTCGCGATATGCGTTGATGCAGCGGAATTCCATTGGGTTCAAGCCGATCAGGCGCGCGAGCTTGTCCATCTGCACTTCGAGTGCGAAATCAGCAATGGTGACGCCGAAGCCACGCATGGCGCTCGATGGCGTGCGATTGGTGTAGACGCAGTAGCAGTCCACGGCGACGTTGGGGATGGTGTAGGGGCCGGGAAAATGCGCCGCCGCTTTCTGCTCGCCATAGGGCGAATGGCGGGAGTAGGCGCCGGCGTCGAGCCAGGCGGTGACCGCACGCGCCACGATGCGACCGTCCCGCATGACGCCATCCTTGATGCGGATGCGCTCGGCACCGCGGGGCGAGGAAATCTGCATCTCCTCGGCGCGACTGTAGATGAACGAGACGGGACGGCCGGTGAGCCGGGCGGCGAGGATGGCGATCGGCTCGACGATGACATCGACCTTGCCGCCGAAAGCGCCACCCACCGTGCCGCCGACCATGTGCAGCCGGTGGCCGGGGATTTGCAGGATCAGGGATGCGACGTCGAGGGTAAAGAAGAGCGCCTGGGTGTTGGTGTAGCAGGTGAAGCGCTCGCCCGGCTCCGGGGCGACAATACAGCCGGTGGTTTCGGTTGGTGCGTGCTCGATCGGCGAGGAGGAATAGGTTTCGTCGAGGATGTGATCGGCAGCGCGGAAGCCGGCCTCGACGTCACCGTAGCGGACCTTGCGGGACTCGCCGCTATCGTAGCGGTAATAGTTCTGGCCAATGTGCTCGTTGACGATTGGTGCGTCGGGTTTGAGTGCGGCGTCGATGTCAAGCACCGCGGGCAGAACCTCGTAGTCCACCACGACCTCGGCGACCGCCTCCGCGGCGGCGCGTTCGCTCTCAGCGAGCACTGCCGCGACTGCCTCGCCCTGCCAACGCACCTTGTCTGTTGCGAGGACGTTTTCGTCCTCGGGGCCGAACTGGATCAGGATCAGGACGGTGTAGAGATTGTGGGGAACATCCTTGGCGGTGAGGATGCGGACGACGCCCGGGTGTTTTTCGGCGGCGGAGGTGTCGATCCGACGGATACGTGCATGATGGTGCGGGCTGCGCACCATTTTCAGATGCAGCATGCCGGGGAAGGTGCGATCGGCGAAGAAGCGGCTCGCGCCGGTGACGTGGCCGAGCGCGTCGGTGCGTTCGCGCGGCTTGCCGACCTCGAATAGTGCGTCGTCGCGCTCTGCAGCGAAGTAGCTTTTGCGCAGCTCCATGGTTGCTCCCCTCAGCTGGCTGTCGGCCGGGCGGCGCGCGAGGCGGCAAGGATCGCCTGGATGATCGGCTCGTAGCCGGTGCACCGGCAGATGTTGCCGGAAATCGCGTCGATCACGTCTTCGCGCGAAGGTGTGGGATTGCGATCGAGCAGAGCCTTCGCCGCCATGATCATGCCGCTCGTGCAGAAGCCGCATTGCGTCGCGAAGTGCTCGACGAAAGCGCGCTGGAGCGGATGCAGGGTTCCGTTGGTAGTGAGCGCGGCAACGGTTTCGATGTGCGCGCCCTCGCAGGTCTCGGCAAGTGTGAGGCAGGTGAGCTTCAGGGTCCCATCGATGATCACCGAGCAGGCGCCGCAGGTTCCCTGAAGGCAGCCGGCCTTGACGGAGGTTTCGCCGAGCTTGTCGCGCAGCACGGTAATCAACGGTGTGGCGCTTTCCACGAACTCGGCGGCCTCGCTGCCATTGAGGGTGAAGCGGACGGCGACCTTGGGCATGTTCTGCCTCCCCTCAGCCGACGAGTAGCCGGCCGAGATGGACCGGCAGGACCGCGCGCCGATACCAGGCGCTGGCGATGGCATCCGTCGGCGGGGAAGTGCCGTCGAGGGCTGCGGCAAGCGCAGGCCGGATGCCGTCACGGGTGAGCGGGCGGCCGAGCAGCGCCTTCTCTGTGGCGCGGGCCCGCATCGGTGTTGCGGCCATGCCACCGAGCGCGATCGTCGCGGCGGTGACGGCACCCTGTTCCTGGGTCAGCACGGCGGCGATGGTGAGGACGGCACTGCCCTTCGGCCTGACGCGACTGACTTTGAGAAAGCGAAGGTTGGCAAGGCGCGCACGCGAACAGGAAACGGCGGTGACGATGGTGCCGGGCGGCCAATGTTCGCGGCGGGCGTAGAACGCCTCGAGCGGAATTTCCTCGGGTCCGGCGTCGGATTCGCTGGCGATGGTCGCGTCGAGCGCGAGCAGCGGCGCGCCGAGATCGCCGTAGGGCGGCGGGGCGAAGAGATTGCCGCCGATGGTTGCCATATTGCGCACGGCCGGGCCGCCGACGCCGCTGGCGGCGCGGGCGAGGGCGCCGAGCTCAGGACGGGCGGAGATCGCGGCCATGGTGACGGCGGCACCGATGGTGACCCGCCCGGCGGAGAGAGTGATCGCCGACAGATCGGGAGCGGTCGCGCGGATGAGTGTTTCGATCGCGAGGTCGCCCTCGTTGAGGGCCCGCACGAGCAACGTTCCACCACCGAGATAACGTGCGCCGCGGCGGGCGCGCATGGCCGATGCGGCCTCGCCCGTTGCAGCATAGGTTTCCAGCGCCAAGGACATCCTCCCCTCCTCGAGCGGCTGCGCGCGCGAGAATAATGGGCAGTGCGCGGAGCGAGTGTCAAGCGCTGTGCTCCCGGGTGGCAGGACGTTCGGACGGCCTTGCCGGCATGCGCAGGGGCTGTCATTCATAGAAATTGCTGCAACCTGGGGAATTGCTGCAACCTGGGAAAATGCTGCAACCTGGATGTGACACAGGAGCCGGCGTGGCATGGGGTCGAGGCCCCGCACCACTTTGCGTTCCATAACCAAAACGGTTACGAGCGGCTGCGACCCGGAGCGCGCCTTTTCCTACCTTGCGGGTTTCGCGAACTGGCCTAATTGGGCAATTGTCAACGTCAAGGCGGTGCGCCCTGGAGCAATGTCACGCTGAATGGAAATGGCCAGCGTCCTTGATGTCGTTGCGACACTCATCGGGTGTGAAGC
>JBOHMN010000760.1:0-8354 GCA_050730175.1 Acetobacteraceae bacterium | reverse complement strand
CAATCTCGACCCCGACCGGGTGTGGGCAGTGATGATGCAGAACGAAAAGCCGGGCGGGCACGGCGAACGTTCGGTCGCGGTCGGCACGATCGACATGGCAGTCTGGGACGCCGTTGCGAAGATCGCGGAAAAGCCGCTGTTCCGTCTGCTCGCGGAGCGGCACGACCGCGCGGCAAATCCGCGCGTCTTCGTCTACGCGGCCGGCGGGTACTACCATCCGGGCAAGGATCTCGCGGCGCTTTGCGCGGAGATGCGGAGCTATATCGCGCGCGGCTACACGGTCGTGAAAATGAAGATCGGTGGCGTGCCGATCGAGGAAGACAGAAGGCGCCTCCAGGCGGTGCTGCAGGAAATCGACGGCAAGGCGCGCCTTTCCGTCGATGCGAACGGGCGCTTCGATCTCGAGACCGCCATCGCCTACGCGAAAATGCTCAAAGAATATCCGCTCTTCTGGTACGAAGAGCCGGGCGATCCGCTGGATTACGCTTTGCAGGCAGCGCTTGCTGCGTTCTATCCGGGCTCGATGGCAACCGGGGAGAATTTGTTCAGCCACCAGGATGCGGGCAACCTGTTGCGTTACGGCGGCATGCGGCCGGACCGCGATTGGTTGCAATTCGACTGCGCGCTTTCCTACGGACTTTGCGAATACCAGCGCATGCTCGCGGTGGTGCGGGCAGCCGGCTGGTCTCCGAGCCGGATGATCCCGCACGGCGGGCACCAGATGTCGCTCAATATCGCGGCCGGCCTCGGGCTCGGCGGCAACGAGAATTATCCGGATCTGTTTCAGCCTTACGGGGGGTTTCCCGATGGGGTCGCGGTCGAAGACGGGCATATCCGGCTTCCCGAGCTCCCTGGCATCGGCTTCGAGGGGAAGGCTGCATTGATCGCTCGCATGCGGGCGGTCGCGGAGTAGCCGCATCCGGTCGCATCGGCTAGCCTCCAGCCGATTCGGAATCGAGAGGTGGAAATGGCCGGGAAAGTTGCGGTGGTGACGGGAGCGGGCAGCGGCATCGGGCGGGCGGTGGCGCTGGCACTGGCGCGCGACGGTTATGCGACGGTGCTGGCCGGGCGGCGCAAAGATGCGCTGGAGGAGACGGCGCGGCTCGGTCATGCCGGCGCGGACTTGCTGGTGGTGCCGGCAGACGTGACCGAACCGGCTTCGGTCGATGCGCTGTTTGCGGCGACCAAACAGAAGTATGGGCGGGTCGATCTCCTGTTCAACAACGCCGGTACCGGCGCACCGGCAATCGGTTTCGATGAACTCTCGTTCGAGCAATGGTCGCGCGTGGTGGCGACCAACCTCACGGGTTCGTTTCTCTGCGCGCAAGCGGCGTTCCGGACTATGAAAGCGCAGCGCCCGATGGGCGGGCGGATCATCAACAACGGTTCGATCTCGGCGCACGCGCCGCGGCCGAATGCGGCGCCCTATAATGCGACCAAGCATGGCGTGACGGGCCTGACCAAGTCGATCGCCCTCGATGGGCGCAAATACGATATCGCCTGCGGGCAGATCGATATCGGCAACGCGCTGACGCCACTTGCCGCAAAAATGGAAAAAGGTGTTGCGCAGGCAGACGGCAGCGTGCGCCCGGAGCCGCTGATGGATGTCGAAAACGTGGCGCGTTCGGTGGTGTTCATGGCCGGGTTGCCGGGAGACGCGAACGCGCTTTTTCTCACCGTCATGGCGACCAAGATGCCGTTCGTCGGGCGGGGGTGACGGCGCGGAACGCGGGCCTCACGGCTTGGCGAGGCGGGTGGTGCGGTAGAGGGCGGTGAGGGGAACGCGGAAATCGATACTGGAGAGGAAGAGTTCTCCGGCTTCGCGGTGTGCGGGCTGCGCGGGCCAGGTGCCGTCGGGGTTGCGGCGCAAAAGCTCAGCGCCGATCGCGGCAGTATGCACGACGAGAATTTCTTTGACGCTCGGGATCGTGGTGTAGGCCCAGACGTTCGCCCAGGTTTCCGCCTGGTTGCTGGGTGAGAGGATTTCGATCAACAGGACCGGATCGGTGAGCGCGGCCTCTTCGGCGGCGTAAGGCGAGCAGGTGACGGCGAGATCGGGGACGCGGATGTTGGTTTCGGACTGGACGCGCGGGATCACGCCCGATGCGACGATCAGCGTGCAAGAGCTGCCGCGATCACGGAGGTGGTTGCGGATGAGGCTGCCAAGCTCGCCCTGGATGGCACCGTGCGTGCGGCTGGCGGGAGCCATGGCGTGCGGCTCGCCATCGACGAGCTGCCAGGTCCGGCCGCCGGGCGGGTTCCAGGCCAGGAACTCGGCCAGCGTCATCCGCACGGGGATTTTGAGCGCGGCTGTCACGCGGGAAACATAGCACGGGCGGGATGCGCCTCAACGGAAGTTGCGCGCCGGGATGCGGAGCGGAGCGGTTTCCGCCTCCAGGGAAGCCAGCAGGAAAGAGAGATCGGTGAGGTGACTGGCGATGAGGTGGATCACCGGACCCTCGCGCTCGATCTTCCCGGTGCAGGCGATGAGAGAGGCGGCGAGGACGAGGGAACGATTCCGTTCGAAGATATCAGGCCAGAGGATGAGGTTGGCATCGCCTGTTTCGTCTTCGATCGTCATGAAGGTGACGCCGCGGGCGCTGCCGGGTCGTTGACGCATCAGGACGAGCCCGGCGACGGTGAGCGTCGTGGCAGGGCGGGCGGCGGTCAGGCGGGCGCACGGGGCGATGTTGCGGCGGGACAGTTCGTTGCGAAGGAAAAACAGCGGGTGGCGGCGGAGGCTCAAACCGGTTGTGCGGTAATCCCCGGTGACCTCGGAGGCTTCTGTCATCGGGGTGAGGGCGGCGGCGGGTTCGGGCGTTCGTTCACCGCCGGCGGCCGCAAACAGCGGCAACGGCGCTGCGGGAAGGCCGCGCACCGCCCAGAGCGCCTGACGGCGATCGCGGCCGAGGGCGGAAAACCCGTCGGCTGCGGCGAGGTGCTCGAGCTGGGCCGGTGGAATCAAGCTGCGGTTGGCGCAATCCGCGATGGAAGTAAACGGGCGCTCACCGCGCGTGGCGACGAGGCGGGCAGCCTCGGCTGCGGAAAATCCCTTGACCATGCGAAAACCGAGGCGGACCGCGAAATGGCAGCCGCGGGTCGGCTCGAGCGTGCAGTCGAAGCGGGACGCATTGACGGAGACCGGGCGGACTTCGATGCCGTGCTCCCTGGCATCGCGCACGATCTGCGCGGGGGCATAAAAGCCCATCGGCTGGCTGTTCAGGAGAGCGGCGCAAAAAACGTCCGGGTGATGGCATTTCAGCCAACTGCTGGCGTAGGCGATGAGGGCGAAAGAGGCAGCGTGGCTTTCCGGGAAGCCGTAGGAGCCGAAGCCCTCGATCTGGCGGAAGGTACGTTCGGCGAATTCCTTCGTGTACCCGTTCCGCACCATGCCGGCGATCATCTTCTCGCGAAAATGCGAGACCTGGCCGGTGAAACGGAAGGTTGCCATGGAGCGGCGCAGGCCATCCGCTTCCCCGGCGGTGAAGCCGGCGGCGACGATCGCGACGCGCATTGCCTGCTCCTGGAAGAGCGGCACACCGAGCGTGCGGCCGAGCACGGATTCAAGTTCGGGGGTGGGAAAACTGACCGGCTCCAGCCCCTGGCGGCGGCGGAGATAAGGATGAACCATCTCGCCCTGGATCGGGCCCGGCCGGACGATCGCGACCTCGATCACGAGATCATAGAAGGTGCGGGGAGCAAGCCGCGGCAGCATCGCGCGCTGGGCACGGCTTTCGATCTGGAAGACGCCGAGCGTATCCGCCGCCCGGATCATTTCGTAAGTGGCCGGATCTTCGGGCGGAATGGCGGCAAGATCGAGACCGATCCCGCGGTGTTCGGCGAGCAGCTCGAAGCTGCGGCGAAGGCAGCTCAGCATGCCGAGGCCGAGCACATCGACCTTCATGAAGTTGAGCGCGTCGATATCGTCCTTGTCCCACTCGATCACCTGGCGATCCGGCATGGCCGCGGGCTCGATCGGGACGAGTTCGTCGAGCCGGTCCTCGGTCAGGACGAAGCCGCCGGGATGCTGGGAGAGATGGCGGGGAAAGCCGATCAGGTGGCGGGCCAGATCGAGCGCGAGGCGGAGCCGGCGATCGGCGCAGGCTTGTAAGGGGACGGCGAAATCCGCTTCGCTGGTGCCCCATATTTCGGCGGAGAGCGCGGCAATTCTCTCCTCGCCGAGGCCCATCGCCTTGCCCACGTCACGGAACGCGCTCTTCGGGCGGTAGCGGATGACGATCGCGGTGAGCGCGGCACGGTCACGGCCGTATGTGTCGTACACCCACTGGATCACCTCTTCGCGCCGCTCGTGCTCGAAATCGACATCGATATCGGGCGGCTCCTTGCGGGCGGCGGAAATGAAGCGCTCGAACAGCAGGCCGGAGCGCGTGGGATCGATGCTGGTGATGCCGAGCACGTAGCAGACGGCGGAATTGGCGGCGGAGCCGCGCCCCTGGCAGAGAATGCCGCGTGCGCGGGCATGGCGGACGATGTTGTGGACGGTGAGGAAATAGGGCGCGTAGGCGAGCTCGGCGATCAGGGAAAGCTCGTGGCGAAGCTGGCGGGTGACGGCTTCCGGCACGCCGCCGGGATAGCGGCGGGGAGCCGCTTCCCAGGTCAGACGTTCGAGCTGCTGCTGCGGCGTTGCGCCCGGCGACGTTTCTTTCGGGTACTGGTAGCGAAGCTCGGCGAGGGAGAAGCGGCAGCGCGCGAGAAGCTCGGCCGCGTTCGCGATCGCCGCGGAATGGCGGGCGAACAGCCGCGCCATCTCGGCGGGCGGCTGCAAATGCCGGCCGGCGGAGCACTCGCGGCGGAAACCTGCTGCGTCGATCGTGCATTTCTCGCGGATGCAAGCAAGCACGTCGGCGAGGATGCGGCGTTCCGGGACGTGGTGCAGCACATCGTTGGTGGCGAGCGGCGGAACTCGTGCGCGGCGAGCCGCCTCGGCCAGAGCCTCGAGGCGTTCGGCATCGTTCGGGCGGCGACGGAGGGTGAGGGCGAGCCAGGCATGAGCGGGAAAATCGGCGGCGAAGCGCGCCAGGGCGGCATCGAGGGCAGGGCCAGGCAGATCGGGAACGAGAACGACCTCGAGGCCTTCTCCGTCGTGGGCGAGGTCGTCCGAAGTGAGCCGGCAGCGGCCTTTGCCGGCACGGCTCTTGCCAAGTGTCAGCAGGCGGCAAAGCCGGGCGTAGGCGGCGCGATCGCGCGGATAGACGAGGACGGATTTTTCGCCCTCCGCGTCGGCGAGATCGAGGCGACAGCCGACGACGAGACGAACGCCGGTGGCGGCAGCAGCGAGGTGCGCGCGGACCTGGCCTGCGAGGGTGGCGCGGTCGGTGATGCCGAGGGCGGGGATTTCGAGCCGGGCGGCTTCGGCGAACAGCTCTTCGGGATGGGAGGCGCCGCGCAGGAAACTGTAATTGGTGGTGACCTGAAGCTCGGCATAGCGGGCGGTCATGGTGCATCGCCGCTGCCCGCGGAGGGTCCGCTGCCGGGAAAGTCCTTCGTGCTCGGCGCGGCGCTGGCTGGGCGCTTCATCACCACGTAGCCCGAGCGCTCGAGATGCTGGATCAGGCGCTCGGCGGTGATGCGGGCCATCACTTCGTCGGCGTGATGCACGCGCTTGCGGCCTTCGAAGCGCAGCGCGAAGGAAAGCGATTCGCGAAGTTCCTCGAGTGTGGCTGGGGAAAGTGCATCTTTTGGCATCGCAAGAATCCAAGCTTAGAAAAAACCGTGCAGGAACCAGCCGCCGTCTCCGGTTTTCGGATCCGCGCCGTCGCCGCGGCGATAGAGCCAGAAGCGGCGGCCTTGTTCGTCCTCGACGCGGAAATAGTCGCGCACGGCGAGGGTTTCGGAATCCCGTTTCCACCATTCGCCGAAGATGCGCTCGGGGCCGTCCCCGGCGGTGAGGCGATGGCGCTCTCCGCGCCAGACGAACCGGGCGGGCGGGCTGTCGGGCAGAAGGGCGAGGGCGCTGACTGGCTCGGGTGGAGAGAGCAGGCGGGAGGGACGCGGCAAGCGGAGCGGCCAGGTCTTGCCCCGCGATGGAGCAAGCGGGGGCAGATGGCGGACGGCGCGCTCCGGCACGTCGCTTTCGAGCGGCTGGACGCGGTAGAGGCAGGCCGGCCCGAAGCGGTTCGCCAGCCGATCAAGCAGCATCGAAAGGTCAGGGTTGCCCGCTTCGCCAGAGAAAACGGCGCCAGGGAAAGCAGCGCCAGAGAAAGCAGTCACCGTCGCGCCGGTGGCGATGGGCTCGGCAAGGCGCGCGTGCAGCCGCATCGCCTCGACACCAGGCCCAGGATCGACCTCTTCGAGATGCTGGAGCAGCAGCTTCGCGAGATGCGGGGCGTTCCGGCTCGGTCGCACCGTGCCGATGCGCACGGCGATCACGGCGCGATCGATACGCTCGCAGAAGAGATCGAGCTGGCGCGCGCCGAGGCCCTTCCGCTCGAGCATTGCAGAGAGAGCGGAGGCGAGTCTGCCGATGGCGGCGGACAGCGCCTCGGCGGAGAGGAGCGGCTCGGGGAAGGCGAGATGCGCAGCGAGCGCCGCAGGTGGAGGGAGGGGTGAGATCGGCTCGGGAGCGCGGCCGAGCGCCTGATCCAGCCGATGGAGGGTGGCCGCTCCGAAGCGGCGGGCGAGCGGACCGCGCGGCAAGGCGGCAAGCGCGGCGACAGAGGTGATGCCAAGGCGTGCGGCGAGGGCGGCGGCCTCTTCCGGAAGACGCAGCGCGGCCGGCGGCAGGGGGGCGAGGATGGTGGCGAGGCTGCCCGCCGGTGCGATGGCCTCACGCGTAGTGCTGAAACGGGCGAGTGCGTGCGCGGCACCCGGTGTCTCTGCGATGGCGGCGCGGGCAGTCAGGCCGGCGGCGGCGAGGCGGGCGAGGAGATCGGCGAGCAGGGCGGATTCATTTCCGAAAAGATGTGCGCAGCCGGAGATGTCGATCCAAAGACCGTCCGGCGGATCAAGGGCGACGAGCGGGGCGTAGCGCAGGCACCAGGTGGCGAGAGCGCGGAGAGAGGCCTCAGGCGCGGGCGCGATGTTCCCGGAGCGACGCCTGAGGTCGGCCTGAAGAGAGGCCAGCCAGATCGAGACGACCCGTCGCATCACATGCCTCCACCACCCAGGATGCCGCGGCCCGGCCGCGGCAGCGGACGAGATCGAGTTGCCAAAACGCCCGCCCGACACCCGGCCAAGGCGGGCGCGGTGCGGGAAAAGGGGAGACGTGCCAGCGCGTTGCGGCTGCGTTGGGCACGATTTTTCCTTCTTTTGCTGGCTGGACGAGGGCGAGGGCGAGAACGCCGGAAGTTTCCGCGGCGAGGGCGAGGCGGCGGGAGGCGAGCATCGGGAGATGGGACAATTCGCCGACGACGGCGGCGAGGCCAGGCTGGCCGAGCCCTTCTTCCATAGCCAGCAACACCGATTTTTCGACGCCGGCTTCGCAATGGATCACGCGATCCGGGGCAAGTCCGGCGCCGGCGAGGCCAGGGGGGAAGAGGGGTGGGAAAAGGCCGCCTGCGCCGTGACACCAGAGCACCGGCCCGGAAAGGCGCGCGAGCAGGCCGGCGGCGAACGAAGTGGCCGCGCCATCTGCCGCGCCACCCACGATTTCGTGCAGGGCGCCGAGCGCCAGGCCACCGCCGGGCAAATGCCTATCGATCGCGGCGAGGCCGAATTGGAGCACCTCGCGCCGGCGCTCTGCCGGCCGTTCGAGCCGTTGAATACGGGCGCGGAGATGAGCGAGGGTGGAACTCATGTTCCTATTTTGTTCTTGATTGCCGGGAGCGTCAAGAGAGAGCGGCTCTTCGACGCGTTGCCGGTGTGCCGTGGCAGAGTCACCTTACGCTGGGCGGAGGCGGCAGCCCGGAGGTGAGAGAGTGGCCGATGAGGAAAACAGCCTTGAGCAACGCATCAGGTCCAGCTTCATCAAGCAGGGCCTCATGCAGACCCTTGGCGCCACTCTCGGCCGTGTCGCGCCGGGGCAAGTCGAAATCTCGCTGACGCCCAAGCCGGAAGGGCAAGCGGAGCGGGAAAATCAGAGCGGGCGCGGACGGCCCTCTTCGTCCACCGCGACCATGGTGAACTCCGCCTCCGTGACCTTCTGCCGCTCGCCTCTTCGCCCTTGCGGCAGCCTCCAGGTCTCGATCTCGAGCACCATCGAGGTGTGACCCGTGCGCACCAGGTCGGCATAGCAGCAGACCGCGTCCCCCACCCTCACCGGGGCAAGGAAACTCAGGTGCGAGACCGCCGCGGTGACCACCCGGCCGTTTGCGTACTCGCGTGCGGCGAGCCCGGCGGCGAGATCCATGAGCGACATCACCCAGCCGCCGAAGATGTCCCCCGCCGGGTTGGTG
>JBOHMN010000759.1:0-3095 GCA_050730175.1 Acetobacteraceae bacterium | reverse complement strand
CGGCAGGGGCGGCGGCGGCGCGGCCCGCCGTACCGGCGGCGGCATCGCCGGGCGCGGCAGCTGGCGCAGTTGGGCGACTCTGATGACGCTCGGGGGGCGTCTAACCGGCGGGGGGGGCAGCCGGGTCCGCGTGGTGTTCATGGCAAACTGCGTGCCACTCGTGCCCGGTAAGACCCCGCGGATCTGCGGCGCGATCATGGCGACGTAGTGGCGAGTCTCCCAGGGCAGCGGCACGCCGCGCGTGAGGTGCTCCTCGTATGCTTCGGGGCCGGCGTTGTAGGCGGCAAGGAATCCTGGCGAGCCGAAAAGGTCGTACATCTCACGGAGGTAGGCGGTGCCGGCGAGGATGTTGTCGCGCGGGTCGTAGGGGTTGCTGCCGAGGCCGTACTCTGCCTCGAGCTCCTGGTAGGTGTCCGGCATCACCTGCATCAGGCCCATCGCGCCGGCAGGGGAGGTGATCGGTTCACCGTTGAGATACTCTTGGCCGCCCGACTCGACGCCCATGACTTCGCGGATCCAGGGCTCCGGCACGTTGAAGCGCTGCGACGCGAACGCGATGTAGGGACCCCATGGGTCCGAAGGGGGGCCGGGCGCCGAGTAGCCTCGCGGAGCGATAGATGCGTAGCGGGCGGCTTGTTCTCGCGAATTCAGGCGGGGCGCGTGACTTGCGCACGCCGAGAGCAGCGCGAGGGCGGCAAAGAGGGGAAGCGATGGGAGCAGACGTATCCGTCTCATTCGGCGGCGAATCCATCAGCACGGAACAGAAGGACAACGGCCGACTGGCCGTAGTTGAGGCGATCGGGCAAGAATCGGGTGCAACCTCTTTACCGTAATACCAGCCTCGGGGCAAGCCTTCGCTGAAACGTGTCGTGCCGGCGGGCCGGAATGCGGGCACAATGGCGGAGGTCAGGGGGAACAGCCTATGCGGGCAGGGTACGGTTGCGTGCTCATCGCGCTCGTTCTGGCCGGCTGCGCCGGCAAAACCACCACGGCGGTTCCGCTCTCCGCGGGGGGCGCCTCGGCGGTTACGCATCCGGTTGATCTCTCCTACGGCACCATTCTTGTGGAGCGTCCGATCATGATCGGGGAGGGCGGCGCGGCGCCAGGGGAAGCGGGAAGCGTCGGCGGTGGCGATATCCGGGCGAGTATCCTGACCGCGATCGAGGGGCAGGCTGAAAGCGGGGTCCAAGAGACGATGCCGGGCGGTGCGAGCGAGTTCATCGTCCGCGTGGACGACGGGCAGACGATCTCGGTGATACAAGGGGATGCGTTGAGGCTTCGGCGCGGGGAGAGGGTGATGATCGTCCATGGGGCGGAAACGCGCCTTGCCCCGGCGGCGCAGGGCTGAGCAGCGGCGGGTTGCCGGCGCCCCCCGAATAGGCTAGCGCGGGCGGCATGGAAGGGTCGGTCTTGCTTGGACAGCCGCCGGAAAGAGCCGGAGCGCTGGAGCCGGTCGTTGAGCTCAGGCCGAATCTCGGCTTCGGGATGCGCCAGGCGCTCGCGGTCGACGATATCCGCGAGGGTCTTCGGCTGTGGCGTCTGATCTGGTCGCTCGGCTTCTTCGACATCGTGCTCCGCTATCGCGGGTCGGTGCTCGGACCGTTCTGGCTTACCCTGTCGACGGCGATCATGATTGCCGCCCTGGGCTTCCTCTACTCGGCGTTGTTTCACACCGACCTCCACTCATATCTGCCGTTTCTTGCTCTTTCGATGATCCTCTGGGCATTTCTCAGTACGATTGTGAGCGAGTCCTGTACCTGTTTTATGCAGGCGGAGGCAACGATCCGCTCGATGCGGCTCCCATTCTTCCTGTATGCGGGCCGCATGCTGGTGCGGAACGTCCTGGTGCTCGCGCACAATTTTCCAGTGATCGTCGTGGTATTTCTTATTTTCTCCGTGCGGCCGGGAACCGCCGGTCTTTATGCCTTGCCTGGCTTCGCACTCTGGCTGGTGGATGGGATCGCGGTTGCCTTCCTGCTCGGTGCGTTCTGCGCGCGCTTCCGGGACATCCCGCCGATCGTCGCGAGCGTCATGCAGATCGGGTTCTTCGTGAGCCCGATCATCTGGGTGCCCTCGACGCTCAGCGCGCACTGGCAGCGCCTGCTGCCGATCAATCCTTTCTACACATTGCTCGAGGTGGTGCGCGGTCCGCTGCTTGGTCATGCCCCGAGCGTGCTGATCTGGCTGAGTGCGGTCGGGTACAGCATGCTGGTTGCAGGGCTTTCCTGGCTCATCTTCGTGCGCGCCCGCCATCGGGTTGCGTTTTGGGTATAGCGGGAAGCGCAGGTCGCCAGGAGCGATGGCAAGCATCTCAGTAAGCGGTGTGGCGGTCGATTTTCCGCTTTATCATGGTTCGAGCCGGAGCTTGAAAAAGACGGTGCTTGCCGCCGCCTCGGGGCGCGTCGGCAAGGATCGGCAGAGCCGGGTCGTGGTGCAAGCACTGCGTGGGATCAACTTCGAGCTTCGCACCGGCGATAGGCTCGGCCTGATTGGCCGCAACGGCGCCGGCAAGACGACGCTGCTTCGCGTGCTTGCGGGGATCTACGAACCGGTGCTCGGGCACGTGCGTATCGAGGGCAGCCTGACTGCGCTTCTTGATCCGAATCTCGGGACGAACCCAGAGCTCACAGGACTTGAGAATATTCGCCTGCGCGGGCTTTACGACAACCTTTCGAAGGAGGCGACGAAAAGGATTGAAGAGAATGTGCGGAGCTTCTCCGAGCTCGGCGATTTTTTGCATCTCCCGCTCAGACTCTACAGTACAGGGATGATGGTACGGCTTGGATTCGCATTGGCAACGGCGATTCGCCCGCAAGTGCTACTGATGGACGAATGGTTCATGGCAGGCGATGCGAGCTTCATGGAGAAGGCGCGGGAGCGTCTCGAGAGCATGGTACGGGGTGCGGAGATACTTGTTCTCTCCTCGCACATGATGGAAACGGTGCGGGCGTGGTGCTCGCGGGTGATATGGCTGGATCAGGGTAAGGTGCGGGCTGATGGGTCTCCCGACGAGGTGCTGGAACAGTATCTCGGCTACAAGTTGCCGCCGCTGCCGCAACCTCCACCGCAGGCTGATGATACCGCGGTGCAGGAAG
>JBOHMN010000758.1:0-6074 GCA_050730175.1 Acetobacteraceae bacterium | reverse complement strand
TCGGGCGGCACTTCCCGACGGAGCGGTGCCTGGACGACCGCTTCGCACCATTCGGACACGATATAGGCCCGTTTGCGGAGCACCTGTTCCAGGAAATAGCGCGTCGCCCGCATTCACTACACGCGGTCGAGCTTCAGCGCCTCGGCAAGCTCGTGCGCGGCAGCGCTTTCCTCCGGGCGTGTGCGCCGTGCCTTCAAGGCGACGTACTCCGAAAGCCCGATCAGCTTCTGCCGCCGCTGCCAGTAGTCGGCCGCGTATTCCGTTTTCAGGATGGTCACGCCCCGTTTCGGATCGCGCTCGGCGCCTTCCATCGTCTTCCAGATCGCGAACAGGACCTGGCGGAGTTGCGTCCCCAAGAACCCGTCTCCCGAGAGCATCCGGCCCTTGAGCTCGGCGGCGCCGGCAAGCGCAGCCGCATTGGCCGTGGTGGAGGCCATGAGATCCGCGTAGTCCGCGAACGCGAAGCTCTTCGCGAAATTCTGGAAGTCCGCGACCTTGGACGAGCCCTTCGCTTCCATATCCAGCATCCGCACATAGAAGCGCTCGGCAGCACCGAGGTCCCGCCACATCTCGCCGGGGAAACCCTCCGGCACCAGAAGCCCGTTCGCGACCTGCGCCGCGTAGTCCACGAGACCGCGCAGCATCGTCTTCTCGCCCTTCGCGAGCTTGCGATAGAGGTCGCGATCGAGCGGCTCGCGGTCGATGGTGGAATAGCCCGTGACAACCTGCAACGCGGCGGCGTAGGCCGCCATCGTCAGGTCGCCGTCCGTGTAGAGCGCTTCGGCATTGGTCCGTTCGTGCCAGGAATCATCGAGCGCGGTCAGGCGGGCGAGCTGCGCCTCCACCGCCTTCTCGATCTCGGCCTCGATTTCCATTCGCCGCGCATTGGCCTCGCCCATGCGCTCGCGGAGCACGAGACAAACGGTGCCCTGAACGTAATTCCCCTCTTTCAGCGCGCTTGCGGTCTCTGTCACGATGTTCCATGCAGCCGTCACCCGGAGGCCGGCGGCCCAGAGGATTCCGCCGAGATCGGCCCAGACGCCGGCGTCCTGATGCGTGAACATCACGACCTGCATCCCGCCGTCCGGCATGTGGCGCGTCATGGCGGCGTATGCGGCGACCATGTCGCGCCTGAACTTTTCTTCCTTGCCCTTGATCGCGAGATCACGCCGCGAATCCCAGGTCCATCGATCGAACGGCGGCGGTGGATTCTTGCGCAGCCAGGCGATAAAGAACTCAGTGATCTCGTGGTAGTTGATCGCGTCAGCGTAGGGCGGGTCGGTGACCCAGACGTGAGCCGGAGGCCCTGCGGCTGCCGCGTTCTGCGACGTGATAGCCAGCGGTCGCCGCACTAGCTCGATCGGTCCGTTGAAGATGATATAGCCCCTGATGTCGGAGAAGCCGCGAGCCCCGTAGTTATTCAAGCAGTTTAGCGCTTGGTTGGAGAACACGTTCTGCAGCCCTCCTTTCCGGCCGTCGTTATGCCAGCTGCAGAGCCGTGAGTACAGATTCAAGATTCCCGGAAGCTGAGCCCGCTCGGCCAGCCCATAGCGTACGCTTGCCTGCATCCGTGCGAGAGTTAACAGCGCCCTCGCCCCGAACAAATGATGCCAGTGCGTCCAGCCGCGCTCGCGGATCGGCTGCGTCGTGTTTTCGCCTGGCTCGATCGGCATGTCGGGAACCAGACCCTCGTTCTGCCAGCGCGCGATATTGTCGCGCACGATCGTCTCGACCTCGCGCTCGCGCGCGAGATCCTCCTCCGTCACGGTGGCAAAGAACGTCTCCTGCCGCCCCTTGCCGAGCGTCTCCTTGGTGATCCACTGGATGCAGTAGAGCCGCTCCTGGTAAATGTCGTCGGGCCGCGGCACGAAATCCGATTTCTCCCTGAGCCGCAGCCGGTTGCGCGTGCCGCCGTCTGCACCGCGATAATCGCCGCGGATCGTCTTGATTTCCACCCCGGACCGTTCCGGATTTTTGGGATGCACCAACCGGCCATCGCGTACGGTGCCCTGCTCGGCCTCCGCCATTTCCGCAGCCGTTACGCCGGCATGAATCTCGATCTCATACCAACCCGCAGAAAGGTTGACTCTTGTCAGGGCGTGGAATCCGAGCTTTTTCAGCGAGATAGCATCCGCCGGGAGAGTCAATGATTTCGCTGGCTGGTATCATATCGTTGGTTCGCATGATCGGGCACCAGCTTCGCGACCACATTGCGTGTCTTCGAAATCACCCAGGACGGCGCCATCGGCACCATCCAGCCGGTCTTCGGGCAGCGCGTCTCGAGGCAATAAAGATAGGCCTTGGCGCGGTTTCCTTGGGCATCGTGCTCGATGCCGAGCCGCGTGATCTCGGCATCGACCGCGGCCGCCACCTCCTTTTGTGCGCGTTCGATCTCGGCGCGCTTCTCTTTCGATGCGCCGATGATGTTGAACGCACCCCAGGTCAGCATGCAGGCGATGGGGTTGAGATCGGAGGCATAGACGTCGCAACCCATGCGTGCCGCCTCGAACGGAATCGATCCGCCGCCGCAGAATGTGTCCGCGACCTTCGGGCGATGGCCGAACCGCGCAATCCCGAGCTGCTCTACAAGCTCCGGCACGCTCTGCGCCGCCGTTCCGAGATGGCGGTTCACGTCGCGCCAGATCGGCGCCAGCAACTCCGCCTCGTCGCACTCTTCCGGTCGGCGCACATGCTTCAGCCGCTCCGCATAGGGCAGGCTCGCGAAGGCTTCGCCGATCGGTGCCTGCCGCTCGCTCTCCGGCAAATCGTCGCGCCAGACCACGCGCCGACCCCTTTGCTCGGCGACCAGGCCGGCATTTGCCGGAAACAGCCTGGCGAAGGCAGCGGCGCCGCCATCGAAACGCCGGCCGAATGCAGCGTCATCCATCGCCATCAGCTTGAGGAAGATGTCGAGATCGCCGGCAGCATCCTCCGTCGCCGGCAGCAGGCAGCCGAGCACGACGGCCCGCGCGAGAATCAGCGGCTTGCGGCCCTTCCAGTAGGAGCCGAGTGCGGTCAGCGTCTGGCCGACGTTCGCCTTGCGCTCCTTGTAGGCTTCCGCCGAAAGCCGGCCCACGGGGAACTGCCGCTCGATGAACGAGGGCGCGTTCTGCAAAAAAAACGCGGCGCCAGGCGCCGTGCGGGGCGGACGGCGGTGCTCTCGTTCATTTGCGGGCGGTAATTCAGCGGGTTGTGCGGGGGCGAAGAACAGGCTCGGTTCGTCAGCCTTCTTGCGGCTCGGGGCTTTGCGCTTCGGGTGTGCGCCCACCGTGTCCGCGCGAGGCGCGAGCGTGCCGCGCCCCGCCACGGCGCCGAGATGGAAGGCATCGCTCCTTGTCCCGAAGCAGAGCGCCTGCCGCAACGCGCCGTGCCAGCCCATGCCACTCTGGTGCGCGAGCCCGGTCGCTGCCGCCGTCATCGTGTAGAGCCACCAGCGCTCCTCCGGCTTCAGGCCGTGCCAGTTCCGAATAGCAACCGCGATCTCCTCCTCCGTCACGTCCGCGGCTTCGATAGCCCACAGCAGCACAAGCAGCTCCTTGCCGAACAGCCGCTGCACGGCAGTCTCATCCGCACCCCAGCGGCCCGGCGGCTTGCCCTCTTGCTTCAATCGCCGGTTGAACTCGCCCCGCGCCTCCGCCGAGATGGCATCCCACGCCGCACGCGGAACTTCGCAGCGCAGAATCGTCTCGGGCGCCCATTGCGCTTCCTGCCCGGTGGGCAGGCCGCCGAACACCTCGAACACCTGGGCGGTGGCGTCCCGCCCCTTCGTCAGCCGCACGAGATAGGCGTGCTCCCGGTAGATGTCGGCGCAATCGAAGCTCGTGGCGGCGATCGCCATTGCTCTCAGTCCTGCTTCCACGCAATACGGTCGAAATCCTCGCCGGCCGCATCGGAGAATGAAGCAAGATCGCGTCCCGACGGAAACGCAATCTCATCGAGGCGAAGCTTCACCGTCGGCGCAGCGACCCCGAGCAGCTCGACGAGTTCCTTCACCATCTTGTCCAGGCAGACAGCCGGGATACCAGTACCGCCGCCAAGCCGAAGGGTCAGGAAATCGTTCTCGGCCCTCCCGCCGATCAGTTCAACGGCGCCGCCGTAGAGCATAGCGCCGGGCGGCTTGGCCAGCCGGTCGAGCGCCGCGAAGGCCGCGGCCGTATCCTTGGGCTCGAACCGCGCCGTTCTCCGCGCCGGCGCATCGGGCTTCAGCGGCTCCTTCGGCCGGACCGGCGCGCCGCCCGCTCTGTCGCCGACTCCCGTTGCGAGCGAGGCCGTCTCTTCCTCGCTAAATCGGCCGTCGAACTCGGCGATGACCCGAAGCTTTATGGCGTCCTTGGGGGCGTCGATTTCGCCCTGCGGCACCTCAGGGCCCGTTTTCGGATCCGAGCCGTCGAAGGTGGCGCGGACAATCGCGGCGCGCGGGGTTGCCCGACACGCGACGCGGAAGCCGCCGGAAACCCGCTTCACGTCCGGCTTGACACGGATCGGTGCCCGCCATTTAGACGCCTCGCCACTCCGCGCGACACCCTTCGAGTCAACGCCGACGAACCACACGGCGGGCGCGGCGGTCTCGTAAACCAGCCCGTCCAGCTTCGCCGCGTTTGCCGGGTCGGGCGGGCCGCTCTCGGACACGTAAATCAGGTCCGCATCTTCCGCCGTGACGTTGAGCTGGAAGCGGCCCGCCACCAGCGGGTTCTGGCTAAAACCGTCCTGCCGCACGCTGACGCGCGCCACCCGTTCCCACTTTTTGGCGACAAGCCCGTCTTTCTCGCGCCAGAAGCCGCGCTGTACGGCCATGCGGATGAGAGAATCGAGCCCGCCCCTCGGCAACCAGTACCATCCCGGGCGAATCGCCGCGTTGCGCCGCAAGGAAGCCGCCTGCACCGCATCCGCGTCGAACAGCAGCTCCTCCGCGTCCTGCCGGAGAGTCTCAAACTTGCCGTCCAACTGATCCGCCGGGACGAACTTGCCGCGCTTGGTCAATGTCTCGATAATCTGCCCTTCGCCGCGGTAGTCGTTGCCCTGGAACTCCATGCGGAAATCTTCGATTCGGCGGAGCATTTTCGTCACCGGGAAGACGACCGTCTTGAAGCTCTCCCTGAGCGCGCTCGTGAAGTTGTTGGCCTCCCGATCGCGCACGCCTTCGAGTTCGGTCATCTGCGCCGAGCCCTTGCCGTGCTGCGCCAGGATCCGCGTCTCCACCTGCCCGATCGCCCGCATCCGCCGCGCGCTCAGCTTGAGCGTCGCGACCGCATTCGGATCGACCGCTAGCACCAGAATCCGGTTTTGCAGATCCTGCCGGGTCCACCATTCCACGAACTCCGCCGGCAGCTTGTCGGGCGGCTGTTCCAGAATCACCAGCGACGGCCGCTCGTCCTCGAGATGGATCTCGTCGAGGCCGGGCAGGATCGCCATCCTGTCGGAATAGACCGCACCATTCCTCGCCCTGAAGACCTCGGCGAGCTTCTCGGCGAGCGTCGCCGTCACCTGCTCGTCCGCGATGTTCTGGGCGATCTCGGTGATTTCCGCCGTCACATTGGCCGTCTGGCCGAAGAAGACGCGCTGATCCACGCCCTGGAACAGATACCAGGCCTGGCCCTGGAGACGGCTCAACGCGCCCTTGATCTCCGAGACATCCACCAATGGATCGATCAGGCTTTCGATCAGCTCGCCATCGGTGAGCCCGCGCAGCGGCGTCTCCGCCGCCGAGAGCGATGACATCAGCAGCATCTTGGCCACCGACGAGGCCATGCGGTTCCCGTCCGCCGCGTCGATGTTCTCGGAGAGCGCGTTGCCCCGGTCGGCGACGTCGTGCGAGATCGCGTTCGTGTAGGCGGCGTTGATCTTGCGGATTTCCTCAAGCGTCGCCTGGTCGTTGAAATCGAGATGCTGCAAGCCCACCAGGAACACATTGTCCTGACCGTTAAGCGCACCGCGCACCGCGAGCCTCAGCAGCCGGATCAGGGCCCGCGTCTTCTGGTAGCCGCGATTTTCCGCGAACCGGGCGACGATGTCGCGGATCGAGGGGTGGAACGGATAGGTCTCGCGGATCCGCCCGATGAACGTCTCCGGGAGCG
>JBOHMN010000757.1:0-7666 GCA_050730175.1 Acetobacteraceae bacterium | reverse complement strand
CTCCTCACCCCCGCGGACACGCCGGACAAGGTTTCCATCTTGGAATTGAAGGCCGCCGCTTCCATCGCCGCGTGCATCGTCGTCGCCGCCTGCACGGAGCCGACCCTTCCTCCGATCATCGGCGAAGGAGACCGGCGACGGCTCGGGTACGTCTGATCCGCGACCGCTCGCGTGGTGGCTCCCTGGGCAGGATGACATCGCATATGCTGAAGTCGCCATGCCCCAGGTATTTGTTCCATCGCACGATTGCGATCGGAGGCCGATCCGCGCCCGGTCATCGCGCTTGGGGTCTCTTGCCTGCGTCAGCGGGTTCTGCTCGGCCGGCGCTGGCTTTCGCCGCTATCCGCGTGCACTCCATGGGCCGGATCCCGGCACGGATCGAGGCGCTCGAAACTGGCCCGGCCTGTCGCGTGCGGGCGGCGATCGTGCTAAACTGACGGCGGCGGCCGGGCGCCTCCATTCCGGCAAGCGGCGGCAAAAGAGCGAAGGCAGAGACTCACATGAGCGGCACCACCTACCACGACCTCTGTCGGCGCATCTTCGTCGCTCGCGGCTTGCAAACGATTGCCCTCGCCGGCAGCAGTGCACTTTTCCTCACGCCGATTGCTGCCCGTGCGGCGGGAGCGCCGACGCTGCGCCCCGCGCTAAAGGAGATCATCTCGCCCGATCTCGAAGGCTCGCTCAACGACCAGTTGCCGGAGGCCGTGCGCAAGAAGTCCGTTCTTGTTCTGGCGACAGATGCGACCGCGGGCGCGCCCTACGCATCGATCGATGAGCATTCTCAAATCAATGGCATGGTAGTCGATATCGCAAACGCGATCGGCTACGTCCTCGGTGTGGACGTGAAGGTCGCGAATTCGCCGTTCGACGACATCATTCCCGGGTTGCAGTCGGGCCGCTTCGACTTGGCAATCACGGACATGCTCGACACCAAGAAACGCGAGCAGGTGGTCGATTTCGTCGATTATCTCGTCAGCGGATCGAGCTTCCTCGTAGCCACTGATAGCAAGCTCCACGATCTCGACCTCGCGAAACTCTGTGGCCTCTCGGTCGCCGTGGAGCGCGGCAGCGTGGAAGAAGCGTACGTGACGAAGCAGACCGGTCTTTGCAAACAGGCAGGAAATCCGCCCATCAAGATCCAGGTCTTCCAGGGCAATAACGAGATGTTCCTCGCGGTCGTCGGCGGGCGCTCCGACGTCATGATGGGTCCGCGCGCCCAACTCTCCTACGTGGAGAAGATCTCACACGGCAAGGTACGCTCCGCGGGGAAACCCATCGGGGCGGCGACCGACGGGATCGCGGTGCCGAAAGGAAAGGGCCTCACGAAGCCCATCCAGGCGGCACTACAAAAACTGATAGACACCGGCGACTACAAGAAAATCCTTGCCCTCTACGGTCTCGGCGCCAACGGGGTGAGTGCGGCGACGATCAACCACGCGAGCTTTTGAGGACGAGCCCGAGGAGACCATCCGGCGGCGCCGCGCTGGCCCGCGGATGGCCTGCGGATTGCTCTGTCTGATGACCGCGTGCCCGCTCGCGCTCCGGTCCTATTTTTGCGAGGAACGCCGTGATGGTTTCATCCCGGGACGCGTTCGTCCGCGCGATCGACGAGCACAGAGAGACGCTTGATATCGCACGCCGGCTGGTGAGCGTGGCTTCGCCCAACCCACCCGGTGACACACGCGCGGTCGCGGAGGTGGCGGCGGCGGCTTTGCGCGAACTCGTCCCCGATCTCGAGGTTGCGCTCTATCCCGCGTCCGATCGGATCGTGAACGTGGTCGCCCGCCTCCGCGCGACCCAGCCCGGCAAGCGCGTCGTCATGAACGGCCATCTGGATACCTATCCGGTCGGAGACGAAAGCCGCTGGAGCGTTGACCCATACGGCGGGACCGTACGCGATGGCCGGCTCTATGGGCGCGGCGCGGCAGACATGAAGGGGGGGATCGCCGCGTCGATCAGCGCTCTCGCGATGCTCGCGAAACAGAGAGACCTATGGCGCGGGGAGGCAGTGCTGGTGCTCGCGGGAGATGAAGAAACGATGGGGCCGCTCGGCACCGAGTGGCTCATCAAGCACGTGCCGCACGCGCGGGGTGACGCCGTGATCATCGGCGACGTGGGCTCTCCCGAGGTTCTCCGGTTCGGCGAAAAGGGCTTTCTCTGGATTGAGCTCGAGGCGACCGGTACAGCCGCGCACGGCGCCCATGTCCATCTCGGCGTCAATGCGATCGACCGCCTCCGCGCCGGCCTCGATCGCCTGAACGCCCTCCGGGACACCGCCGTCCGATCGCCCGAGGCCGTGACGCGCGCGATTGCCTTGGCCGCGCCGGTTTCCGAGTCCCTGAGCGGCACGGGAGAGGCGGAGACGTTGCGCCACGTCACGGTGAACGTCGGGTGGATCGAAGGCGGGATCTCGATGAATCTCGTGCCCGCGAAAGCCATGGCGATGTTGGACATCCGCCTGCCCGTCGGGATATCCACCGCGGAAATGGAGACGACGCTTGGATCATTGCTCGGTGCGCTGCCCGGCGTGAACTGGCGCGTGCTCCGTCGCTCCGAACCGACCTACACCGACCCGAACGCCGACATCGTCCGCTGCACGGTGGCGGCCGCCGCGAAGCTGCTCGGGCATCCTCCAGTCGTGAACATGCGCGTCGGCGGATGCGACGCCCGTCTCTATCGGCGCGCTGGTATCCCGGCGATCGTCTACGGACCGACGCCGTTCAACATGGGAGGACCGGATGAGTATGTCCTGGCCGACGAACTGAACGTCGTCGCCAAGGTGCACGCGCTGGCGTCGCTCGACTTCCTATCGCGCTAGTGTCCTGCCCTTGAAGTTCGTCGTCGCTTTCGGCGAACGGAGGGGACAAGCAGGCCACTGAAAATAAAAAAGAGTATCCGGATCCCGGGAGGTGTCTGATTGTCTGTGTAAGCGCCGCTGTGGGCCATTGATCGCTGCCTCAGCGAGCTGAGATGGCGAAGCGGTCGCCATCGTCCTTCGCTGGAGCGAACGGGCATCAACACGTCTACCGCCCCGAACGTCGGCAGGTTCACGAGTGGGCAGAAGCGGTTCCTCGATTTTCACCCCAATGTGGTGTTGCTACGCGCGGAGCGGGCCTAGCTCGACCAGGCGAACCTGGGCGAGGGGGGAAGTGTGCTGCGCGAAGCCAGAGGAACGGCAAGCAAGCGGCGTCGGGAGCATTCTGGTGAGGCAATGCTCGGCTTACTCGGGAGCATTCCTGGATGAGGCAATACGCTCACCCAGATTGTCGCGCGATAGCGCGGTCGAACGGAAACGCATCGACCTCACCTTCCGCTAGATCGCCGCGGCGTAGGCAGGTCGCCTTGGATCGGCTCCCGCAGCGATCAGCCCGCTCTTTGGGTCCGTCAGAATCGCTTCTACGCTCCCGGCGAGCCAGGTCCAATCCGGCCAGTCGTGTATCTGGTGGCCGCGCTGCGCGAGCTCGGCGCGCGTCTTACGATCGATCCGATCTTCGACGGCGAGCCGTCCTGGGAAATACTCGAAGGGAGCGAAGGACGACGGGAAAGAGTAGCTCGAAACACGGGGAGCCTCGATCGCCGTCTGAACGTCCATGCCGAAGTGGAACACGTTCAGCAGGACCTGCAGCATCGCTTGAGTCTGCACGTCTCCGCCGGGCGTGCCGAACGGCATCACGCCACCCGAGCGGGTGACGACCATCGCCGGGTTAGGGGTAAGACGCGGGCGCTTCCCCGGTGCAACCCCCGATGGGTGCGCGGGGTCGGGCCTGCTCTGGCAGCCGCGCGCGGACGGAATGATACCGAGCCCAGGCACAACGGGCGCCGTGGACGATCCATCCGAAGGCGTCGCGCTGAATGCGTTTCCCCAACGGTCAACGGCGCAGACGTACGACGTATCGGCATCTACCTGCGGTAAGGCAATCCGCGATGCCGCGATATCGAGAGGCTCCGCGCCCGCGAGACGAGGCGGCATTCCTGGTGCCGCCCGGTCTTTTTTCACCGCCCTCGCGCGCTCTCCAATCGTCTCGGAATCGAGAATGTGATCGAGCGGTACGTCGATGAACCGCGGATCGCCGAAATAGTACTCGCGATCCGCGAGAGCGAGCTTCATGCATTCCGCTAAAACGTGCAGATAATCGGCGGAATTGTGCTCAAGACCCTCAAGCCCGACCTGCTCCACGAGAAGCAATGCCTCAAGCAAGGCCGGGCCCTGACACCACGGACCGCAAACTATCACTTCGTGGCCGCGCCACATCCGCCGTACAGCGGGCTCTAGCCGCGAGTGGAAGGATCCGAGGTCCTCCATCGAGAGGAGCCCCCCCTCGACCTTCTGGAACGCCGCGATCTCGCGGGCAATATCGCCACGGTAGAACGCATCGTGAGCCGCGTCGAGCCCCGCCTCGCGACCGCGCCCCGCTGCCGCATGCTCCTGATCCGCCATGAACTGAATCGTCCGAGCGAGATCGTGCTGAACGAATTTTGCGCCAATCGCCGGCGGTACGCCGTTCGGTAGAAAGATCGCCGTGTTCTGGGGCCAGCGCGCGTATTGCGCCGCGCGTGTCTCGATCGATTCCGCGAGCAGCGAATAGACGGCAAATCCTTCCTTGGCGAACCGTATGGCGGAGGACGCAACGTCACCGAAACCCATCGTGCCCCGCCGCTTGAGTGCAGTGATCCACGCGTCCGGGGCCGCCGGCACAATGGTACGCAAAACGCCCTCGGGTATCGTGCCATGATGCTCACGCATAAAGAGGTCCGCTGGTAGCGCTTGCGGCCAATGCCCAAGGCCCGCGATGTTTTCCACGGTGCCGTCGGCCATTCGAATCAAAATCGGCGCCACGCCCGCGAAGTTCACCAAATCCGGCTGTAGCACTCCAAGTGCAATTCCAGCGGCACATCCTGCATCCACCGCATTGCCGCCCGCTTCAAGGACGGAAAAACCAGCCATTGCGGCGAGATAGTGTCCAGCAGCGACGGCGTGACGCATTCCGTAGATAGTCGGTCGATAGGAAATCATCGCTCTCACCCTCTTCAAGTGCCCCAGATCTTCGCCACGTTCACATGCACGCCGATACGAGTCGTCAACCTAGCACCTCGTTGTTCCAGCGCTCGAGATTCGCCGCCATATTACGGGCGACGATGTCCCAATTTATTTTGGCGACCCGCCCTAATGCATCAGTTGGCACGCCCCAATCGGTCATGTCGGGCGGAAGCACCGCCCTTTTATTCGATGGTGGGTAACCTACGCTCCGCATGAAGCTGACTTGAGCGTCGGGTGAAAGGCTATTGTTGACGAGTAAGTTAGCCGCCCGGCCGAATTTCGTGCCTCGCGTGATACAGAGTCCGGAGCTCGTCGAGACCCAACCTTTTACGTATACGACTTTTACCGGCACCCCATCCTTTGCCAAAATATTGGTGCGTCCGTTCCAAAACGGCATCGCGACAATCTGGCCGGTCGTGAATGCATGGTCCGCCGAGTCTGTACTTGGAAGAATGATGGCATCGTTCTTTTTCACGAGGTCCGCGACGAACCGAAAACCTTTGTCTACGTTGCCCGACGTGCCTCCCAGTGCCGCGTTAACTCCGTAAAGGAATTGCGGCGCTATCCAGCTGAACGCGGGGACTGCAACGCGACCCTTCAAGCGCGGAGAAAGGAGATCCTCGAAAGAGCGCGGCCGCGGAATCTCTTTCCAATTGTACGTAACTCCGAGACCGAAAACGGCATAGCCCGCGTAGAAATCGCTGATCCCGTTCCGCGATGGCTCCTTCACGATGTCGAGGATATCGTTGTAATTCGTGACGATATCGAGGTCGTAGCCACGGATGCAGCCACCGTCGGCGAACAGGTCAGCCTCTTGAGGGTAGGCGTCGTAGACGGTGACGATCGGCTCGTGGCAGCTCGTCATCACCTTCGCCGCGCGAACGTTACTTGCTCCATAATCGTAACTAACGTAGATCTTGTTCTTCTTTTCGAAGCCAGGTTCCGTTACAAATGACCGAATTTCCGCCCGCCCGTAGGAGCCGGCGACGAGCGAGAAGGTGAAGTTACTCTCTGCCCAGGCACGGGTGGGGCGCACGGCAGCCCACATTCCAGTCGCGCCGGTGGCCAAGCCCGCGCCTGCGAGGACGTTCCTCCGGGTCAAGCATCTGTTCATCACGATCTCCTCCTCTTTTCTATGCAGGCAGACGCGCCCACTCTGATCTGCGCCTATTCAAGCGACGCTAACCATGCGCCGCGCGGTCTTCCCCGGTATCCGCATCACGCGGTCCGTGCACGGAGCGCACTCTGGAGGCCCACGATCAGTAAGCCGATGAGCGCAATCGAGAGCGTCGCCGCCGCCGCGACAGATGGGTCGCTTCCGAACGTGAGTAGGTTGAAGATATAAACCGGCAGCGTCGTGCTGTTCGCGATCGAGATGAACAGCGCGAGATAGAGGTCCGAAAAAGAAATGATGAACGCGAGCACGGCACCCGATAGCAGGCTCGATTGCACGAGTGGCAGCGAGACCTTCCGAAAGGCCTGAATGCGGCCCGCTCCAAGGCTCATCGCGGCCTCTTCGAGCCGCGGATCCAATCCGGTCAGGCCCGCCATCGCGGTGCGAATGACATAGGGCGTGCAGATAACGATGTGCCCGGCGAGTAAGCCGAGCATCGAAGGGCGAATCCCGACGCGAGCGTAGGCAAGGTAGAGCGCGGCCGCAAAGAGGATCTCCGGTATGAAGAGCGGCGCGAGAAAGAAGGCCTCTAATGCCTCGCGCCCAAGAAAACGAAACCGCACGAGCCCTATCGCTGCGAGCCCGCCCAATATCGTGGAGCATATCGCCGCAAAGATCCCCAAGACGAGGCTGACGCGGAAAAACGAGTGGACGAACTGCCCGTTCTCGAAGAAGGCCTTGTACCACTTGAGCGTTATGCCCGACGGCGGAAACGCATAATTCGGGCTCGGGCCAAAGGAAACGATAACGACGATCACCAACGGCGCAAGCAGAAACACATAGATCACCACGACAAATACCGTGAGGACAGCGTGCCGGCTCATACGGTTTGCTCCTCTTTCGGCCGATGCCGTGCGACGCTGAGCGCGATAATGATTAGCAGTCCTGTTCCCATCACTAAAACCGTCGTGGTCGCGGACGCGTGGGGCCATTGGTAAGAGACGACCATTTGGTCATAGATCCGTTGCGCGAGCATCTGAATGCGCGGCCCACCCATCAGAACCGGGACCACGAAAGCGCTGAGAGCGGCCGTGTAAACAAGCAGGCAGCCGGAAATCAGGCCTGGTGCACTCAAGGGAATGATCACGCGCCGGAATACCGCTGGCCACGTCGCGCCGAGATTACGAGCCGCCTCTTCAAGGCGAGGATCTATCCGCTCAATCGAGACCATGAGCGGCAACGTCATAAACGGTATGAAGATGTTCGCCAGGCCGACGACGATCGCAGGCTCGTTGTAGAGCAAGCTCACCCGGGTGAGGCCGAGGGCGTGCAGCACGCTATTGACCAAACCTTCCCGCCCAAGAATCACAAGCCAGCCGTACGTGCGGATGACTGAGCTCACCATCAGCGGCATGAGCAGGAGAAAAAGGCAGAGCGCGCGGACGGTTCTTCTGGCTCGCGCGAGAAAGTAGGCGAGCGGATAGCTTAATAATACCGAGACGATCGTACAGGTG
>JBOHMN010000756.1:0-3109 GCA_050730175.1 Acetobacteraceae bacterium | reverse complement strand
CGGCCGACCAGCACGGTTCCCCCCGACGCGCCCAGCGCGATCAGCACGAAAATTACGCGACGTATTGACATGGTGGCCTCGTCGGCGGGAGCGATTGGATGGATGCGAAGAAGACTCGGGCGTTTCTACTGTGCCCCGGGAGGCAAGCTCTCAGACGAGGGGATCGTGCCCTTGATTTACTAAGTGCGCGTTAATCGGATCGGGCAAATACATTGACGGTCAATGAAATTGGCAGAGAATTTCTTGGGGTTTTCTGTAAAATTTCAAGACGCGCGTATAATGATCGATGCGTACGACTGCCGTCGGTCACGCGCGATGAGGACAGCACCGCTTGTCTTGGCGCTGTTGAGAGCCGTCGTCACCGGATCGGCCGGTGCGCGGCGCGTGATGTTCAGATCAGGATACGAGCCGGCATGGCCGGCGAAATGCGGCGGCCGGCATCGTGTCAGCGTACGGCGCCCCTTTGGTAATGGGAGCGCCGCGCTTCAGGCGCGAGGCCGCCGGCCACGAGCAAGTCGCGGCGCGGCGGCCCCAGGTCTCATACGATGCTGCCGCGTCAGCCGCCCAGTTTGGCCGCGACATTGGTGAAGGTCGCTTCGAGATTGTTGCCCACGGCCGTAAGGCCCACGATGATGACGACCGAAATGAGCGCGGCGATGAGGCCATATTCGATGGCGGTGGCACCGTCCTCGTCGCGGAAGAGCTTGGTGATGAGCTTACGCATGATCCCGTGACTCCCGAGGTCAATATTGCAGACGGGCCGATCGTGCCTTGGATCCGCTAAGCAGACGTTAAGGCGCAAGAATAAAATTGTGATCCGCCAATATAATGCCTCGGGTATTTCTAGTAATTCCCGAAGTTTTTCCATAAAATCCTCACAACCGTCGGGCCGGGGTTCGGTGCGACCGGTCTCTTGTTCGCCTCATCGAGGCTTTCCGGCGCTGCCAAGGCAGCGTGGCGGTTCCAGCGCCAAGCGTCGGCCGGCAACGGCCGCGGCTTTGCTGCCACAAGGTCATGACAAAAGCGGTTCTTTGTTTTGGAAATGTTGTCATGCTATTGCGCGTTCGGATAGAATGGTCTGTGTTGCCGCGGCCGGGCGTTCCGGTCCTTTACGGCGGCAAGCGACCTCAAGGACGATCGTCCGCATCCCCCTCGCAGTCAGGAGTTCATTTGATGAAAGCGCTTATTACCGCGTTTGCCTTGCTCTCGTTCGTTGCTGCCGCGTCCATTCCTTCCGCGGTGCCGGCGCAGGCGCAGACCCAGGGCGATCATGCCAAGACCATGCACAAGGACAAGAAGGCTGGGCATGGCAAGAAGCATGCGATGAAGGGCCACGGGCATCACGGCAAGACGGCCAACAAGAAAAAGCACGGCGCGCCGCCGCACAAGGCCGGTTGAACGCCGAACGATCCGGCGAAAGCCCCCGCAACGATCGGTGCGGGGGCTTTCGTCATTTAAGGGGGAATTTTCCCGTCAAGAGGTGCAGGTGAAGGTGAGCCGCATCGGGACCAGCAGCGGGCAGGCGGCAATATCGAAATGCTGGGCGATGAACTGCGGCGCGCTGCCGTTGCAGGCGGAACGGGCCAGCGTCTTCAATTGGTCGGGGGTCGTGCTCCGACTGTTGTAGCAGAGCGAATGCGTATCGGCGGTGGGCTGCGGACCCTCGAACGGGCCGAGCGCGCTGCACCGGGCAAGCGCGATCACCAGGAACGGTGCCAGGAGGCGCATGGTGCGGCTTCTGGTCATGCGGTGACCCTACCCCCTTCCCGGCGGGGAGAGGGAAATTGGATGACATCGTGGTTCACCCGATTGCCCTGGACCCAGAGGCGGTGAAGATCGTCGATTGCCATGCTAGGCTTCCCCTTTGGAGCTGCGTCCGCCATTTCAGCAGGCGTGACGCGCGCCGTCGACCCCGTTGCGAGGGCACCATGATGCCGGATTTCACCGACCCCGCCGCGATCACGGACTATCACGCACACATCTATTACACCGAAGCCACGCGCGCGGCGGCGGCTTCGTTGCGCGAGGGCATGGGCGCCCGGTTCGTGGCGCGGCTCGGGCGCTGGCACGACGAGGCGGTCGGCCCGCATCCGGTCTCGATGTACCAGGTGGCCTTCGCGGCGGCGGAATTTCCGCGCCTGGTGCCGTGGCTGATGCTCAACCGCGCCGGCCTCAGCATCCTAGTCCACCCCATGAGCGGCGATGCCTATCTCGACCATTCGCGCTTCGCGCTGTGGCTCGGCAAGCCGCAGAAGCTGCGCCTCGCGGTGCTGAAGCACGAGAGCGAGGCGCCGGGGGCTTGAGCGCCTGCCCGCCGCGCGGGTGATGTGGTAGCGTGCCGGCCGGACAGGGGGAGACGGCGGGATGCGCACATTGCCGGCATCGGATCTAGGGCTGCCGCACTTTGCCTTCGCGGCGGCGGAGCATGCCGAGGTCTTCGATCTCGACAGTCACCGCCGCGCGCGCGAGGCGCTCGATTTCGGCCTGTCGGTCGCGGGCGTGGGCTTCAATATCTTTGTCATCGGCGAGGATCGCGTCAACCGCATGACCGCGACGCTCGCCTATCTCAACGAGGCGCTGGCCCCGCGGCCGCCGCTCAATGACTGGATCTATCTCAACAATTTCCGCCATCCCGCTCACCCGACGCCGCATCGCCTGCCGGCCGGGTTGGGGCGGCGCTTCCGCGACCGCATCGGCGAGACCATCGAGCAGCTCAAGCAGGCGCTCGCCGCTTCCTATGGGTCGGAGGCCTATCAGGCGCGGTTCCTGGCGCTGCGCGAGGGGGCGCAGGAAGTGGTCGCGGCCGAGGTCGAGCAGTTGCGCGCCGTCGCCCGCGCGCACGGGCTGGAGCTGGTCGACAGTCCCGAAGGCGGCGTGCGCATCGTGCGGCCCGAAGGCGCGGCGGCCAGCCCGCCCGACGAGACCGCGGAGCAGGAACTGGGCGCCGCCTTCGCGCGGATGCAGCGTATCGCGGTCGAGGTCCGGGCGCAGCTCACGGAGCAGGTCGAGGAGCTGAACCGCGGCACCGTCGCCGGCGTCGCGAGCCCGATCCTCGAAGCGCTGCAAGGCGAGTTCTCGGGCTTTGGCGGGCTCGCGCGCTGGCTCACCG
>JBOHMN010000755.1:0-1750 GCA_050730175.1 Acetobacteraceae bacterium | reverse complement strand
CTTGCGTCCCACACGCACCTTGTGCTCCAGGCGCAACTCCATGTGGATCCTCGGCGCTCCGTAAGTGCCCTCGAAGGAACTCTCGTGGATCTGCTGGACCAGCGCAGTCAGCTCCACATCCCTGCGCGCGCGTTTCGACATCGGCCGAGCCCACCAGTGGTAGAAGCCCGCAGTGGAGACCCTCAACAACCGGCACGTCGCACTCACCGGGTAGATGGCCTGATTCTCCTTCACGAATCCGACGAGCGCTTCGAATTCGGAACGGTCTCCTGTGCGAACCAGGCCGCTGCTTAATGGGATGGTCTGCCCCCGTATTATGGAGCTTCCACCCATTACAGAGAGCGCTGCTATGACCCGTGAAGTTGAAGTTGTCGGCGTCGATCCCGGCAAGAACTGGTTCCACGTGATCGGTATGGATCGAGTCGGCCGTATCGTGCTGCGCCGACGTTTGAACCGAACTCAGCTGGGCGAGCTCGCGGCGACCCTGCCCGCGTGCCGCGTCGCGATGGAGTCTTGCCCGGCCTCGCAATACTGGGGGCGGCGCTTTGTCGCCCAAGGACACGAAGTACGTATCATCCCGGCGCAGTTCGTAAAGCCCTTCGTCAAGTCGAACAAAAGCGATTACGACGACGCTGAAGCCATCGCCGAGGCCAGCACGCGGGACACCACGCGCTGCGTGCCGCTGAAGAACGCGGAGCAGCTCGACCTGCAGGCCACTCACCGCGTACGGCAGCGCTTCGTCATTGAACGCACGGCCGCCGTCAATCAAATGCGTGCGCTGTTGCTCGAGAACGGTCTCGCTGTGCCTATCGGACGCGCGCTTTTTGCACGCCGACTACCCGATATCTTGGCCGATGCCGAAAATGTCTTGAGTATCCGCGTGAGCGCGTTGCTGCAGCGGTTGCGGGCTCGGTGGCTCGCCCTCGACGTCGAGATCACGGAGATGACGGCGCTGCTGATGCAACATGCCGAAGGCTCGGAGCTGTGCCGACGCGCCATCACCGTGCCGGGCGTCGGTCCGATCGTCTCGACGGCCCTGATCGCGACGGTCGGCAATGCACACGCGTTCAGGCGCGGACGCGACATGGCGGCATGGCTCGGTCTTGTGCCGCAGCAGCACTCGACCGCCGGAAGGACCACGCTCGGCCGAATCAGCAAGCGCGGCAACGCCTATCTCAGGCAACTCTTCATCCAGGGTGCCCAAGCCTTGTACACGCACATGAAACGCGAAAAGTCCCGCATGGGTCAATGGCTGCGAGATCTCGAACTGCGCGCCCACCGGCACGTGGTCGTGGTGGCGCTCGCGAACAAAATCGTGCGCATCTGCTGGAAGGTACTCACGGCCGGCGAAGACTACCGACCATTCCCAGCGCAGACGGCGCCTTGAGCACGATAACTTGATGATACCAATCCTGTTTTGCGAGGTTTGATTGATCGATGGCACAACCGTTCACCGACGCATCGAAAGCCTGGCTCTCAATGCGGTCCTCCATGACCGAACGCTTTATGAGGCTCGATGCGTGCGGCTTCCCATCAAGGCCAGGCGCCGACAGGTGCCGAAAACAGGCCGGATACATTTACGCGAAACGTGCTTGCCGCCATTCGACGAAAAAGACCTTGCATTCCGGGGGCAGACCATACATTTGAGAGGATCTCCCGTTCCATCTGCAGCCACTTATTTTCGCGGCGCAATCGCGCCAGCTCCTCCCGCTCCGCGCTGCTCAGGCCACCGTCACCGCGGCCCTCGTCG
>JBOHMN010000754.1:0-24266 GCA_050730175.1 Acetobacteraceae bacterium | reverse complement strand
ACGCTGATCACCCAGTTCGGCGGCGGCAAGACGCACACGCTCGCCGCGCTCTACCACCTCGCAAAGCAGGCTGACCGGGCGGCCAGTCTGCCGGGGGTTGCAGAACTGCTGCGTCGTTCCTGCCTTGCCAGCGTGCCGCAGGCGAAGGTTGCCGTGTTCGTCGGCAATGCCTGGGATCCGCACGAAGGAAGCGAAACGCCGTGGATCGATCTCGCACGCCAGCTCGCGGGCGAGCCAGGGGTCCTGCTGCTCGGCCCGGCGGCGCGCACATCTCCGCCCGGCACCGAGGCGCTCGCCAACGTCTTTCACGCCGCCGGCGCTCCGGTGCTGCTGCTGTTCGACGAGGTGTTGAACTTCTTGAACCGCCATCGTGACGCCGCCGATTCGTTCCATGCCTTCATCCAGAACCTCACCGTCGCCATGACCGGAACGACGCACAGCGCAGCGGTCATCAGCCTGCCACGCAGCCAGGTCGAGATGACCGAGCACGACCAGGAATGGCAGGAGCGGATTTCCAAGGTCGTGCGCCGCGTCGCCAAGGATCTGATCGCCAACGACGAGGCTGAGATCGCCGAAGTAGTGCGCCGGCGCCTGTTCGAGGATCTTGGGGCCGAGCGGACGCGCAAAACCGTTGCGAAGAACTTTGCCGCGTGGTGCTTCGCACGGCGCGCCGAGCTCCCCGCGGAATGGACCGAAATCGATTCCGCCGCCACCGAGGCGCGGGGAATGGAGAACCTCGAACGCCGCTTCGCCGCCTGCTACCCGTTCCACCCGGCTACACTTTCGGTATTCCAGCGCAAATGGCAGGCTTTGCCGCAATACCAGCAGACACGCGGCACACTTGCCATGCTGGCGCAATGGATTTCGCTCGCGGCGCAGGAATCGTTTCGGAAAGCTCGCAACGAGCCGCTGCTCACGCTCGGCTCGGCACCGCTCGCGGAGCCTGGTTTCCAGGGCGTCGTCCTCGGCCAGCTTGGCGAGCCGCGCCTCCTGGCGGCGATCGAGACGGACATCGCAGGCCCGCGCGCGCACGCGCGATCGCTCGATGCCGACAAGGAGGGGCCGCTTGCCGACATTCACCGCCGCGTCGGCACGGCGATCCTGTTCGAATCCTCGGGCGGGCAGGCCGACAAGGCAGCGCATCTGCCGGAACTTCGTTTCGCGCTCGGCGAACCGGGGCTGGATACGACCACGATCGACAGCGCCGCGGCCGAGCTCGAGAATCACTCCTACTTCCTTCGCCGCGTAGGGACGGATGGTTTTCGCATCGGCTACCGCCCGACGGTGCGCAAGGTGGTGAGCGACCGCCGCGCCTCGCTCGACGAGGAGAACGAAGTGCGCCCGGCGATGCTGCGCCATGTCGAGACGGAGTTCCGGCGTGGCGCGGCGCTGCCGGTCGAGCTGTTCCGGGGTGACCCGACAGAGCTTGGCGATACGCCACGGCTGACGCTGGTCGTGGCAGATCCGGCGCTGGAGTGGTCCGGCAGCGGGACACTCAGAGAACAGGTTGCAGAGTGGACGAAGAATCGCGGCACGGCACCCCGCCGCTATCCCGCCGCGATCGTCTGGTGCCTCAAGAAGCCGGGACGCGACTTGCGCGAGCGCACAGCACAGGAGCTGGCCTGGAAGAAGGTGGCGCGCGAGCTCGCCGCCGGAACGCTCGGCGCGGAGCTCGAACAGAGTGAGCGCGCAGAGATGCACGCCAGGGCGAAAGAGGCGGAGGATGCGGCCAAGGACGCCGTCTGGTCGGATTACCGCTTCGTCCTGCTTGCCGAGAAGGGGGAGGCGGCGGGGCTCAAGGTGATCGATCTCGGTGCCGGCCATGCCTCGGGCGGCGCCACGCTCTCCGGCAGAATCGTCGCGGCGCTGAAATCGGAGGCGCTGCTGAACGCGGGCGTCGGGGCCGACTATATCGAACGGCGCTGGCCGCCCGCGCTGATCGCAAGCGGCGCATGGCCGCTTTCGAGCCTCCGGCAGAGCTTTCTCGACGGATCGCTCACCAGGCTGATCGATCCCGACGCCGTGCTCAGGCCGAAGATCGCCGAGTTCGTGATGCGCGGCGATTTCGGCGTGGCCTGGCAGGCTGCCGGCGGCGGCTTCGAAAGCGTCCGCTTCCAGGATCTGCTGGCGCCGGAGGAAGTAGAATTCAGTGTGGAGATGTTCCTGTTGCGCAAGGCTGCCGCGCTCAGGCTGAAAGAGGGGCAGGGCAGTGCCGTGCCGCCGGCCGCGACCGCCGCAGCTCTGCCCGTGGTGCAGGCCCCGATGCGCCCGCTTGCCGCCGAGGCTGCGCGTCCCGCCGCCGATCGAGCAGCGCGAAAAATCTCGATCGAGGCCGCAGTGCCGGCCGAGCAATGGAACCGGCTTGGCATGCGCCTGCTGCCGCGCTTGCGCAGCGGCTCCGATCTCCGGCTCGACCTTTCGCTCGCCGTGACGATGCCTGCCGATTCGGCGCAAGCGGCGGCAGAAGAGCTGCGGGCGGTGCTGGCCGAGCTCGGGATCAGCGCCAGCGTGCAGCTCGAAGAATAGCAGAGAGAGCCACGCCGAGCGGAACGGCCTTGCAATCCGCCGCCGGTGCCCCGAACATCACCGCATGCAGGAGCGTTCCTCGCGCGTGCGGGCGGTGCTCGGGCCGACCAATACCGGCAAGACGCGGCTTGCCGTGGAGCGGTTGCTGGCCCACGAATCCGGCATCATCGGGTTTCCGCTGCGTCTGCTCGCGCGCGAGAATTACGACCGGATGGTGGCGGCCAAAGGACCGCGCAATGTCGCGCTGGTCACCGGCGAAGAGAAAATCATGCCGCCCGGCGCCCGCTGGTTCTCCTGCACGGTCGAGGCGATGCCGCTCAGCCGCGAGGTCGCTTTCCTTGCTGTCGACGAAGTCCAGGTCGCCGCGGACCCGGATCGGGGGCATGTCTTTACCGATCGGCTGCTCGCCGCGCGCGGCCGCGAAGAAACGCTGTTCCTGGGCGCGGCAACCATCCGCCCGCTGGTGGCGCGGCTGGTGCCCGAGGCCGTGATCGAAACCCGCCCGCGCCTCTCGGCGCTGACCCATGCGGGACCTTCGAAACTCTCCCGCCTGCCGCCGCGCAGCGCCATCGTCGCGTTCAGCGCCGGCGACGTCTACGCGATCGCCGAGCTGATCCGGAGAAGGCGCGGCGGCGCGGCGGTGGTGATGGGGCGGCTCAGCCCGCGCACGCGCAACGCACAGGTGGCGCTCTATCAGGAGAAGGAAGTCGATTTCCTGGTGGCGACCGATGCGATCGGCATGGGTCTCAACATGGATGTCGATCATGACGCTTTCGCGAGCCTCGGCAAATTCGACGGCCACCGCCTGCGCCCGCTTGCCCCGGCGGAGCTTGCCCAGATCGCCGGACGCGCAGGGCGTGGCATGCGCGACGGCAGCTTCGGCACCACGGCCGCCGCGCCGCCGCTTCCCGACGAGGTCGTGGCTGCCATCGAGGCGCACCGGTTCCCGCCGCTCGCCCAGCTCCGCTGGCGCAATACCAGCCTCGATTTCAGTGCGATCGGCGCTCTGCTCGGAAGTCTTGCCGTTCCGCCACCACGCCCGGAACTCTGCCGCGGCGCCGACGCATCCGATCTCACGACGCTCGCCGCTCTCTCCCGCGATCCCGATATCGTGCGGCTGGCAGACTCGCGCGCGCGCCTCAGGCTTTTGTGGGAAGCCTGCCAGATCCCCGATTACCGCAAGCTCGAGGGCGACACACATCAGCGCCTGGTTGCGCGCGTCTACGGGGAATTGGTCCGGCAGGGCGCGCTGGCGACCGACTGGATCGCTTCCGAGATCGCAAGATTGGCGCGGCCCGAAGGCGACATCGATACATTGATGCAACGATTGGCCGGGATTCGCATCTGGGCCTTCATATCCGCGCGCGCCGACTGGGTCAGCGACGCCGCGCATTGGCAGGAACGCGCCCGCGCAACCGAAGACCTGCTCTCCGAGGCGTTGCACCAGCGGCTGATGACGCGTTTCGTCGATCGGCGTTCGACATTCCTGCTGCGCCGGCTGGAAAATGGCAAAGGTGAGAAGTTGCTCGCGGCCGTGAGCCGCGGCGGCGAAGTGCTGGTGGAAGGGCAGATGGTGGGCGCGGTCGGCGGCTTCCTGTTCCGTCCGGATCCGCAAACATCAGGTGCCGACCGCAGGCTGGTGCTGCGCGCCGCGCGGCGCGCGCTTTATGCCGAGATGCCGCGCCGCGTTGCCGCGTTGGAAGCGGCTGAGGACACGGCCTTCACCCTCGCCGGCCCGGCCCTGCTCTGGGAGGGCGTGCCGGTGGCGCGGGCGGCGCGGGGAACCGCGGCGCTCCGGCCGCTCGTCCAGGTCCTGCCGAGTGAGTTCCTGGATGGCCCGGCGCGTGAGCGCGTGCGGGCACGGCTGCAGAACTTTCTCGATGGCCGCATCCGGGCGGACCTCGCGCCGTTGTTTGCCGCCGCCACTGCGGTGGCCGAGGACCAGAAACTGCGCGGGCCGGTGCATCTCCTGTGCGAGGGCCTCGGCGTCGTGGCCGACCCGGAGGCGGCCGCTTTGCCACATGCCGCGCGCGCCAGGCTGGCGAAGCTCGGCATCCGTATCGGGCCGTTCGGGGTCTACATGCCGGCGCTTCTGAAGCCGGGCCCGCTCCGGATGCGCGGGTTGCTGTGGGCGCTCGCGAACGGGCTGAAAGAAGTCCCGCCGCTTCCCACGCCCGGCCGCGTTGCCTGGCAGCTCGAAGACGCCACGCATGCCGCGAGCCCTAGGTTGGCGGCCTTCCCCTCCGCCATGGGCTGGCTGTCCGCCGGACCGGTTGGCATTCGCCTCGACGTTGCTGAACGCGTTGCGAGCGAGCTCAGGGCGAAAGCGTGCGGTGCGCAGCTCCCGCTGCCCGAAGGCCTGCCCGGGCGCCTTGGCATCAAGGCGGCGGCGCTCCTTGTCGTGCTGCGGGCCCTTGGTTTCCGGCTGATCCCCCGGGCCGGGGATGCCGCATCCCCAGAGCCGCCGCTCCTCGTGCCTCCGCTGCTCGTGCCGCTGCGCCGACGCCCCGGGCAGCACGCGGCACAACCGCCGTCGACGGGGCCGTTCGCGCCTCTCGCGGTGCTCGATCTTCGATGAAGCGGCCGCTGCCGGAGCAGCACTGTCCGGAGCAGCAGTGTCCGGAGCAGCAACGTCTGGATGCGTGGCTCTGGTGCGCACGCATCATGAAAAGCCGCTCACGGGCTGCAGACTTGGTGCGCGAAGGGCGCGTCAGAATCAACCGGCAGGCGACCGATAAGCCGCATGCGCGTTTGCGGCCCGGCGATATCCTGACACTGCCGCTTGGCCCCGTGGTGCGGGTGCTCGCGGTGCGGGCGCTCGCCCCCAGGCGCGGGCCGGCGGCAGCGGCTTGCCTGCTCTACGACGAGGTGCCGGAGACGCAAGCTCTCTTGCGCGGCAACGACGGAGACGGCATAGGGCGCGCGCCGGGGACCGGAATCCAAGCCTGAATTGCTGCGGCCGGCTTTGCCGATGGAGGATTGACGATGACCTATGTCGTCATGGAAAGTTGCATTCGCTGCAAATACATGGATTGCGTCGAGGTGTGCCCGGTCGATTGCTTCTATGCCGGGGAGAACATGCTGGTGATCCACCCGGATGAATGCATCGACTGCGGCGTCTGCGAGCCGGAATGCCCGGTCGAAGCGATCGTTCCGGACAGCGATGATAGGGCCGGCGCCTGGCTTGAACATAACCGGACCTACGCGGTGATCTGGCCCAACATCACCCGCAAGGGGGAACCGCCGGCAGACGCTGACGCGTGGAAGGACACGCCGGATAAGGCGGAACTGTTCTCTCCAGAACCGGCGAAGCTGTAGGGATATGGTCCCGGCATGAGGCGGTACGAATTCATTATGAACGGTGCGGGATCTCGTTGCCGGGTCTCGCAGATGCCGCCGCAGGTCCCTGCGCGGGCGTACAGGACCGGCTCGCGCAACTCAGCGTCACCAACTGGAGGCTCGTCGTGGAGACAATCGGAATCGGCGGTCTGAAACTCGAGTTCCTGCACGACAAAGACGATACCGTCGGCAGCCTCGACATGTTCCGCATGACGGTCCAGCCGCACACCCGGATGCCGGTTCCCCACTACCACGAGAGCTGGGACGAGACCGTGTATGGCATCAGCGGCACCGTGACATTTCGCATCGATGGCAAAGACGCCGCAATCGGCCCTGGCCAGTCGGCATTCATCAGGCGCGGCATCGTGCATGGGTTCGACAACCGGACCGACGCTCCGGCAACCTGTCTCTGCGTCTTGACGCCGGGAGTACTCGGCCCCGGTTACTTCCGCGCAATCGCGGCGCTCGCCGGCGCCGGCCCGCCCGATCCCGCCAGGATCAAGGAAATCATGCTCCGCCACGGTCTCGTGCCGGTGGCTGCATCCTGAAGACCGCCGTTCGAGCGCGTTCCCGCAGGCTGAACATGCTCTACGTTCGTTTTCTCGAGCAGTTTCATCACCCTGACGGACATCTGGTGATTTCGGTCAGGGTGATATTGCTCTAGGCACCATTGCAACGTTCGTCGCAGCCGTAGTGTTCGGGTTGTCCGGTTGCGCGGCAGCTACATCCCAAACGCGCGCACCGTGTCCCGCATCAGTACTTGCTTTGCCTGCCCTGTGATGGCCGCGTGCTGCGCCAATGCTGCTGGTGCGAGGTCGGCATCCGGCCGGCGCTCCGGCTCGAAGTTTCGGTACGTATCCACCCCGCGCACCATGCTCGCTGTATCCCGCGTCCCCACCACCTGCCGGACATACGTGGGCAAGTAGCGAATCGAAAAGCCGATTCGCCGCCGCGCGGACGGATTGGGATCGGAACCGTGGATGAGCCGCACGTGATGCAGCGACATCTCGCCCGGCTCGAGCTCCAGCGTCACCGCCTTGGCAGCATCAACCTCCACTGCAATCTCCTGCCCGCGGCTCAGGAGATTATGAGCGGCGAAAGTGTCGCGATGCGGCACTTGATCCAGCTTGTGCGTGCCGGGAATGACGCGCATCGCGCCGTTCTCCACCACGCTTTCTGAGAGAGCGACCCAGGCCGTCACGATATCGGGCGGTTCCAGCCCCCAATAGGTGGAATCCTGATGCCAGGAGACGAAACTCGGATCGTCTGCGTCCTTGATAAAGAAGCCGCTGCCCCAACAGAGGATGTTCGGACCGATCACCTGTTCGACCGCATCCAGAATGCCGGGATGGCGGACCAGTTCGTCGGCCCAGGTCAGGACGAGATGGGTCTTGAGGCGCAGCAGCGCGTTGCCTTCCGGGTGCTCTCGCTCGAATTCTTCCAGCCTCGACCGGAAGCGCGCCGCCTCTTCGGCTGGAAACGCCCGCACCGGCGCATAGTAACCCTGCTCCTCGTAGAACTGCAGTGCTTCGGGGCTGAGCCCGCCCATGGCAATCCCTCCTCAAGCCGCGTCTCGGGGGCTCGCATTATCATCGACAACGCCGCGATTTTCGACTCCAAAAGTGCGAGAATCCGGCCCCGGCGCCAGATCATCGCGCATCAGATCATCGCGCGCACGTGCTCCTCGCGGCCATAGAGCGAGACCAGGGCGATAATCACCGCGCCCAACGCCGCCTCGACCATCGCCGGCGACAAACCGAGCCCGATCAGCAGGGTATTGATTTCGGTCAACACGAGCGCCCCGGCGGCCGTGCCAAGGAACCCGCCTGCGCCGCCGGTGAGGGCGGTGCCGCCCACGACCACCGCCGCGATTGACTGGAACAGATAAGGCTGCCCGACCTCGGCATAGGCCGACCCGGTAAAGCCCAGCAGCAGCACCCCGGCCGCCGCCGCAAACACGGCGCTCAACGCATACGCCAGGGTCCACATGCGGATCGGCCCGATCAGCGCGTAGGGAGCAGCCGTCGGGTTTGCGCCGAGTGCGTACAGCCGCCGGCCGAACGGCGTCCGTGCCATGATCACGATTAGAACGAGAAACAGCACGACCGTCGCCGGCACCAGCCATGGCACCGGCAGCCCCCAGGCGCGGGCACCGATCGAGACGAACTCCGTCACCCCAGGCGGCGCCGAGCCGGCCGGGAAGCCCGCCGTCCACAGCAGCACCGCCCCCTGCACTGCGGTGCCCACGCCGAGCGTCAGAATCAGCGGATGGACTCTGAGGCTCGCCGAGAGAAACCCGTTGGCCGCCCCGATCAGCGCCGCCAGCGCCGCGACGATGACGCAGACGAGAGCGAACGCCATGCCTTCGCCATACAGAGCCGCCGCGACCACGTTGGCGAAGCCGATCAGGAACGGCACCGAAAGATCGATGCCACCCAGGATGACCACCAGCGTCTGCCCGATCGAGCCGATGGCGAGCAGGCTGGCCAGCACCAGGAGCGAGCGCACCGCGAAGGGCTGCGAATAACCTTCGATCAGCACGGTCCCGAAGGCCTGCAGGCCAAGCGCTACCAGGAACGCGCCGCCGGCGCGCCAGGCGCCGAGCTGCCTCACGCTTTCCTCCGCTGCGGCAGCGCGCCGGGCAAGGCGTTGATGCAGATCGCGCCGACGAGGATCAGGCCGAACGCGATCTGCAGCACGAAGGCGGAGACGTTGAAATAGGTGAGCGCGCTTTGCAGCAGGAAGATGTCGGCGCCGCCGACCAGCGCCGCGAGCAGCCCGCCGCGCCCGCCGGCCAGGCTCACGCCCCCCAGTGCGGCCGCGGAAATGGCAAGCAAGGTGTAGGTCGGCCCGATGGTCGGATCGGCCGAACCGATCAGTGCCGTCAGCATCAACGCCGCCACCCCCGCACCGACCCCTCCCAGTACGTACGAGACGAAGCGCGCCACCGTTACCGGCACGCCGGCCGAATAGGCGGCGCGGTCATCGCTGCCGGTGGCCATCAGGTGGTCGTAGAGGGGAGTCAATGTGAAGCCGCCCCAGGCGAGCGCCAGCAGCACCAGCGGCAGCACAGACCAGTCGCCGGACAGGCTCTTGAGCCACATCGGGGCCCCGCCCAGCGGCGCCGGCAGCAGCGCGAGGGTCGCACCGGCCAGCACCAGATAGGTGCCGAGAGTGGCGATAATGGGCTGCACCCTGACAACCGTTGCCAGCGCGCCGTTGACCGCGCCGAACGCCGCCCCCAGCAGCAGTGCCGCCGGCACGATCGCCCAGGGGTTGGCGATGCCGGCGCCGACGACCAGCGTCTCGATGATCACCGCATTGATGAACCCGATCATCGGCCCGATCGAGACGTCGATGCCGCCGCGCCCGCCCAGCATCGACGGCATCGACGCGACCGAGGCACATAAGAGGGGCGCCGCCAGGCCGATCAATGGTCCCCAGGCCCGTGGAGCGAAGCGTGCCGGGTTGAGCGACAGGTTCACCGCGACCAGCACCGCCAGCAGCGCCACGGCCACCAGCGTCTCGCGCCCAATCAGGCGCACGATCGCCCAACCTGCTCCGCCGTCGCCGCGAGGTTGCCGAACATCGCGGCAATCACCCGTTCTGCCTGCATCGCGGTGCGGTCGAACCGCGCCTGCACGCTGCCTTCGCGGAACACCAAGACGCGGTGGCAAAGCCGCACGATCTCCTCGATTTCGGTGGACAGGACCACCAGGGCCATGGCCTCGGCGGCCAGGGACGTGAATACTTCGTACAGCGTGTGGCGGGTCCGGATATCGACCCCGCGCGTCGGATCGTTGAGCAGAAGCACCCGCGGTTCCAGCGCCAGCACGCGCGCTAAGAGTACCTTTTGCTGGTTGCCTCCAGAGAGGGCGGTGATCAGCGCCCGGTCGGATGGCGCCACCACAGCGAGCCGCTCGCGATAGCGCCCGAAACGCGCGCCGCGCGCGCTGCGGCTGATCAGGCCGAAGCGGCGGTCGCGCTCAAGGGTCGCGATAGCGAAATTATCCACGACCGATAGGGTCGGGAAAATCCCGGTCGTACGCCGGTCACGTGGCAGATAAGCCACCCCTTGCCGCACCGCCTGCTTAACCCCGGTGAGCGCCGGACCATCGCGACCGACCAACACCCGGCCTGCCTCCGGCCGGCGCAGGCCGGCCAGCACTTCGAGGAAGTCTTCCTGCCCGTGCCCTTCGAGCCCGGCCAGCCCGACGATCTCACCGGCATGCACCGTCTCGTCGAACGCCGGGGCGCGTGGCCGCAACTTCAGACCACGCACCGTCAGACGCACCGCCTCAAGCGGCATCGGCGGCATCCAGCCGGGCCGGTGCCATCAGACCGAGCAGGGTCGCAACGTCCACTTCGCCGCGCACCAGGGTGCGCACCACGCGGCCGCTGCGCAGCACGGTGATTCGATCGGAGAGCTCCGTCACCTCGTCGATGCGGTGGGTGATGAAAATGATCAATCCGCCCGCCGCCGTGTATTGGCGCATGAAAGCGAATACCGACTCGCGATCAGCGTAGTCGAGTGCCGCCGTCACCTCATCGAGGATGAGGATGCGTGGCCGCTTCGCCAGCGCCCGCGCCAGCACGACGAGCTGCCGCTGGGCGAGCTTCAGCGCTCCCGCCGGGCCGGCGACGTCGATCGGGGTCCGGGCGACGCGGGCCAGGAGCTCGGCGGCCACTTGCCGCCGCCCGGCACGTGGGATGTGGCGGCGGAACAGCCCGTCGATGCCGAGCAGGATATTGTCCGCAACCGAGCGGTCCGGCGCGATCAGCACTTCCTGGAACACCGTGCCGACGCCCCGCCGCTGCAGCGCCAGGGGAAGGAAACTGTCTACCGGCACATTGTCGATGACGATGCTCCCGTTGCTCGGCGCGACGATGCCCGAGAGCAGCTTGACCAGCGTACTCTTGCCTGACCCGTTCTCCCCCAGGACGGCATGCACCGTGCCGGCCGTGAAAGAGATATCTGCGCCGTCCAGCGCCACGGTTTCGCCATAGCGCTTGGACAGCGCGCGCACCTCGAGAAGCGGCGGCGCGGTCACTTGCCGGTGCAGGGATTCACTTGCCGGTGCAGGGATCCGGCGTCTCGGAGTAGTTATAAGCGGCGATCGGCTTGGGTTTGGCGAAGTAGTCGTCCATCAGAGAGACCGGCATCGGGTCGGTCGGCGGCACCGGGAAGATGGAAACCGAAGCGGGCGTCATGCACGCGGAATACCACTTGCCGAGTTCGGAACCATGCACGACGGGAATCGGGATCATGATCTCGTTCAGCCTGGGCTGCTGCCCCTCCAAAAGCCGCACCGCAACACGGAACACCGCCTGGGCGTTCCAGTCCGGCAGCACACCATTGCCTTCGAAGCGGTAGCGATCGGGATGTTGCTTCCAGTAGCCCAGCGCATCGCCCGAAATCGAGCCGGTGATCAGCGGCGCCGGCCGTCCGGCCTCGGTGAAGTCCTGCGCGATCACTCGCGATTCGCTGCCTGTGGTCCATACCGCAGCGATCTTCTGCGGCGTGGTCGCCAGCGCCTGGAGCACCACCGTCTTGGTCACGTTGGCGGTCCAGTTGCCGTTGACCCGGCGCAGCACCTTGAGGCCCGGAAATTCCTTCAGCGCCTGTTCGGCGCCGCCCCGCTCCTCAGCCACGATCGGGGCGCCGGGGATGCCTTCGACCATGATGATATTGCCCTTGCCGCCGAGCGCCTTGCCGATCGCGCGCATCATGTCGTAGCCCCAGCGCACGTAGTTGGAATCGACGTTGATCGCGTACGGGCTGGTGACGGAAGACGAGATGGTGACGAACGGAATCCCCGCCTTGTACGCCGCCTCGATGACGCCGTTCAGGCCGGTGGTCGAGCCGGCGACCGAGGTGATGATGCTGCATTTCTTGTCGATAAAGTCACGGATCTGCGAAATCTGCCGGCTGATGTCCTGATTGGAGACCGACATCTCGAAGCTGGAGACCCAGCCTTTCGCTTGGTAGATGCCCACCAGCCGCTTCAGTTCATTGGCCATTGCCACCCGCCACGGGTTGCCCTGGTAGCTCTCCGAATGGCACCACTTCCAAGGCTTCGGCGGCATCTTGAAATGGTCGTAGGCGGATGGTTGCACGAGGTCGGTCTCGCCCGTGTAGAGGATGCGCAACTGCTCCGGCAGTTGCTGGAGCTCGGGCGGCTCCGCGGCGCGCGCGCCGACCGCGATCAGCGCCAGCGCGGCGCCGGCGGCAAGCCAGCGCGCCAGCCGCGTCAATTTAGCCATTTGTCACTCCCTCTGTAACGCCTGGTACTCACTATCGCACGCGGGTGACGAGCACGGCAGCAGACCGTAGGGCGAAAAAGCGAAGCGCCTTCCGCCATTCTCGGGGACCGCCCGAGCTCCCCGGCATCTCACAAACGGCCGCCACCCAGTATCACCCAAGTCTGATTTGCGGTACTAGCATGCATGTAACAGCTTTGAATGGCGGCTTCCCAGGGGGATTGCGCCTGCCCGATTTTAGCCTAGCGTGGCCGGCGCAGAAGCGGGAGCGGCAAGCATGAGTGGCGGTCTGGCCGGCCAGACGGTGGCATTCGTGGGCACTCTGACCCGCCAGACACCATATTTTCCCACCGCCAATGGTCCGGGGCTCGCGGTGTTTAGGTTCGACGAGTCGAGCGGCCGTTTGCATCCGTTGCATACCGTCGACGGCATCGATAACCCGACCTACCTGACCATCGACGCGGCGGGCCGGCATCTCTACGCGGTCAGCGAGGTGTTCGGCTGGCACGAGGGGGTCGCCACCGCCTATCGCATCGACCGCACGGACGGCTCACTCGCCTACATCAACAAGCAACCGACGCGCGGCAGCATCAGTGCCTACGCCGCCATCGACCGGAGCGGCAGGTGGCTGCTGGTTGCGAACTATCGCATGGGCCCGGACGGCGTTCGCCCACCACAAGCGGCGACCGTCTTCCCGATCGAGGCGGATGGCGGCCTTGGCCCTGCCGTGGCCAGCGTTGGGCATACGGGACGCGGGCCCAACCCGGAGCGCCAGGAGGGGCCACACCCGCATTCGGTTCTCACGAGCCCCGACGGCCGCCACGCGCTGGTCGCTGATCTTGGCATCGACCGGATCATGGTCTACCGCTTCGACGCCGGGCGCGGCACGCTGACCCCGGCCGAACGCCCGTTTGTCTCCTTCGCGCCTGGCAGCGGGCCACGGCATCTCGCCTTCCACCCCGCGGGCCGCTTCCTCTATGTCACCGATGAACTGGCAAGTTCGGTCACCGCGCTCGCCTGGTCGGCAGCCGACGGCGGGCTTCAGCCGCTGCAGACGCTGGGCGCACTGCCGGAGGGCTGGCAGGGCGTCAATCTCTGCTCCGACCTGCAGATTTCCGCCGACGGGGGCTTTCTCTACGCGGCCAACCGGGGCCACGACAGCATTGCCAGCATGGCAATCGACGCGGCGAGCGGCCGGCTCACCCGGCTCGGCCATCACCCGACCATGGGCAAAACGCCGCGCCAGTTTACCCTCGACCCGAGCGGTCGCTTCCTGCTCATTGCGAACCAGGATGCCGATCGCGTAGTGGTCCTGGCACGCGATGGCAAAAGCGGCCTCCTGTCCGACAGCGGAGAGCGGGCTGCGATCGGCACGCCGATGTGCGTGAAACTGCTGCGTCTTTGATTCCGGTCAAACGGGGACTCTCGACAGGTCGTTCTCGCTCTGGGCGATTCGGCCAGTGTCGTTCCGAACCGACGCCATAAGCGGCTGACACGGACTTCCACCCGGCAAGAGCGCTCATTCGAGACTGGTTTTCTCGCCCTCCGCCAGTCCCGGGCGGTGGCAAATCGCATTATTTGTGCTATATTTACCAAGTTCGCTGCATCTGATTGGCGCGGCTCGAGTGTGGCGCGTGCTGCGTGGTACCCCAAGGTCGGTCCTGGTGAGCGGAAGGTCCGCGAAAGTGGCGGCGGGCTCCCAGGGCCGGGCATAGATCAGCCGGGCATAGATCGGAAGGAGAAAGGATTGCCGAGCAAAGCTGCTTCTCGCTCGTCAACGGCCCATCGTTCGTCGACTGCGGCCAAGGCGGCGATTCGGCCGGCTAAGGACCACAACGCGAAAGGCGCAAAGAAACCGGCTGTCAAAGTTGTGGCCAGGCAGCCTGCGAAAGCGAGCCCAGCCGGTAAGTCTCCCCCCGCCGCGCTCAAGGTGAAGCGCCCATCCGCGCTGAAGGCGGTGGCGAAGGTCGCGCCGCACCCTAAGGTCAAACAGGGGGCACCATCGCGGCCGGCCAAGGTGACCAGCGCGTCGGTCGTGACGGCGCCGGTGGCGGCATCGCCAGTCGTGCCCGTCCTGTCTGCCCCGCCACCTCCTGCCCCGCCACCTCCTGCTCCGCCACCACTTGCTCCGCCACCGCCTGCTCCGCCGGTCGCCGTTGCCGAGCCGGTCGCGGCTGTGGCCAAGCCTGCTCCGCCGGTCGCCGTTGCCGAGCCGGTCGTGGCTGCGGCCAAGCCGGCTCCCGCCGTGCAGCCCGCAATCGCGCCGGAGACGCCGGGACCAGCACCGGTGGCGACACCTGCCGCGAGCATCGCCTCGCGTGCTGCTGGCGAGCCAGTCGCCGTCCAGCCACCTGCGGTCGGTTTGGCCCGGGTGCCCACCGCGCCTGCGCCACGCGGCTTCTCGACTGGCGGCTTACGCACCGGCCCGGCTGGCATGAGCCCGCCGCGGCCGCTCGCGCCGGCGGAAAACTTCGTCGAGGGTGATCACGTCGTCTACCCGACGCACGGTGTTGGCAAGATCGAGCGGATCGTTACCGAGAGCATTGCCGGCTACCGCCTCGAACTCATTCACATCACGTTCGAAGAGAACCGGATGACACTGCGCGTGCCGGTAGAAAAGGCGCGCAGCGCAGGCCTGCGCAAGCTCGCGAGCCGCCAGCTGTTCGACGCCGCGCTGACAACGCTCCGGGGCAGGGCCCGTATCAAGCGCACGATGTGGTCGCGCCGGGCGCAGGAATACGAGGCGAAAATCAACTCGGGCGACCCGTTGGCGATCGCCGAAGTGGTCCGCGACCTCCATCGCAACGCCGGGCAGCCGGACCAGAGCTTTTCCGAGCGCCAGATTTACGAGGCGGCGGTGGATCGGCTGGCTGCCGAACTGGCGGCACTGGACGATACCGATAAGGCAACCGCAGCGGAGAAGCTCACTGCGTTTATGAAAGCTCCCTGATCAGCGCTCGACACGTCTTCCAACGAAAACGGCCCGGGCAATCCTGCTCGGGCCGTTGTCGTCCATGGCCTGCCTTGTTATCGGCTGCGCGTGCCCATGAGCTGCATCAGGAACATGAAGAGGTTGATGAAGTTGAGGTAGAGGCTGAGCGCGTCATAGACGCTCCGCTTGGCGGCCATCTCGGGCCCGGACGCGTAAGCGTACTGCAGGTAGTTCGCCTTGATGCGCTGCGTGTCATAAGCGGTCAGGCCCGTGAAGACGATCACCCCGATGATGCTGATGGCAAACTGTATCATGCTGCTGGCGATGAACATGTTCACCACGGCGGCGATGATGATGCCGATCAGCCCCATGAACAGGAAGCTGCCCATCTTCGAGAGATCGGCCCGCGTGGTATAGCCATAAAGGCTGACCGCACCGAAGGTCGCCGCGGTGATGAAGAACACGCGGACGATCGAGTCCGACGTATAGATCAAGAAGATGTTAGAGAGGCTGGCACCCATCACCGCACAGAACGCCCAGTAGAGCGCCTGTGCCCCCGTACGGGAAAGCTTGTTCACGCCGAAGCTCATCACCATGACGAAGACGAGCGGCGCGACCACCGATATCCATGCAAGCCCCGTGGGCTGGTACGCGATGGCTCCGCCCGGCGTCTGCACGCTGTGGTAGAACGCGTCCCTCAGCGAAGTGTTGGCGACCAGGTAGGATACGATGCCCGTCAACACGAGGCCGGACGCCATCCAGTTGTAAACCCGGAGCATGTACGCCCGCAGGCCGGCATCGACGACGGCTTGCGTGGCGGCCGAGCCGCTCACGCCGGGGTACGAACGATAGTCGGGACTCAAGGCCATGGCTTCAGGTTCCTCTCCCAGGCGTAACACCTGCGCCCCACAATCTGGTCCGGAGCAAAGGCGATTCAAGCAGTCACAAGAGCTTGCCCGGGCATGCATCACCCAAGCTGGCATCCAGGGCGTCTTGTAGCAGATCCTCCGCTGACGCAACAGCAAATCACCGGGAGCCAGCCGCCCGAAGCCGCCGCCGCCCTGAAGCGCGTTCAGGCTCGCTGAACACGCGCCAGGTTTGTTTTCTCGAGCGATTTCACCACCCTGACTGGCATCTGGCAATTCCGGTCAGGGTGATATTGCACGAGCCGGCAGCGGCGGCACATGCATTACTCGGAATTGAGCCACGGCGCCGCTTTTGCCCGGAGCGCCGCGCCGGTGCCCCAATACCCAGCGACACTGAGGAGCACGACAGCGCCGAGCACGGTTGCAACCAGCGGCGCGGGCAAGAATACCCAGTGGGTGTGCATCACGTAGCGGACGACCCCGAAGCTCGCCGCGGTCGCCACCGCTGCCGCGATCACACCCGCCACCGCGCCCTCCGCCGCGAAGCTGACCAGCCACGCCGCGCGAATCTGCCAGCGCGTCGCGCCCAGCGTCTTCAGGATCACCGCCTGTCGGATGCGGCGCCGCTGCTCGGTCGCCACGGCACCGCCCAGCACCACGATGCCGGCCGCCAAGGCGAAACCGCCGAGCGCTGCAAGCGCGCTCGCGATCTGCCCGAGCACTTTCGCGACCGCCACCAGCACGTCCTTGACGGTGAAGGCGCTGACGTTCGGCAGCGCATCGGTCACCGCGGCGAGCACCGCTTCTGCTTTTCCCGGGGCGACGCGCACCGTCGCGATGTTGGTATGCGGCGCGGACGACAAAAGCCCGGGACTCGCCACGAGGAAGAAATTGAGGGCGAGACGCTGCCAGACGATATGCCGCAGGCTCGCCACCTTGAGCGGAAGCTCGCGGCCGAGCACGTTCACATCGAGCATTCCGCCAATCCCGATCCCGAGGTCCGCGGCGAGCCGGGCATCCAGCGAGACGAGCGGTGGCCCCCGGTAATCCGGCGGCCACCAATGCCCGGCGGTGATGTCCGTGCCGGGCGGGGGCCGGGCAGCGTAGGTGAGGCCGAGGTCTTTCCTGAGCATCCAGCGCGCGCCCTCTTTGACCGGAAGCTTGGCGGCTGGCACGCCGTTGACCGCGACGATGCGCGCCCGCAGCATCGGCACTTCCGCGTGCGCCTCGACACCCGGGAGTGCCGCGAGCACCGCGCGAAACCGCGCCAGCTGGTCATCCTGAATGTCAATGAAATAGAAGCTCGGCGCGGACTTCGGCATCTCTTTGAGGAGTTCCGCGTTCAGATTCCCTTCGATCAATGCCACTGCGCCAAGAGTGGCAAGACCCAGACCGATCGAGACAATCGTTAGCGCAGTCGGCGCCCCGGGGCGGTGGAGGTCTGCCAGGCCGAGCCTTATCCAGGCCACCGGGGCCCGCCGCGCCAGATGCGCGGCAAGGCGCATCAGGAGCCGCCCCGCGCCGGCCAGAGCCGCCAGTGAGAGCGCGGCGCTTGCAGCATAAGCAAGGACGAAACCTGGCGCGCCAGTCGCGAGCACAGCCAGCGCGATGAGGCAAGCGAGGAGCACTGCCACAGCCAGGAACGCCGATGCCGGGACTGGCGCCGAACCCCACGACACGGGCTGGCGCAGCAGTGCCGCACCGGAAAGGCGCGACGCCTGCATGACCGGCCAGAGCACACAGAGAGTTGCCGTGACCAGGCCGAAGGCTGCAGCCAGCAGGAGTGGCACAGGATGCACGGCGAATTTGACCGGAACCGGCAGATCGGCTCCGAACACCGCGGCAACCAGCGGGGTGAGTGCGGCGCCCAGGCCGGCCCCCAGCACGATACCCCCGGCCGCCAGTACCAGAATTTGCGTCATCAGTGTTGTCGCGAGCAGGCGCGATGAGGCGCCGAGCGCGCGTAGCGTGGCGATCGTGGAGAGTCTCGCCTCGGTCCAGCTCGTAACCCCGCCGAACACGCCAATCCCGCCGACCAGGAGGGCGGTCAGCGCAACCAGCGTCATGAAAAGTCCGGCGTGGTTGAGGAAGCGGCGGAGTTCCGGCGCAGCGCTGGCAGCGTCGCGGATGGTCCATGCCTGATCGGGGAATGCCGAGGCGAGCGCTTTCTCGATGCTGCCCGGGCTTCTCCCGGGCGGCAGGACCACTTTCAGCGTATGGCGGATCAGCGAGCCCGGCTGCACGAGGCCGCTCGCCCCGAGCGCATCCGCCGCCATCAGGACCGGCGGTCCGAGCAAGGAAGGAGTTGCGAGCTGCCCCGGCTCGGAGAGGAGCGCCGCGCGGATCGTGAAGCGGGCCTGCCCGAGGGTCACAAGCTGGCCACGCCGGAGCCCGAGCCGCTCGAGCGCGAGCGGCGAGACTGCCAGTCCCCGGCCCCGGAGCGCCTCCGCGACGCCCATGGCGGGAGCGAATTGCGGCTCGCCGACCAGCGGCCATCCTCGATCGACCGCGCGGAGCGTGACCAGCACGCGCTTGCCGGAGGGCGCGACCAGCATGGCATGCATGCGCACGACTTCCGACATCCGGGCGCCCCGTGCCGCAAACCATTCCCGAAGAGCGCGCGGCGCGGGCTCGCTTCCGGTTCCAACCGCGAGGTCTCCGCCCAGCAACTGGCGCCCCGAACTGGCGAGCCCGTCGCTTAAACCGGCTTGCAGGCTGCCGATGCCGCCGATCGCCGCCACACCCAGGGCGAGGCAGAAGAGCGCCCCCCAGAGCCCGCGCGCTCCGGAACGCAAACCGCGTCGCGCCAGCCTGACCGCGAGAGGGAGCGACACGATTGGGCCGCCGCGCGCCTCCCTCATGCCGGGGCAGGCACCGCGAGTTTTCCGTCGGCAAGCTGAAGCACCCGTGCGCAGCGTTTGGCGAGCGCAAGATCGTGGGTGATCAGAAGGAGTGTCGCACCGGCATCGCGTTGCATATGGAAAAGAAGGTCCATCACACCGGTGCCCGTGGCCCGGTCGAGATTGCCGGTCGGCTCGTCGGCAAGCAACAGCGAGGGCTCAGGTCCGAGTGCGCGGGCAATCGTCACACGCTGCTGCTCGCCGCCGGAAAGGCTCCTTGGGTAGTGCGCCAGGCGATGCGAAAGGCCGACCGCGGCGAGCATCGCACGCGCTCGCGCTTCGGCGTCGCGCCGGCCAGCCAGCTCGAGCGGTACCATGACGTTTTCGAGTGCCGTCATGCCAGGAACGAGATGAAACGCCTGGAAGACGATGCCGATGTGCCGGCCGCGAAAGCGCGCCAGGTCGTCTTCGTCGAGCGATGCAAGGTCGATGCCGGCGATCCTGACATCGCCGCCGCTCGGCCGCTCCAGGCCGGCCAGCACCATGACCAGGCTGGTCTTGCCCGAGCCGGACGGCCCGACGACCGCAACCGAATCGGCGGCTGCCACATCGAAAGAGATGTCTCGGAGGATGTTGACCGGTCCTGCCGGCCCGGGCAGGGTCAATGCGAGGCGTCGGACCGAGATCAGGGGTGGGGCGCAGGAAGGCGAGAGAGCGGCGTCCATGCCGGCACGATATGGTGTTCGCATCGTTCTCGGCGAAGTATTCGCGATCATGCTGTTGCTGGGCTCAGGCTTGGCGCGTGCCGCTCCGCCGCCGGTCAGCTTGCTCGTGCTCGGCGATTCGCTTGCCGCCGGCTACGGGCTCCCGCTCGGTGAGGGGTTCGAAAGCAGGCTTGCCGCCGCGCTTGCCAGGGCGAGACATCCGGTTGCAATCGAGGATGGTGCGGTTTCTGGCGATACCACCGCGGGCGGGCTCGCGCGGCTTTCCTGGGTGCTTGGCGCTCACCCCGAAGCGGCAATCGTCGAGCTCGGCGGCAACGACGGGCTGCGCGGCATCCCACCCAACGCAGTCGCGGCCAACCTCGCCGCCATCCTCGACCGTCTTGCGAAGCACAGCATCCCGGTCTTGTTTGCCGGCATGTACGCCCCGCCGAATCTCGGGCCGCAATACGGCAACGCGTTCCGTGCCGTGTTCGATCGGCTGGGAAAGCGTCCAGGCGTGATCTACTACCCGTTCTTTTTGGCTGGTGTGGCCGGCATGCCCGACTTGATGCAGTCCGACGGCATCCATCCGAACGCTGCCGGCGTTCAGATCATCGTGCACCGGATCCTGCCCTCCGTGCTCCGCCTGCTTGCCGAGGTGCCGCGCGGATGAGGCTGTTCGTCGCACTGGCTCTGCCCACCCATCTCAAGCGTGCGCTTGCGGACCTTTCCGGCGGCATTCCCGGCGCACGCTGGGTGGCGCCCGAGAACTACCACATGACGCTGCGTTTCGTGGGCGAGCAGCCGGCGCACCGGGCCGCCGAAATCGACGAGGCGCTGGCGGCGCTGCGCGGGCGCGGCTTCAGTCTGGTGCTGGCTGGCCTCGGCACCTTCGAGAAGGCGGGGCGCAGCACGGCGCTCTGGGTCGGCGTCGAGCGTAACGAACCATTGGACAGGCTGCGCGCCAAGATCGAAACCGCGTTGCAGCGAACTGGCCTCGAGCCAGAGCGGCGGCGCTTCAACCCGCACGTCACGCTTGCCCGGCTCAATGGCGCGCCGGAGCACCGGTTGGTGGCCTACGTGCAGGCGCAGAATCTGTTCCGCTCCGAGCCAGTGGATATCGCGCATTTCACGCTTTTCAGCTCGCGCCTCGGCAAGGAGCAACCGGTCTATACACCGGAGGTGGAGTACGCGCTCGCTTGAGCGCCGGGCTAAACCAGGGTTCCGGATTAACGTCTATTTGGCGTCTTGCATTTTCCGCCCGGGCGGCCCTTACTGAGCAGTCACGTGACAATCACTGTTGGGGTAGGAAGCGAGACATGAACATGAAATTGCTGGGTGCGCTGCTGTGCGCAGGAACTCTCACGGCTGCTGCTTCGTGTGTCGCCGCGCCCTCCACAGTGACCTACGTTGCCACGCTGCACCCGATGAACACGAAGGTCACCGGCACCGCCGCCAGCGGCGAAGCACGTTTCACCGTGACCGGGGATCAGCTGACGATCGACATCACCATGAAAGGTGTCTCGCCCGACACGGTTCATTGGCAGCATTTTCATGGCTTCACGGATAATCGGAATGCCACTTGCCCGACCGCGGCCGCGGACGTGAACCACGATGGCATCATCGACATAATCGAGACCGAGCCCACCTCCGGCATTACGATGGTGCCTTTCGATGCCAATCCCGCCGGCATGGACATTGGTCATGGCAAGTACCCGACGGCATCGGCGTCAGGCACCTACAGCTATCACGTAACGGTATCCCTCCCGGCGCTCGATGCGGCATTCGCCAAGGCGTACCACGACAACAAGATTGATCTCGACCGGCGCGTGGTTTTCATCCACGGTGTGCCGGCGGACACCAAGCTTCCCGCCTCGGTTGCTACCCTCGATCACTTGCCGGCGCAGGTCGTTTTGCCGATCGCGTGCGGCAAGATCGAGCGCGCCGCCCAGTAAAACCGGCTGCGTGGTAGTCGCCGGAAGCCGGCGCGGACAGAGGCCTTATCATACGCCTGCATGCCCTCTGGCGGCGATCTCGAGAATGAGCTTGTGGATCATCGCGGCCGTGAAGTCCTGGTCGGTATTCACCTGGATGACGAAGCTGCCCGGTCCGCCGATTACGTTGTCGCGGTAATAATTGACGATTCCGCCGGGCGGAGCGACGTGCGGCGCAAGCCACGGCGGCGGGTTCGGGTGGACGATCGCCAGCCCGTTGATAGTGATGCTGGCCTTGAGCGCGGCCGCGCGGGCAACCGTAAGCGGCACGCCCGCGTTGCTGTTGCCGTCGCCGCAGACGTCGATGATTCGCCGGGTGGCCGCAAAGCCGCTCTCAGCAAGATCCTCCGTGGCGGCGGCGATGCCGGACCCGACGGCAGTGCGACCTTCAGCAGAGCGCGGCGCGGCGAGCAACGCAGCGGCAAAGCGCTGGGCGGACGCCTGGTCGTGGATAACCTGCCAGCCAATCACGGTCGTGATCTGGTTCGCGCCCGCGAACTCGACGTAGCTCAGTGCGATTGCGCCGATGGCACCATTCCTGATCGCCGCAACAACCGCGGGACTCTGAATCGCGCTGGCGTAGCCCTGTTTCTCCAGCGTGTACTCGGGCTCGGTGATGCTGAGCGAAACGTCGGTGACAAGGACGATCGCTGCGTCCACCGGCTTTCCGGCGGCGAGGGCGGGGACGGCACGCACCGGCAAAGCGAGGAGGAAGACCAGAAAAAGCAGGGCTGCGCGCATGGCCGTCGCCTCCATGCCATATGTGAAGCGACAGACTCTCGCTTCAAGGGAGGCGGAAAAGCGAAGCGCATTTCGCCGTCGTCGGGGAGCGCCCAGGGCCTTTAGTATACGGCGCACCGCTCCCCGTTCGTATCACTCAGGTCCGATCCCGGGTATTAGGTACGCGGGCAGCGCGCTTGCGGACTCCATGTTGTACATGAAACGCTGTTCACATCGGCATTTTCATTGGCGCACCCAGTGCCGCGCCATGCGGTGCGGAGGTCGTTGGGCCATTCACGCCGTAAACAGTAAACGGAACCGGAATTTGCGCCCCGTCGGCGAACCGCAGTGTGACCGTGACACGCTCGCCGATATGCATGAGAGGATGCATGCACATGACGTGATACCCACCCGGCGCAAAGCGGAATGTGCCGTGCGGTGGAACCGTTATTGTGCCGGCCGGCACCATCCTCTCGACACCGCCACTCTCTTCGCTTCGATGCAGCATCAGCATTCCGCATGCGGCCGAGCTGGCTCCCTTCAGCACCATGGGCTGGGAAGAGTGGTTGCTCAGCGTCATGTAGCCGCCGGCGGGAAGCTCGGGCAGCATGTACCGGAACCAGGCGTTCGCTACCGTGACGAGCGGCTCCGCCCGGCCCGCTTGCGGCAAAATGAAGAAGCCTGCAAGCGCCAGTGCCGCCAGCACGCTCCGTCGGCCCGATCGCCGGCGCGGAGTACGCTTCCGGCCAGCCGGCGGGCGGTTTAGTACCAGCGGCGCGGCGGCTGGCGTACGCGCCGCGCTGTCATCGCAAAGCACGTCTGTCGCGGCGAGCAACATTAGTTGGGCCTCCCTTGAAATGCCTCCTGCACGGCGCTGTCCGCCGCGACTTCAGCGAAGCTTCCGCTCGCAAGCCGCCGCCCGCCGGCGATCGCGATCACCGGGTCGCAAAGCCCGGCGATCGCATCCATCCGATGCGCGGCAACGAGGAAGGTGAGCCCTTCGCTTCTGAGGTCCTCGAGATGCCCCGCGATCCGTTCCGCAAGCGTCGGGTTGGCGCCCGCCATCGGCTCATCCAGCAGGACCAGGCGCGGCTCGGCCATCAGCGCGCGGCCGATCTCGAGCAGCCTTTTCTGCCCGCCGGAAAGCGCGCCTGCCGGCCGGTTCACGCGCCGCAGAAGATCGAAGCGCTCAGCGATCGCGATTGCGCGCTCGCGGGCACGCCGCTCCGCTGTTCGCCCGAAACCGATCAGCGTCGCCCAAATCTGCCAACCCGGCTGGGAGAGTGCGTCGAGCATGAGGTTTTCGAGCACGGAAAGGCCGGCAATGGTGCGTGGGGTCTGAAACGTCCTGGCAACGCCTTGACGCCTGATCCGCTGCGCCGGCCAGCCGGTGATGTCCTTGCCGGCGAAAACGATGCGCCCGCGCTCAGGCGCAATGGTGCCGCTGATGCGTCGGAAAGCGGTGGTCTTGCCGGCCCCGTTCGGCCCGATCAGCGCCGTGATGGTCCGAACGTCCACATCGAAATCAAGACCGGCGAGCACTTGCGCGCCGTCGAAGCTCTGCATCAGCCCGCGCACGGAAAGGAAGGGTTCATCCATCCCCGGTCAGGACCGCCCCGAGCGATTTGCGCTGGAGGCCATTAGCGTCGAAATTCGTCGGATCGAGCCATGCTGCGTACCCGGCGCTGAGGCGCGGCCATTCGCTGTCGATAATCGAGAACCATGCCGTGTCGCGATTCCGGCCTTTGTATACCACGGCTTGGCGAAAGCTTCCTTCGAAGCGAAAACCATAGCGCCGCGCCGCGCGCCGCGATGCGGCATTCAGGCAGTCACATTTCCACTCGAAGCGGCGATAGCCAAGTTCGTCGAAGACGCGCCGCATCAGGAGATAGATCGCTTCGGTTCCGGCGCGCGTACGCTGCAGCGCGGGCGCGTAGTGGATGCTGCCGACCTCGATCACACCGTTCGCCGGATCGATCCGCATCAGCGCCGCAACACCCACTGCGCGCCTGCTCTCGTTGGCGATGATGGCGTAGTAGAAAGGATCATCGCGTTGCGCCGAAGCCGCGACCCAGTTCTCGTAC
>JBOHMN010000753.1:0-2980 GCA_050730175.1 Acetobacteraceae bacterium | reverse complement strand
GCTTTGCTCCCCGCCCGCGAGCCCCGCCATCAACCGGCAGATGGCGTAATAGGCGAGGCAGAACAAAATCCACATCACGATCAGCCCGAGCGTGGCGCCGATCATCGGGTTGCCCGGGAGCCGCTTTGCGATGCCGGTCCAGAGCGGCGTATCCAGGAAGCCGTCGAACATCACCGAAGAAAGCAGGAACAGCACCAGCGGCGCCGCCGCCCGTGGCGGCGGGACCTTGCGGGAGAAGGGCGACAGACGGGCGTAGACTCCGAACCCGACCGCGAACGCCTCACCACGCTCGAGCCAGGTCTTCCGCCCGAATACTGCCATGCCTGCCCAGGTCAGGACGGAATAGAGAGCGGCGAGGGTGGCGATCCACCAGGGTGATGCGGAATACGGAAATATCAGCTCCAGCCATTCGAAAACGAGCAAAAGAATGATCGCCGGCCAGCAATCGAGCCAGGCCGGATAACGGAGGCCGAGTGAGAGCGGCCGGCGGGCGAGCGCTTCGGCCCACGCGAACACGCCCGCCCAGGGATTGCACACTCCCCAGACGTTGCCGAACAGAGCAGAGAGGTAAACGAACCCGACCCACCAGATGATCCACACGGCGGCCGGAGCGAAATTCCGGAGCGGGTTCTGGTTGCCGAACCAGCCGGCGGCGATGACGAGGAGCAAGAGAGCGGTGGTGATGATTTCGCCGACACGGGATCGCTCCGGCTCGTATGGCAGCCATCGGCGCTTGTTCGCTCGTGCGACCGCAGCCGGGGCACGCACGAACAGCGCGATGACAACGAACGAGAAGGCCACCGCCGCGCCGGCGCCGAGCAGATAGAGGCCGAGCGGCACCGGCAGGTTGTAGCGCACGCCGAAGGCATGCGCGTCGGCGCTTCCTGCGGCCAAACCCAGCATGACCAGCGCCACAAAGAGACGCGCGATCACCACCGTCGCGATCCGCCTCAGTGAGGCGCTGGAGCGCGTGGGAGCCCGTGCGCTCACGGCATCGGAGTTACGTTAGCCATGCGATCGAGTTCCCATCCCGCTCCGTACGGCGCGGGAAAACCTGACCGGTCGCTCAATGCCGACCAGATCAGCCGGCCGGCCGGATCGGTGAACCCGGCAACCGGATTCCAGGCCGCCTGCGGCGGAGCTGGCACGCCGAGCCTGAGGATGCCGTTCCACGGATAGTCCTTCAGCTTGGCGGTGCGGATGAATACCGGCGAGTTAAGGCCGGCCATCGAATCGAAGGCGATGTTCTGGATGCCGGTATAATAGTCGTTGTCGTAATCCTCCCTCTGAATCGTGTAGCCGGCGACCGCACGGCTGCAGTTCGAGGTCAACAGCGAGACTAGTCTGCGCTCCGCGTTGAACCGGTCGTCGAGATCGTCGAAATCACCGCGTTCCAGCGCGGCGAGTTCGGTCGCGGCAGGTTTTTGTTCGGCGGGCGGCAGCGCGCTTCCGAGCAGTTGATACGCCTGGAACCACCCGGCTTTAATCCAGGGCGGCCCGGACCAGCCGTCGAAGCGGGTCATCGCCCGCTCCATGAGCGCATCCGCGGCGACGAAGCGGACCTTGTCCGCACGCGCCACCTGCGGTGCCGCACGCGCCTTTGCCCAGGCCGCCTTGGCGAGATCCGCTTCTTCCAGGTAATCCGCCTGGAAAGGGGTCACCGGGTAGGGATGAAACACCATCTTGCGCGGTGGGTGAGCGGCAATGTTTCTGAGCGCTCCTTCGAGTGCGGCGCAATCGGGTGGGTCGACCGAGACGACCACGAAATCCCCGAGCGATTCGATCGCACCGACATCGGACGGCGGCGCACCGGCGAAAGCCGGCTCAGCGCCTACGTAGGCCGCAAGCCCGCCGCGTGGCAAAAGGCGTGCCGCGGTCGCGGGGTCGATCGTCTCGACATGAATGACGCTCGGGTAAAAGCTCGAATAAATCGGCCATTCGTGACCCGCGTCGGCCGGGATGGCCGCCAGCACGGCAGCCACGAAAATCGCAACGGCCGGCTCCCAGTTCATCCGCGCAGCGTTCGCATGACGGCTTCGTCGGCAAGCGCTTCTTTTGGTGAGCCCTCAAAGATGACCTCGCCACGGTCGATCGCATAGAGGCGGTCGGCAACGCCAGCCGCATTCAGCAGGTTGGACTCGGCGAGCAGGACCGAGATGCCCATCCCTTTGATCATCTGCACTGCGTTACGGAACCGGCCGATCACCGCCGGCGCCAGTCCTTCGAAGGCTTCGTCGAGCAGCAGCAAAGTCGGCGAAAGCGCCATCGCGCGGGCGATCGCCACCATCTTCTTCTGGCCGCCGGAGAGGTTGAGGCCACGCCGGGGCAGAAAGGCGCGGATCTCGGGGAATACGGTAAAAACGCTCTCTTCATCGACGCAACCCGCGGCGCCGCGCTTGCGCAGCGGCTTCTCCGAAAGCCACCGGCTGATCGCGAGGTTTTCGGCAACCGTGAGATCGGGGAAGATGTGTGCCCCCTCGGGCGCATAGCCCATACCAAGTTGCGCGCGCTTGTGCGCCGGCAGGCGCGTGATGTCTTCGCCGTGGAAGCGGATCCGTCCCGAACGCATCGGCAAGAGGCCGTTGATGCTTTCGATCGTCGTCGTCTTGCCCGCACCGTTGCGTCCGACAAGTCCGACGACTTCCCGTGCTGCGACTGAAAGCGAGATGCCGTTCAGGACGTGCGCCGGTCCGCGAAAGGTATCGATGTTGGCGACCTCGAGCATCGTTCACGCGGCCGGCGCGCCGAGCAGAACGCTCGCAACATCGCGGTTGGTCCGGATCTCCGCCGGCGAGCCCTCTGCCAGGACCGTCCCCTCGTGCATGACGACGACGCGGTCGGAATAGGTGAAGACGATGTCCATGTCGTGCTCGATGACCACCGCTGCGCCACCTCCGGCGCGCACCACGCCCGCCACTATATCCATGATCTGCGCCTTGTCCCGGGTGCCGACGCCGCTCGTCGGCTCGTCGAGAAAGAG
>JBOHMN010000752.1:0-21527 GCA_050730175.1 Acetobacteraceae bacterium | reverse complement strand
ACCCTTCGCCGACCTTGACCGGGGTCCCTTCATAGGTCGCGGCGGCTGCTTCCGCGGCAAATCCCCCGCCAGTGCCACCGCGGCCAACGCCAACGCCGCGTCGCGGACGCGGCCCGCGTGATCGGATTCCTTCTTCGCGGGCATCACAACGATTGCTCCTGCATTCTGTGCCAATTGCCTGTCGTCGCACCACCTCGAGTCCGGGCATCTTGCCGCACCTGAGGTTCACCTGCGGAAGGCATCGCCGCGTGAAAGGGGCGCTGCGTCTTGCGGCCTGGTGCCAGCCGCGCGACAAAGTATGTCAGTCTGTGACCGGAGCACGCGCGTCAGCGTCTCGTCAAAAATGAAACGCCGTCTCAGGTGAAGGAAGCGCTTCCGCTCGCGGCGAAATCCCGCGATGGGCAGCGACAAGTTGGCTCGCGCAATGAGGGGTCCTGCTAGATGATTCCCGCCTCGAGTTTTCTGTGGATTGTCGCACGTGCATCGGCGGGCAGGACAGCGAGAGCGGAGGAGAGGCTTTTCAGGCTGCGGCGCAGGCCATGGATCTGATCGATCAGATCGAGGATCACGGCGACGCCCTCGTCATTGATGCCGAGATCGCGGCTCAGATCCTGGATCAACTGTGCGCGGGCAAGATCGGCCTCGGAAAAGGCGCGCTTTGGCTCGGTCGCCGCCGGGATCAGCCAACCGGCAGCGATCCAGGCATCCAGGGTGCCGCTTTCGAGGCGGGCGCGAAAACAGAATTCCTGGTATTCCAGCATTCAGGCTTTCTCCCGCTCGCGGGGATTGAAGTGCCGGCCTGCCTCCCAGCCGGCAACGAAGTGCTCGAGCGCGGGGTCGGGTTCGCCTGGCAGCACGATCCTGAGCGTCACGTATTCGTCGCCACGCACACCGTCGGGCTTCGCAATACCCTTGCCGCGGATGCGCAGCACCGTGCCACTGTTGGAACCCTTTGGGATCGTCATCATCACCGGCCCGCTTGGTGTCGGCACATCGACACGGCCACCGAGCACCGCTTCCGTAAGCGAGACCGGCAGATCGAGACGAATATCGTCTCCGTCACGAGTGAATACCGGATGCGGCACGATTTCGATCTCGATCAGGGCATCGCCGGGAGGGCCACCGCCGAGACCGGGGCGGCCCTTCCCTTTGAGGCGAAGGATCTGGCTATCGCGGATGCCAGGCGGAATGCTGACATCGAGCGTAGAGCCGTCCGGGAGAGAGAGGCGCCGTGTGGCGCCGTTGACCGCGTCCAGGAATTCCACGCGCAAGTGGAAGGGAAGGTCCGCCCCTCGCATGCGGAGTTTCGCTCCGCCACCTCGGGCCTGGCCGAACAACTCTGCCAGGATGTCATCGCTCGCGGCAAAGTCGGCGTAACCCTCGGCAGACTCGTAGCGGCGTGCGCCACCTTGCGCGGCCCCGGCGGCATCCGCAAAATCACGGTAGTAGGTCTGTCTTGGCCGTTCAGCGCCCGTAGCATCGATCTCACCGCGATCGAAACGGGCTCGCTTGCCGGCGTCGCCGAGCAGATCGTAGGCGGAGGTGACTTCCTTGAACCGCTCCTCCGCGTTCTTGTTGCCGGGATTGAGATCCGGGTGCAATTTTTTGGCAAGCTTGCGATAGGCTGCCCGGATCTCGTCCTGGCCGGCTTCGCGTTTGACACCCAGCACCTGATAGGGATCGGCATTCAAGTGAGGACCTCCGCCCGCTGCGCTGCCGGGCGCATCCGGCAGAGAGTCGATGATGGCGTGAATGGCGGGTTGGCTTCAAGGGACGGCGCATGGGCCGTCAGTCGCGGCCCGCCTTTTGTCATTGCGGCCGCAGACGTCAGCTTTTCCCGGTCGGCTCTATCCAGCCGATATTACCGTCGGGTCGGCGATAGACTACGTTCAACTGGCGTGTCGCGGTGTTTCGGAACATCATCGCCTGCTGATCGGTAAGGTCGAGGCGCATCACAGCATCGCTCACCGACAAGAGGCGAATCTCCGCCGGCGTCTCGGCGATCACGGTGGAAAAGAGACTAGCTTCGGGGTCGCCGCCCTCCAGCGTTGCTGTGGACTCGTCCTGCGCGAGAACATACAGGCGGGCCATTTCGGGTCGTTCCCGGTTGGCAAGATCGCGCGCATGCTCGTTCACTCGGCGGCGATAACGGCGCAGGCGCTTGGCGATGTGCTCGGCTGCATCGTCGAAGGCGGAATGCGCGTCTTGCGCCTCGCCCTCGGCTCGCAACACCAAGCCACGGCCAGCGTGCAGGTTGATATCACACGTGAAGAAACTGCGTGCACGCCCGAAAGTGATCAGGGCCTCGAGCGCGTGGTCGAAATACTTGCGGGTGATGGTGCCTAGCTGATCCGAGACATGCACGCGCAAGGCATCAGAAAGCTCGATCTGCTTGCCGGAAACAGTGATCTGCATGTCCCGCTCCTCGCAACGCATCCGGACTTTCACGCCTGCCCGCGCGGGCTCCATCACGGAGGGCCGGGCGGGTCGTCCGGGATATTCCGCGCATCCAGCCCCCATTTGCCCCAACCCGGCTCCGCCTTTTCCCTACGGCGCTGCCCCGAGCTAGGGATGCGGAGGGCTTCTCGGTATTTGGCCACGGTTCGCCGGGCGATGTCCACACCTTCGGCGCGGAGCACCTGCGCGATCGCATCGTCAGACAGCACTGCACCCGCCGGTTCCGAGCCCACCAGCTCGCGAATGCGGCTGCGCACCGCGGTTGCGCTGTGTCTCTGGTCGTCGGTTCCAGCAAGAGCCGTTGTAAAAAAGTATTTCAGCTCGAAAATACCGCGCGGCGTGTCGATGTACTTGTTGGCCGTGACCCGGCTCACCGTGCTTTCGTGCAATTCCACCGCTTCAGCAACGTCGCGCAGGATCATCGGCCGGAGGTACTGCACGCCGTGGCGGAAGAAGCTGCTCTGCCGGCGCACGATCTCGCTTGCCACCTTCAGAATGGTTGCCGCCCGCTGCTCGAGCGAGCGCACCAGCCAGTTCGCTGCGGCCAGCCGCTCGGCGAGGAATGTTCGCTCCGCCCCGTGGAGACCGCCGCTGACACGCGCATGGAAGCGATGATTGATGAGCACACGCGGCAGTGTTTCCGGGTTCAACTCGAGATGGAAGCCGCCGGTTCCGTCGGGACGCATCAGGATATCCGCGACCAATGGCGCAAGAGGAACGGAATCGAAACGGGTACCGGGTTTCGGATCAAGGCGGCGGAGTTCGGCCACCATCTCGGCGAGATCTTCGGCATCGACGCCGCAGATGCTCATGAGCTGGTGCATTTCACGGCGGGCCAGGAGATCGAGATTTTCGAGCAACGCCTGCATTGCCGGGTCAAGGCGGTTGCGCTCGGCAAGCTGTGCGCCGAGGCACTCTTTGAGATCCAGCGCGAAGCAGCCTACCGGATCGAACTGCAGCATCCCCGCGCGTACCCGCTCGATTTCAGCAAGGCTTGTCCCGAGCGCTGCGGCGAGTGCGGTAGGTTGGGCGGACAGCCGTCCCGCGGGGTCGAGCAACGCGATCAGATGGGCGCCGATGAGCCGCTCGGCCGGCCGCCCGAAGGCCAGCCGGAGCTGTTCAGAGAGATGTTCCCTGAGGCTCGCGGGGCCCTCTGGCAGGTCTTCGATGCCGCGCTCGTCAGCCGTAAATAAGCTGTCGTGCCGCGGAGCGCGATAGCCTGTGCCGTCCCCGGAACCAGCACTGTCGGGCCCGGTTCCATAACCCGAGTCCACGGGTTCGTCGTCTGGCGGCGAGGCGTCGAGGGGCGCCGCGTTCGCGGCCGGCAGGGCTTCCGAATCGAACAGCGTAGCCGCGTCGGCATCGGCCGCAGGCGGGGCGACCCGCTCGTCTGCGGGTGTCCGTTCGCGGTCCGGCTCTCCACCCTCGTCGCGTTCGAGTAATGGGTTGCGCTCCAGCTCGTCGGCAACAAACACCGCCAGGTCGAGATTCGATAGTTGCAAGAGCTGGATCGCCTGCCGCAGTTGCGGCGTCATGACCAGCACGGTGGAATGTCGGAGCTCGAGACGTGGGCCGGTTGCCATGGCTGCAGGCTAAAGGCTGAATCTTTCTCCAAGGTAGAAGCGCCGCACATCTTCGTGTGCCACCACCTCCTCCGGCAGGCCTTGCATCAGCACCTGGCCCTCGTGCAGAATATACGCACGGTCGACGATCTCGAGAGTCTCGCGCACGTTATGGTCGGTGATCAGGACGCCGATCCCGCGCAGCTTCAAATGCGAGACGAGGTCCCGGATCTCACCGAGGGCGATCGGGTCGATCCCGGCCAGCGGCTCGTCGAGCAGGATGTAGCTGGGCTGGCTGGCCAGTGCGCGGGCAATTTCGAGACGACGCCGCTCACCGCCAGAGAGCGCCAGCGCCGGAGTGCGCCGGAGGTGCATGATGCCGAACTCGGCAAGCAGCGCCTCCAGCATCTGCTCGCGGCGATCGACGTAGGGCTCGGTAACCTCGAGCACGGCCTTGATGTTCTGCTCGACGTTGAGGCCGCGAAAGATGCTTGCCTCCTGCGGCAGATAACCGATGCCGAGCCGGGCGCGCCGGTACATCGGCAAGGTTGTGATATCGGCGCCGTCGAGCGTGATGCTGCCAGTGTCAGGCGGCACCAGGCCAACGATCATGTAGAACGTCGTGGTTTTTCCGGCCCCGTTCGGGCCGAGTAGACCGACTGCCTCGCCACGGGTCAGCCTGAGGCTGACGTTGTGCACCACAGGGCGGCGGCGGAACTGCTTGCCGAGACCGTGTGCAAGCAAGCCGGGGCTGCCCGCGTAGACGCGCAACCGCTCACTCATGGCTGCCTCGCCGGCGGGGCAACGTGCCGCGATCCGGTTACACCTGGGTTGTCCTCCGGTGGCTTCTCGGCAGAATTCGGCATCACCAGCCCTTCCACGCGTGCGCCCGGAGCTGAGAGGAGATCCGCGACGCCGGTCTTCATGTCGACAACCGCGCGTTCGCCGTTGAGCTGGTTCTCGCCGCGCGTGATATGAACATTACCGAGCAGCAACGCGATTCCGGTGGCCGGGATGTACACTCCGCGGTCCCCGGTTGCAGTTTCGGTTGCGGTGCGTAGCACGACATGGCCGAACGCCTCGACCCGTCGGATCTGCCCTGCCGTCGCCAGCGGGTCGGAAGCGCCAGCACTGGCCGGTGCAGGGGATGTGCCCTGGCTCGCTGCCGTGTGGGTCGGCGGGCTCGTGTAGGCGACCAGTGTGTCGGCAGTTACACGCCGCCCCGTGTTGGTGGTCACCACCGCGTCTCCGCGCGCCACCGCCATGTGCTTGTCCGGCCAGTACTCCACGTCTTTCTTGGCCGTCAGCACGTCCTCCGGGGTGGTCAACTTGAGATGCCGTCCGGTCAGAACCAGGACGGACTGGTCGAGGTCATAGACTGCGTGGTCGGCGAACGCCTGATCGGTCGCCGTGAAGATGTGCACATTTCCTTCTGCATTGAGCCGGTAGATCTGCTGTCCGCCGGTGTCGACGCCGCCACTTGTGCTCGCGGGTTGCACCGAGGCGGCGGGCGTTCCGCCGGCGTCAGGTGGCTTTGGCCTGTAATGTGCGATCAGCCGGTCGGCGGTGATCGTGACGGCACCGCGTGTGGCCCGCGCATCACCGTGCGCGACCACCTCCTGCTGGTTCCGCCGCCATTCGATGCCGCCCAACGCCGTCACCGTGATTGGACCGCCTTGAGAAAGATCGAGCGGCTGTGCGTAAAGCGGCTCCATGCCGGAACCGAGCAGCAGAAGGAGAGCCAATCCCCCGGCTCCGAAGTACGCGGTTTTTTGCAAAAAGCCAGGCAGCCCGGCTGCAACTGCGAGGGGTCGGCAAATCAAGTGCCGGCGCCTCACGGATTGTGCCCGTTCAGGACTAGACGCGCGGGCCCGACGAACTGGATCACTGCACCGCCGTCAAGCAGGCTGAAGCCAGTTGCGTCGAGCGTCCCGAACGGCCCCTCGGCGCTCACTGGCACGCCGCTTGCGGCAGCCGCCTCAGCGAGGTCGATGGTGGCACTGCTGGTGCGCAGAGTCGTGCCGTCGTCACGATAGAGCGTGACGTCTCCTGATAGATCGAGCTCGCGGCTTTTCGGCCCATAAACGCCGCGTCGCCCACTGAGCATGAGCCAAGACCCCGATTGCAGCGTGATATCGCCCTTCGGCTGGGTTAGGTTCACCCGGTCAGGAGCGACCTGCACCGCCTGCGCTGCTGTTACCGTATAGGGCTCTCCCTGCCGGCTGACGCTACTGTAGCGCGCATCGACGAGCTTGCCGCCGCCTCCCGGAAGGTCGGCGGAGAGATCGAACCTGACCCGTTCCCCTACCGCGCCGCCGTCGAAATCGGGCCATAGCGTGATCGAGGCGAGCAGGGCAAGACCTGCGAGCGGCAGCAGTCGCTTGGCCCAGGTAACGGCGCGCCGTCGGCGGGCCAGGCTGGCAGGCGAGGGCAAAGGGTGCGCCCGCGCCAAGCCGATACCGACTATGTGCGCGAGCTCGCGCGGCGAACCGGCGTGCCGCCCTCTGTTCGTGCCAGTACCGGTGTTCTCCATCGGCTCACGCAACTCCGGCTCGCAGAAGGTCGTGCACGTGCACAAGCCCGAGCACTGCACCCGCCGTATCGACGACAAAAAGGGTCGTAATCGGCCGCGGGCTGCTGTTCATCGCGTGCATCGCGTCGGCTGCAAGGGCATCCGGTCCGATCGTGCGCGGCTCTCGCGTCATTACCGAGACAACCCGCGAGGACAGCAAATCCGGCCCCATCGCACGCCGCAAGTCGCCGTCCGTGATGATGCCGACCAGCCGGCGCGCCGGATCGATGACGCCGAGGCAACCGAACGACTTCTCGGTCATCAGCAGCAGCGCCTGATCCATCGGCAAATCGGGTGGCGCGAGCGGCAGGGCGGCGCCGGTGTGCATCAGCTGGTGCACCCGCAAGAGTCTCGCACCGAGGTGTCCGCCGGGATGAATGCGAAGAAAATCGCCGGCCGTGAAGCCGCGCCGTTTCAGGAGCGCCACCGCCAATGCGTCACCCAGTCCAAGCTGCATCGTGGTTGACGTGGTGGGGGCAAGCCCCATCGGGCAGGCTTCCGGGGTGCCCGGCAGTACCAGCGCAACGTCCGCAGCTCTCGCCAGAGTCGAGTCGGCGTGGGAAGTGACAGCAATCAGTGGCAGGCCGAAGCGCCGTGCGTGTTGGACGAGGTCGGCGAGCTCGGCGGTCTCCCCGGAGTTCGATAGGGCAAGCACGGCATCGCCGGCGACGATCATGCCGAGATCACCGTGCGAGGCCTCGCCGGGATGGACGAACAGGGCCGGCGTGCCGGTCGAGGCGAGCGTGGCGGCGACTTTGCGCGCGACGTGGCCCGACTTGCCCATGCCGGATACCACGACCCGGCCGTGCACGGCCGCCAGAAGCTCGACTGCGCGGACGAAATGCTGATCCAGAGCCTGAGCCAGCGCGCACAGCCCTTGAGCTTCCAGCCTGAGGACCGAACGGGCGGAATCGAGATCGTCGGTGGGCGAGGTGAGGATCAGGCTGGACATCAGGAGACGGTCATCGCTGCTCTGCACAATGGTGATTCTATGGTCGGCCTGCTTGCCGGGGTCAACCTTGAACAGCATCATCGGGCCGATTGCGGCAAGAATTGTGCCACCAGCTGCGCCGCGCCGTCGATCGAGGCTTGACCACAGGCGCATGGCGGACGTTAATTTCGGCGGCCATTTTATCGCGCGGTTGACACGGCATGCTGACCGGGCCCCGCCGCTGTTTCAGGCTTGTTCTGATTAAGCCCTCGCATTACGATGGCGATTGCTATGTGATTGAATGGCTGCTTTCGGCAATCCCGTCCAACACGCTGACCTCGCTGCACGGTCTCCCGCTCGATATTCGCGAGCGCCAGGCTCTCGGCGAGGGTATCGATCTGCAAATTTCCGCATTGGATGAAACGAACACGCGCATTCGCCCGGTCAGGACCGCGGGCCGGATCAAGCGAGGCGGCGAGCTCGGTCTGGTCGCACCGGTCGACGTGCAATCCAACCAGTATCCGCGTGCAATGGATTTCGCCCGGCCATTGCGCGAGGTCGGCATCCTGGTTGCCATCGGCGGCTTCCACGCCTCCGGCTGCATTGCCATGTTGCCCGGCATTCCGCCCGACCTGCAGGCGGCCCTCGACTGCGGGATTCCGGTGTTTGCCGGCGAGGCCGAGGGCAGGCTGGAGCAGGTGCTTCTCGACGCACTCGGCGGCCGGCTCGCGCCGATTTACAATTTCATGGAGGACCTGCCGGGATTGGAAGGTGCGCCACCGCCCTGCTGCCGAGCCAGCGGATCAAGCGAACGGGTGGGCGGATCACCAGCTTCGATGCCGGCAGCGGCTGCCCGTTCCAGTGCTCGTTCTGCTCGATCTTCAATGTACAAGGCCGCAAATCGCGATATCGTTTGGCTGACGACATAGAAGCGATTATCGGGCGCAACCTCGCACAGGGGGGTCGACCGCTTCCTCATCGCCGACGTCAATTTTGCACGCAACCGAAACTGGGAATCTATCTTCCACCGCTTGATCGCGTTACGCGAAGAGGAAGGCCCTTCCATCCACTTCGTGATCCAGGTCGACACGCTTTGCCACAGGATTCCGAACTTCATTGTAAAGGCCGCCCGCGCGGGAGCGACCCGCGTTTTTATCGGCATGGAGAGCATCAACCCGGAAAACCTGTTAGCTGCCAAGAAGAGACAGAATCGAATCTCCGAGTACCGCCGGATGCTGCTCGGCTGGAAGGGCGTCCGCTGCTTCACTTACGCCGGCTATATCCTGGGATTCCCCGGAGATACTCCAGAGAGCATCGAGCGGGACATCGGCATCATTCAGCGGGAGCTGCCGCTCGATCTCCAGGAGCTCTTGTGTCTGACGCCGCTACCCGGATCCCAGGACCACAAGCGGCTCTTCACTGCGGGCGCACGGATGGACCCGGACATGAACAAGTATGACCTCGAGCATGTCTGCGCAGACCATCCACTGATGTCGAAAGAAGAATGGGAACGCGCTTACCGGCTGGAGTGGAGCACATACCATAACCCCGAACATATGGCCCGGGTGACGCGGCGGGCGGGAGCAAGCGGGATCAGTCCTGGCAAGGTGATGTTCCTGCTGCTCTGGTTCCGAGGCTGTGTCACGCTGGAGAAGATCCATCCGCTGGAGGGCGGCTACCTGCGGCGCAAGGTGCGCACCGATCGCCGTCCCGGGCTGCCGATCGAGAATCCGCTGCTGTTCTATCCGCGTTATGTCGCCGATCTGCTCGCCAAGCATGTCCGTGTGCTACGCATGGTGCTCACGCTCGCCGCGGTCCGGCGCGCGATCAAGCGCGTCCGCACCGCCGCTCGTACATTGATGCCGCGCTCCCGCCGGTCTCGGACGCAGAGATAGACGTGCTCGAGATCTTCACCGCGACCGATGCCGGCCGCCAGGCGGCCGACAAGGCGAAAAGGGATCTGGTGCGGGAGCGCGTCTCTTCGCCGTCACACGCGAAGAGACGGCGGCGCGTTCGTAGAACACGCGGCTCGAGGGTGCCGGCTCCATGCGGCCCGTGCGGCTGGGAATCCGTCCTTCCCGCCGTATCCGCCACGACGCGGGCGGACACTCCCAGGCACCGCCAAGAGCGAACTGTAGGCTTAGTGGGCGAACAGGTCCGGATCCTCGTAGCCGAGCAGATCCAGAACCGCCCGATCTGGCAGAAAGGCAAAGCAGGCCTCCGCGAGCTCGAGGCGGCCCTCACGGCGAAGCAAAGCCTCGAGCCGCGCCCAGAGCGCATGCAGATGGAGTACGTCCGAGGCCGCATAAGCGAGCTGCTCAGGAAGAAGCTCCGGGGCACCCCAATCGGACGTTTGTTGCTGTTTGGCGAGGTCAACGCCGAGCAGCTCGCGGCAAAGCTCCTTCAAGCCGTGCCGGTCAGTGAAGGTCCGCACGAGCTTCGAGGCAATCTTCGTGCAACGGACGGGCGTAACGCGGATACCGAGCGTCTTGGCGAGCACGGCAACGTCGAACCGGGCAAAGTGAAACAGCTTCGCCACCGCGGGATCTGAGAGCAGGCGCTTGAGGTTGGGGCAGGCAGCGCCCAGCCCGCCCAAACACTCAGGCAGGATCTGCACGAGATGGGCGACCCCATCGCCAGATGAAAGTTGTACGAGGCAGAGACGGTCGCGGTGCGGGTTGAGCCCCATTGTCTCCGTGTCGACGGCAACCATCGGGCCGAACGATACTCCGTCCGGAAGATCGTTCCGGTAGAGGTGGATGGTCGCATCGGCCTGGAATTGGGTGACGGCTGCCATGGCGATTCTGTTCGAATGGTGCCCAGGAGAAGACTCGAACTTCCACGGCCTTGCGGCCACAGGTACCTGAAACCTGCGCGTCTACCAATTCCGCCACCTGGGCACGGACGGCAGGTGCGAGCGAGCGGCCATCTAACCCGGGATCTGCGGGCCGTCAACCACGGCTGGCCTCGGGTGTTACCAACGCGCGATGTCTCCGGTTTTGTACTGTCCCGAGTCCGACCGCGGAGACTGAGGGGAGTGGGATCACGCCCTGTCCAAATCCGACCCCCGTTTGGGGTGCGCCCCTGGGGGTGGACAGATTGAGCGATTGGAATTGACCATCCCTGCTGGGCTTCCGGAGGATGGAAGCCACGACGAAGTATCGGTCCCATAGCGTCGCGTTCAAGCGACAGGTTGCGGAAGAGTTCATCGCTGGGGAGACGCTGCACGCGCTGTCGAAGCGGCACGACATCTCGCGGCAGCTGATCCGTTTTGCTGGTCCCGGTCGTGACCGTACGAATCCGGTGGTCGATGGTGACTACGCCAATCACTGAGTGCACTTGAGATGTCGTTGGATGCACGCAAGACATGCTTGCCTACCCGCACATCCCCGGTACCGCAAAGGACCGGAGCGGAAAGCGGTCAAACCGGTCGTCGATCGAGATCTCGCCGGCTGCGGCCCGATTGCACTGTTCCGGGCGTGAGGAACCGCTTGAGCAAACTCCGGTCCCGGCTTATGCACGGAGATTGCACTGGTTTGGCGGAGGCAGGTGGCAGTGCGCAAGGTGGCTGCGGTATTCGGCGGCTCCGGCTTTATCGGCCGCTACGTCGTGAAGCGCCTGGCCGCCCGCGACCATATCGTGCGGGTTGCAGTGCGGGACACCGAAGCGGCGCTTTTTCTCAAGCCGATGGGCGTGGTCGGCCAGATTGTGCCGCTCTACGCCGACCTCATGCGGCAGGACGACATCACCCGCGCGGTCGAGGCGGCGGAGATCGTCGTCAACCTCGTCGGCATCCTGGCCGAAAGTCGGCGTGGCGACTTTCAACGCATCCACGCTGAAGGTGCGGGCGCCATCGCCCGGGCCGCCGCGGCCGCCGGCACGACCCAGCTCGTGCACGTCTCCGCGATCGGGGCCGACCCTCGGAGCCCGAGCCGGTATGCCCAGAGCAAGGCCGCGGGCGAAGCTGCCGTGCGCGCCGCTTTCCCGGGGGCCGTCATCTTCCGCCCCTCGGTCGTGTTCGGCGCCGAGGACCGGTTCTTCAACCGTTTGGCGGCATTGGCGCAGTTCTCCCCGTTCATGCCGGTGATCTGCGGCCAGACTCGCATGCAGCCGGTTTACGTCGCGGATGTTGCGGATGCCGTGATGGCCGCCCTTGGGCAGGCCGGAGCTGCCGGGCTGACCTACGAGCTCGGAGGGCCGCAGGTCTTCACCTTCCGCGAGATCTTGCAATACGTTCTGCGCGAAACAGATCGCCAGCGGCCGCTGATCCCGGTCCCAGCTGTGCTCGCGCGGCTGCAGGCGTTGGTGGCCGAACGGCTGCCCGGGAAGCCGTTGACGCGCGATCAGCTCCTGCTGCTGGCGCATGACAACATTGTCTCCGCCGGCGCACCGGGCCTTGCCGATCTCGGCATCACGCCGACGCCGGTGGAGCTTGTAGTGCCCCAGTATCTCCGGCGTTTCCGCCCCGGCGGCGGGCGGGAGCTGCTGGCTGCCTGAGAGCCTTGCAGGCCGGCCGCGGCGAGATCCGTCAGGCTGGCCGCGGGGTCAGCGGAGGAAGGACCAAGGCGCGCGGGAAGAACAGCGTTACCCGCGTGCCGATCCGGGCGAGGGATTCGACCGCGAGACTTCCGTCGTGCGCTTCCATCAGAGTGCGGGCGAGCGCGAGCCCGAACCCCAATCCACGGCGGTCGGCGACCCTGCCGCGGCAACCGGCAAGCCCTGAACCTTCGTCGGCGACGACCAGCACAAACGAGTCTGGGCGAAACTCGGGCGTGATCTCGATCCAGTCGCCTTCGGACGTACTGCGTGCAGCGCTGGTCAACACCCGATTCAGCACCTGGCGAAGCGCCCGCCGATCCGCCTCGAGCCCCGCCGCCGCGAGGCTCTGGGAGATGCGGAACAGCCGCTTACCGGGCATGAGCGTCGCAAGCACGGCTGCTACCACGTCGTCAATCAGCGCGCCAAGCGCGACGGGCTCGGGTGCCAGTACACGGGTTCTGCTCCCCTCTGCCGCGTGCGCTTCGAATTCGTCCGCCAGATCGAGCATCTCGCGGGCGATCGCCGCAACTGCCTGGGCGTGTTCCGGCCCATCGGGCGGATTTTTCATCAAACACTCAGCATGTCCGAGCAGCGCCAGAGCGGGGGCCCGCACGGCCGCAGGCGCCACCCGCACAAGCTGGGTCGGCGGCCCCTTGTATCCAAGCGGAGCTAGAAATGATGCGGCAGCGTCAGCGCGCCCGCGCTTCCGCGCGGCCAGGTGATCCAAAATTCTCATGGCGGGAGATAAGCGCGGCGTTCGGAAATGCGCGGTTAACGGACCGGCGTTGTGTTCAGCAGGACCACTCCCGGCGGTAAACAAATCGCCGCACGAACCATTGCGATGAACCCCAACCGAGAGGTTCGGAACGGTTTACGCCTGCGCCCGGCGAGCCCGCTCCACTTGCCGCTTCAGCGCCCGCGCTCGCGCCGGCAGGCGTCGTGCCGGCACGGCGAGCAGGAAGGCGTCGAGCCCGCCCTTGTGCTCGACCGTCGAAAGGGCACGCGCGGACACCCTAAGGCGAACTGCCCTGCGGAGGATATCGGAGACCAGCGTTGCCTCTTGCAGGTTGGGAAGGAATCGCCGGCGGGTCTTGTTGTTGGCGTGGCTGACGTTGTTTCCGGTCAGCACGGCCTTGCCGGTCAGCTCGCAGATGCGCGACATCGCGATGGTCCTTGCGCAGAATGCCTGAAGCTGCGGCTTATGGCCGAGCGCGACCGCTCGCGTCAAGCAGCCTGCTCGGCGAGCAGGTGTTGTTCGCGCTCGATCGCCTGCAGCGCCCACATTCGTGCGTAAAGCCCGCTCGCCGCCAGAAGCGCGGCGTGGGTGCCGCGCTCGACAACCCGGCCACCATCCAGGACGAGGATCTCGTTGGCCCCGACCACGGTGGAGAGCCGATGCGCGATGATCAGCGTCGTGCGCCCGCGCCCGAGCTCGCTCAGGGCGACGGAGATGGCGCGCTCGGTCCCGCTGTCGAGCGCACTGGTCGCCTCGTCGAGAATGAGAATGCGCGGGTTCCTGAGCAATGTGCGGGCAATCGCCACCCGCTGCTTCTCCCCGCCAGACAGCTTGAGCCCACGTTCCCCGACATTGGTCGCGTAGCCTTCGGGAAGACGCCGCACAAATTCGTGGATCTGCGCTAGCCGTGCCGCCCGCTCGATCTCGGCGTCACTGGCGCCGGGCCGACCGTAGGCGATGTTGTAGCGGATCGTGTCGTTGAACAGCACGGTATCCTGGGGAACGATGCCGATTGCCGCACGCAGGCTTGCCACGGTCACGTCGCGGATGTCGCTGCCGTCGACCAGAATGCGCCCACCCATCGGGTCGTAAAAGCGGAACAGCAAGCGCGTGATCGTCGATTTCCCAGCACCCGTCGGCCCGACGATCCCGAGCGTCCCACCGGCCGGGAGGGCGAAGTCCAACCCATGGAGCACTTCGCGCTCGGGCCGATAGCCGAAGCGAACGTTTTCGAACTCGACCCGACCTGCCAGGCGCTCGGGCGGGGCAAGTGAGCGCGCAGTCGTGCAGTCGCTAACCTCGATCGGCGCTTCGAGGAGCGCGAACATCTGCTCCATGTCAAGCAGGCCCTGGCGGACCTGACGATAAACGAACCCCAGCATATTGAGCGGCTGATAAAGCTGAAGGAGATATGTGTTGACGAGCACGAATTTTCCGACCGTCATCGTGCCGGCGCGAACGCCTTCTGCCGCAAGCAGCATCACCGCAGCCAATCCGGTCGCAACGATCACCGCCTGGCCGGCGTTCAGGACATTCAGCGTCACCTGCGAACGCACCGCTGCCCGCTCGTAGCGAGCAAGCGATTCATCGAATTTCCGTGCTTCGTGCTCTTCGTTGCCGAAATACTTCACGGTCTCGTGGTTGATCAGGCTGTCGAGCGCCTTGTTCTTCGCCTCGTTATCGGTATCGTTCATGGTCCGGCGGATGCGCAGCCTGACCCCGGTGAACCCGACAGTGAAAGCAAGATAGCTGCCGACGGCGAGCAACGTGATCACCGCGAATCGCCAATCGAATACGCGCCACAGTACGAGCGTGACCAGCAGCATCTCAAAGAGGGTTGGCAGGACGTTGAACACCGCGAGCCGCAGCACGCTCTCAATGGCGTCGGTGCCGCGATCGATCACCCGCCCAAGCGCCCCGGTCTGGCGCTCGAGGTGGAAGCGGAGCGAAAGCCGATGCAGGTGGCGGAAGGTTTCGAGTGCGACGGTTCTCACCGCCCGCTGCTGCACGGCGGCGAACAACGCATCGCGCAGCTCGCCGAAGCCTGAGGCGGTGATGCGCAGCAGTCCGTAGGCCAGGATCATTGCTACCGGCAGGACGATGACGGCGGATGCGCCCTTGGGGGCCAGCGCATCGACGGCACGTGCGTAGGCAAGCGGCACCAAGACCGTTGCGACCTTAGCAGCGATGAGAGCGACCCCGGCCGCAGCGACGCGGAGCCGTGCACGCGGATTGCTGCGTGGCCAGAGGTAGGGAAGAAGCGTGCGAAGGGTGCCGAGGAGCGAGCCCAGGCGGCGGGTGGCGGCCGACATGGCCCCGCATGTGGCGTGTGGCCCCGCCCTTGGGAAGAACCACCCTCGCGGGAAGAAGCCCCCTCTTGGGAAGAAGCGAGCTGGCGCTTACCTTTGGCGCATGGCCGGAAGCCTGCTGCGCCACATTCTCCGCTGCCGGAATGCCCACCTTCCCGGTAGGCGGCTCCGGTTGTGGTTGGGGAAAGCGGCGGTGGGCTGGGTCAAGCCCGCCACCGTTGGGGAAATCCGCGCTGTAGCGCCGGAGGCCAGAGAGACCGGCGAAGGGCTTCTGCTTCCCGATGCCGCTTCTTTCGAAGCGATGGGGAAGGCGTTGGCCGCGCGCGGCGTCGTACGGCAGAGAAACGAGTTGTTTTCGGTGCGTGCCGGCCCGGATCAGCCAGAGCTTGCGCAGCTCGATCGCGGCGCCCTGCCATTGCTCGGCGTCTGGTCAGAGGGTGTGCACGTGAATGGCCTTGTCCGCCGAGGCGGTCAGGCGTGGCTCTGGGTGGCCGAGCGGACCGCCAGCAAGGCGCTCGACCCTGGCAAGCTCGATCATCTCGTTGCTGGCGGATTGCCGGCCGGTCTCTCGGCCTGGGACACGCTCTGCAAGGAGGCGGCAGAAGAGGCGGCGATGCCAACCGAGCTTGCCCACCGGGCGGTTGCAGTGGGTCACTTGGCCTACGCCATGGAGCGGCCCGAGGGGCTGCGCAGGGATCGGCTGCATCATTACGATCTCTGGCTGCCGGAGGATTTCGTGCCGCGGCCGGCGGACGGCGAAGTGGCGGGGTTTTCGCTCTGGCCGCTCAAGCGCGTGCTCGAAGCAGTGCGCGAAACCGAAGCGTTCAAGTTCAATGTTACGCTGGTGCTGATCGATCTCTTCCTGCGCCTCGCCCTCATCGATCCAGCCGGACGGGAAGGAAGACGTCTCAGAGCTTTGCTCGATGCCCCGGTCGCGCCGTGACGAAAGGCAGTCTGTTGTCGTCATTATACTGCCGGGGAGCAGTGTGCGACCTCCTCCGCCAGGCGCTCGAGGCCGCGATCGCTCACGCCAAGAGCGCGCAGCGCCTGGACGGTCTTCTCCAGGTAGGTAGCGCAACTGCCCAGCGATCCGGCAGCATGGGCGATCATCCTGGCGATCGCGTGCTCGTCGAGGGTGCCGACATAGCGCGCGTGTGCGCGGTTGATGACGAATGTCACCGCGCGGACCATTCCTTGATCCGTCCGCACATTGACCCAACGCGCACGATAGACGGTGCCGGCCATTTCCCGGCGCCAGACCAGCAAAAGCTCCTCTCGCACGTCTCTCCCGGCGATACGGAAGACGACGCCGTGGCAGGAGCCGCCGCTGTCCAACGCAAGCATCAGGCCAGGCCGCTCTGGCGTGCCGCGGCCGAACGTGACGGCAAGGCAGAACCGCCGGTGCCAGCCATTGAGGGTACCAGGCTGCTGCCCGGCAAACCGGAAGGCCGGGTTCCACATCAGCGAGCCATATCCGAACACGAAGGCGTCCGTTCCAGGCGTGTGGTGGGTGAGCATGGCGTCGAGCGAGGACTCGATCTCGGCATCGCTTCTGATTCCCAGTCCTGGACCCGCCAGCGCCCGCAAACGGGCCAGCATCGAACCGTCACGCAACGCTTCGCGGGTGATGCGAAGGCCCACCCGTCCGGACGCCGGGTCTTCATCTGCCTCGTTCATACCAGTGCCCGCGAGGGGATCGGACTGCCGTGCCGTCTGCTCAAAGGCACCGCCACGCCAGCGACAGCGGCCGCCAAATCGGCTGTAATGCCCTGACGTCTGTAACCCGACGCGCGTCTGGAGCAAGTGCTGCCGCGGTTTTCGCCGATCCCTGCCAAGACGATCATCGCCTTCGTCGGCCGCGACCTGACCGGCGACGGCGTGATGAAGCTGCCGTTCGTTCGCGCCCTCAGGCAGGCCTACCCGCACGCGCGCATTCTATGGGTCGCGGCAGGCCGAAGCGTGTTTGCGAGCACGCTTCGACCGCTGACCCGGCAACTTGTCGATGCGGTGATCGAGGATACGGCAATCGGCAACTCCTGGCTGGACCTGCTGCGCCGACACCCGCAGATTCCCCGTGCCGACCTCCTACTCGATACACAGAGGCGTGTTCCGACCACGCTCGCCCTTCGCCGCCAAGGGGCGAAGATTTTCGTGTCGGCCGCGGCGGGTTGGCGCCTGTCGGCGCTGCGGCCGGCCGAACGAAGCAAGCCGGCTTCGATGCTCGGGCAGATGCTGAAGCTCATCGAGGCCTGCGGCGCCCGACCCGACCTCTCTCGATTGCCGCCGCTTGCACTGCCGGCAGACTGGGCGGCCGAAGCAACGCGCCGACTGCTCGCGGACGGCCCGTACATCGGTCTCGCGCCCGGCGCCGGTGAGCGCCACAAATGCTGGCCGCTCGGCCGGTTTCTCGCGCTTGGCCGGGCTCTTTCGCAGCACGGATTACGCCCCGTGGTTCTGCTCGGACCGGAGGAGCAGGACTGGCGGGGGCAGGTTGCAGAGACGCTACCCGAGGCCCTCCTGCCGATCGGACCAGGCGATTCGCCGCTGCTCACGATGGCCCTCGCACGACATTTCGTCGCCGCAGTCGCGAATGACAGCGGCGCCGGCCACCTTCTGGCGGCTGCCGGCACAAAACTCATCTCGCTGTTCGGTCCGACCCCGGCGGAGAAATTCGCCCCCTTCTCCCCTAGCCTGACGATCATCCGCGCCCAGCACTTCGGGGCAACGGCAATGTCTGCCATTCCCGTCCAGGCAGTTCTGAAAGCGGTGCTCGATGCCGCCGAGGTTGGCTGCACCCGATGAGTATCTGCCTTCAGCGGCGAACCGTGCCCGGCCGCGGGTCGGTCGCCACCATCGTGCAACGCGGCGGGGCAACCGGCTCGATATAGCCGCGCGAGGCGGCGAACAACGCGAGCTGGGCGGGACTGCCGAGCGCGAGCACTTCGGGGAAGAGCACCAGGTGCTGCTGGCAGAAGCTGGTTCCCTCGGCGACCCCGATCTCGCTCATCCCATTAGCAACGTTGGTGATATAGGCGTCGTGCGCGGTCTGCCCGGCGCGGCCGTAGGTGTGCTGAAAATACAGCCCGAGTTGGCGGTCGTCCTGCAGGAGAACCGGCTTAAAGCGGTTGACGAAGGCGTCGTACTGCGAATCGGCGTTGCAGGTGAGCGCGGTAACCATCAACTCGCTTTTCAGCCCGGCGACGTCGAACATTGCCGCTTCATCCCGTGTCGCGCACGCCATCGCCACAGACACCCCGAGCAGGGTTGTTGCCGCGAGGCCGACGATCGCAGATGGGAGTCCGGACATACATTCCCTCCTTTGGCCGGCGGGGAGCAAAGACCTACCTAAGAAGACGCTTAAAGTAAGCCGCATACAATCCCGTCAAGCAAGACAAATTTCGCGCCGGCCCGAGTACGTCGCAAACTCGAGGCAACTCGTGCTCGGGGTCGAGCATAGCGGCTCCCACCGTTTCCGGCCACGTCCTACAAAGCCCTTCCGAATCACTTTTGCCGCCCTGGAGCGAACTCATGCGCGCGCAGCCGCAGCCCAGACTTCGGCCGCAGCTTCGTTGCATCGAGGATTGCAAGCATCGCCGCGACCGCTTCCGGTGGCAGGCGGGCGAGCGTCTGTTGCAGGCGGTTGGCGAGTGCAGTCTGTTCGGGGGTCAATCCACCGGTATCCATTCGGACCTTTGGGTTGGAGACACGAGCCAGCCGCACCAGCTCTTCGGCGTCGTCCCAGATCAGGCCGAAAAACTCGCAGACCTGATGCACCAGGCCCGGGCTCGGCGCACCGCGCCTGCCGTGCTCGAGTGCCGAGAGATACGCGGGGGTCACCTGCAGCCCTGCCGCCAGGTCCGCCAAGCGGATGCCTCTTTCGGCCCGGAGGCTGCGCACCCGTGCCCCGAACGGCGTCATCTGTGCTTCCTCAGAAGGAGGCGTACGGAGCCCAAATTCGTGCGGGCAGGATGACAGGCGCCGAGCAGCAGGGGCCGCAGGGAGGGCCCGTTCAGCCAATGCGCAAATTCCCGTCGGATCACTCCGCCTTGCGGGCCTGTTCCGCGCCCGGTGATCACCTCGACCGTTCGATGGCCTTGCACGGCAGCGCCCTGAAGAAACTCCTCGAGCGCCGAGGCCGCCTCCGCCGCCGTCATGCCGTGCAGGTCGAGCGTCAGTGCGGCGCGGAACTGCCCGGAGGAGAAGCGTCGCCAGCTCGCGCGGTCGAGGCCGGGTGGCGCCTGGCCGATCGCCAACGGCTGGGACGGCTGCCGGGTCCGCGCGGTTAGCCTCGCCGCGGGCACCTTTGGCGTAGGCGCAGCGGGATGTGCCGGTTGGGCCGGAAGTCGCGCAGCACCGGAGAACGGCCTGACCCGCGCGGCGAATTCCTGCCACGCTCTGCGATCCGCCTCCGTTGTCTCCGCTTCAGGTTTCGCCCTGTGCGGCGGCATCGTCTTCGATCAGGAGAATATGCACGCGGCGCGGGCCGTGTGCACCGAGTTCGAGTGTCTGCTCGATATCGCCGGAGCGTGACGGCCCGGTCACCAGCATGACGTTGCGCGGCATGAAGCGGCCGGTTACCGGGTCGCGTTGCTCGGCTCTCAGGAGGTCCCATGCCTCTTCATAGGCGCCGACGACGCGGCTTGCGCGGAGCAGCACGATCTCGGTTTCGACCAGAAGGTTGAGCGTGGTTGGACGCTCGGGCGCGGAGGGTAGTACGAGCGTGCCAGTCTCGGCGACGGCCGCGAACGCCTGCTGGACGCCCACGACGTCCGTCCCCTCGGCCCGGCCGCTGTGCACCCGCAAGAGGGGCCGCTCGGACCAAGGCAGCGCGGCAAGCTCAGGATGCGGTGCGAGAACAAGCTCGGTTGGGAGGTTCTGGCTCACGAGATAGTCGGCGACCGCCCCCGGCACGGCGGCGAGATCGGGAAGCCGCGCCAGCGTTCCGTATTCCTTCTCCACGTTGCGAACGAAGAGCGCGATTTGCCCGGGACGGGGCAGCCGTGAGCGTGCCGGAACGAGGCCACGCGGATGCCCGGCGAGGCGGCCGGCCAGCATTGCCTCCTGGTCGGGCGGCAAGACACCGCGCCCGAGCGAACGGCGGATCGTCGCCAGCACCGCCTCGCGGCTCACCGCGCGCCCCGGCCCAGACGCTTGTAGCGGGCAAAGAATGTCTCACCCTCGGGGGCCGGCAAATCGCGGGCCGCCGTCCAGCCGCCAGCGAGCGGCAGCCGCCGGAACCGACCATGGCGGCGCCCGAGAAGACCAAGGGCCAGCGCGGCGGCCCGGGTGGCAAGACGGTAGGCACCGGGACGCCTGGCAAACCATGCCCAGAAGGCAAGATTGCGCCGCACGAAAGGAGGCCCGAGGTGGCGTTCGAACTCGCGCTCGCGCCAGTGCCGCATCATTGCGGGGAGTGGAATTTTCATCGGGCAAACGGCTTCGCAGCGCCCGCAGAAGCTCGATGCGTTCGGCAGATGTCCCGCCTTGTCCACGCCGATCAGCGCCGGCGTCAGCACCGCTCCCATCGGGCCGGAGTAAACCCAGCCATAGGCATGCCCGCCGATCGCTCCGTATACTGGACAGTGGTTCAGGCAGGCGGCGCAGCGAATGCAGCGCAGCATGTCCTGGAATTCGCCGCCGAGCATCGCGGAGCGCCCGTTGTCGAGCAACACGACATGGTACTGCGCGGGCCCGTCCAGATCGCCCGGGCGGCGCGGTCCGGTCGAAAAGGTGGTGTAGACGGACATATCCTGGCCGGTCGCCGAGCGTGCGAGGAGACGCAGCAGCACGCTCGCATCTTCCAGCGTAGGCAGCACCTTTTCGATGCTTGCCAGCACGATATGGACCTTCGGCAAGGTCTGCGTCAGATCGCCGTTGCCTTCGTTCGTCACGATCACGCTGGAGCCGGTCTCGGCGATCAGGAAATTGGCACCGGTGATGCCGACATCGGCGGTGAGGAATCGCTGGCGGAGTTCGCCGCGTGCCTCGGTGAGGATGTCGCGTCGCTCGCGAAAAACGCGATCGGCCGGCAGGTCTTTGTGCGCAGCACGAAACCGGGCCTCCCAGTCCTCGCGGTTGAGGTGGAAGGCCGGCGCGATGATGTGGCTCGGCGGCTCGTGGCCGAGCTGGATGATGTATTCGCCGAGATCGGTCTCCACGGGGGTGATCCCGTTGGCCGCCAGGAAATCGTTGATTTCGATCTCCTCGCTGATCATCGACTTGCCCTTGGTCACAATCTTTGCGCCGACCGTGCGGCAGATGCCAAGTACTGCCTCGCGTGCATCCGCAGCGGTGCTGCACCAATGCACTTCGCCGCCCGCGTCCTCCACGTGGTCGGCCCAGGTTTCGAGATAGAAGTCCAGATTTTCGAGCGTGTGGTCCTTTATCCTGCGTCCGATCTCGCGGAGATCGTCGAATTCCG
>JBOHMN010000751.1:0-8872 GCA_050730175.1 Acetobacteraceae bacterium | reverse complement strand
CGCCCGAGCCTTCCGGCTCGGGCGCAACACTGAGGTAGCGAAGGAGCGGACTTGCCGGGGTGAGCAGGAGTTCCGTGCTGCCGTTTGCAAGGCCCTGCCGATAGGCTTCGAGGGTCCGCCAAATCTTGAAGAAGGCCGGGTCCTCGCCATACGCCTTGGCGAGGATGGTCGTTGCCTGCGCCTCTCCTTCGCCTTTCAGCGCCAGTGCCTTCGCCTTTGCATCCGCCAGCAGCACGGTGCGGTCGCGGTTGGCGTCGGCACGGATCACCGTCGCTGCCTGCGCGCCGTTGGCCCGCACCAACGCCGCAACGCGCTCGCGCTCGGACTTCATGCGTGCCAACACGGCCTGGGTGTTTGCCTCCGGCAGGTCGGCCCGACGGATGCGCACATCCTCGATGGTGATCCCGAAGCCCTGCATCGCGGTATTCACCTCGGTGCGGATTTCGCTCATGATCCGGTTGCGCGCGGTGGACAGCACTCCGGGCAGCGTCTCCTGGCCCAACACCCGGCGAAACGAAGAGCCGAGCGTCGAGCCGAGCCGCGCGTCGATCGCGTGCATGGCCGGGCCGACCGCCTGATAATAGCGCAACGGATTGGTGATGCGAAAGCGAGCGAAGCCGTCCACCACGAGGCGCTGCTGGTCGCCCAGGATGACCTCTTCGCTTGGCAGCGAGTAGTTGAGGAGTCGCCGGTCGAACGGGATCACCCCCTGGACGAACGGAATCTTGGTGTGCAGGCCGGGGGTGGTGATGATCCTGACGGGCTTGCCGAACTGGGTGATCAGCACTTCCTCGGTCTGCTGCACGGTGAAAAGCGAGCTCACGGCGATCACCAGGAGCACCACGACGAGCCCGACAACGCTCCAGCTCCGCGCGCTCATGGTGTCGTCCTCTCTGCCGACGTACTGGGCGGTGTAGTGGGCGGCAGCGTAGTGGGCGGCGGCGGAGCCACGGTCGGCGGCGACGTGTGGCTGAAAGGCAACGTCAAGAGCGGCAGCACCTGCGACGCGCCGGCGCCGAGGACGACGGTATGCGCGTGCTGCAATACGTCTTCGATGGTTTCGATGTAGAGGCGCTGGAGAGTGATCGCCTTAGCGTTGCGATAAGCAGCGAACACAGCGCGGAAGCGCTGTGCCTCACCGTTTGCCTTCGCGATCTCTGCTGCCTTGGCGGCCTCTGCTTCGGCGATGATTTGCGCCGCGCCGCCACGCGCACGTGGAACGATGTTGTTGCGATAGGTATCGGCGGTGTTACGTGCGCGGTCGGCGTCGGTGCCGGCGCGCTGCACGTCGCGGAAGCTGTCGATCACTTCCGGTGGCGGATCGACCCTCAGAAGCTGGACTTCGGTGATCGCCACGCCAGCGCGGTACTGATCGAGAATACCCTGCATATGCTGGCGAACTTCCGTTTCTATGGAGAATCGTCCCGTCGTGAGCAACGGCTCGATCGGATTGTGCCCGACAACCTCGCGCATCACGCTCTCGGCCACCGATTTGATGGATGCGGCAGGATCGCGGATGTCGAACAGATATTTGCGAGCGTCGCGGATTCGCCAGAACACCGTGAAATTGATATCGACGATGTTCTGATCGCCGGTCAGCATAAGGCTCTCTGCCGGGATTTGTCCTGTCTCGGTGGTGCCGTTGGGCAGGGCGACCCCGCTGCGATAGCCGATTTCGGTGCGGTTGATCCGGGTGACCGCGGGGAGCAGCACGCTCTCGATCGGCCAGGGCAGATGATAGTTAAGGCCGGGCGCGGTGGTGCCGATGAAGGCGCCGAAGCGCAGTACCACGCCCTCCTGATCCGGCTGCACGATATAGATGCCGCTCACCAGCCAGGCGAAGATGAGGACGAGAACGCCGATCGTAGTAAGGCGGCGCGGCGAGAATTCCCCGCCGGGAAGACCCCCGCCGGCGAGGCGCCGGCCGGTGGACCGGCGCGCGAACAAGGCACGCAGCCACGCCAGGAAGCGGGCCAGAAGCTGTTCCGGATCGGGGACAGGCGAGCCCGGGCGCCTTCGACCGCCCCATGGTCCGCCGCCGGGCGAGCCGCCTGGTGGACGACCGCCCCCCGGTGGAGTACCACCCGACCCACCCCAGGGGCCGCCACCACCACTGTTCCAGGCCATCTGCCGGAGAGGACTCCTAAACCTGTGCGACGCGTGCTCGGCCACCTCGGCGTTGGCAACCGGCCGGCGAAGCGCCATAACCTGCGCTGGCCCAAACATACCGGCGGCGCGTGGATAGTAGCAAGCCGATGAGCGAAGCAAGCATCGAAGCGCTGCGCAACGTGTTGCGCGGCATCGTCGATCCGGCGAGCGGCAAGGACCTCGTCACTGCCGGCTATGTCGAAGGGATCGAGGTGAAGGGCGGCCTGGTGCAGGTGGTACTGGCAGTGCCGCGCGCCCAGGCGGCCGCTATGGAACCGCTGCGCAAGGCGGCTGAGCGTGCGCTTGCCCGCGAGCCAGGTGTCAGCAATGCGGCGGTCATTCTGACGGCGCACCGCCCCGCCACCACCGGAGGGCGCCCCGCCACGACCGGAGGGCGCCCCGCCACCACCGGAGGGCCGCCCCCCGCGCAGCATGGTCACGGGCGCTTCGGCGCGGCGCCGCGGCACACAGAACCGTTGCTGCCAGAAGTGCGCGCCGTCTTCGCGGTTGCCTCCGGCAAGGGTGGGGTCGGAAAATCAACTGTCGCGGTCAACCTCGCCGTGGCTCTCGCCAAAGCGGGGCACGCGGTTGGTCTGCTCGACGCCGACATCTACGGCCCGAGCCTGCCGCGTATGCTGGGCTCGGCGAAGAAACCTGAGGTGGTCGGAGACAAGCTCGTTCCGATCCCCGTATGGGGCCTCAAGGCGATGTCGATCGGCTTCCTGGTCGAGGAGGAGACGCCGATGCTCTGGCGGGGCCCGATGGTGATGGGCGCGCTGGAACAGATGCTCGGCCAGGTGGTCTGGGGTCGGCTCGACTATCTGGTGGTCGACATGCCACCGGGCACCGGGGATGCTCAGCTCACCATGGCACAGCGGGTCAAGCTGGCCGGCGCGGTGATCGTTTCGACTCCCCAGGATATCGCCCTGATCGACGCCCGCCGCGGCGTGCGGATGTTCGAGCGCACGCACGTGCCGGTGCTCGGCCTGGTCGAGAACATGAGCTTTTTCACTTGTCCGCATTGCGGCAAGCGTGCCGACATTTTCGGTCATGGTGGCGCCCGCAAGGAAGCGGACCGGCTCGGCGTTTCTTTTCTTGGGGAGGTGCCGCTGTTGCTCGCGATTCGCGAGACCGGCGATCGTGGCACGCCAATTGCCGCCGCCGAGCCGGATGGCCCGGCGGCGGCCGCCTTCAGCGCGATCGCGGATAAAGTGGCCGGCGAACTCGAGCGGCGGCTGGCGAAAGCGGGCGCCGGACCGCGCATCATCGTCAGTTGAGCGACGGCGCGCCCGCCGGTGGCGCGCTGTCAACCGTCCCGGACAAGTCAGCGGGAACACTCTTCTGCTGCGGTGCAGCGTGTCGCGCCATTCAGATGGTCAGGCGCGTTGAAGGAAGATTGCCGCGCCTATCGAGCGCGCGGGCAGGCTGGAAAGGGGGTTCCACTGCATCGGGCGCGCAGTCTGGACGCCCGGCAGCGATGCGGTTCAACATATTTTAGGTGTGAAACGAACCCGTGGCCCAAGCGATCATCACACGCTTGTGTGCAAACAGCGTACGCGACGGCCAATGGAACAGGATCGTCTGGGGGCATGTCACAGCCGTAACCGGACCTCCACGCAGGCTGGCTTGCCCGATCGCGCGACGGAGGCTATCTGCAATGCCTGCTGGTTTGGCCAAGCGATGCCACCAGGGAACGTCATAGAATGATCGAACAGGTTCGGCTTACCCTGCCCGGCAACGCCCGGCCAGCCGAGACAAGAAACGACGAACTGCTGGCGGTTGAGGGGCTCTCCAAGGCGTTTGGGGGAACCCAGGCGCTCGCGAATGCCAGTCTGCAACTGAGAAGGGGCGAAATCCTCGCTCTGCTCGGCCAGAACGGCGCCGGCAAATCCACTTTGATCAAATGCCTCGCAGGCGTGCACAGGCCCGATTCCGGGCGCGTGCTGTACCGCGGCGAAGACATGACCGGCATGGTCACGCACATGCCGATTGCGTTCATCCATCAGGATCTCGGGCTGGTCGAGTGGATGACAGTGGCGGAGAATATCTGCCTGACGCTCGGTTATCCGCGGCGGTTTGGTCTGATTGATTTCGCGGCGGCAGAACAGCGGGCGCTTTCGGCGCTCGCGGTGCTCGGCACAGACATCGACCCCGATATCCGCATCCAGCGTCTCGGACGGACCGAGAAATCGCTGGTTGCGATCGCCCGCGCGCTCGCCTGCGAATGCGAGGTGCTGGTACTCGATGAGCCGACGGCGAGTCTCCCCGCAGACGAGGTGGCGCGCCTGTTCGCCTCGCTGCGCAAGCTGAAGGAGAAGGGTGTCGGCATGATTTATGTCTCGCACCGGCTCGACGAGGTGTTCGAGATCGCCGACCGGGTTGTTGTTTTGCGAGACGGCGAAATGGCCGGCGAAGGCTCGGTGAGCGAGCTCACCGCAGAGGAAGTGATTTTCATGATCGTCGGCCGTGAGACGGCCCAGGTGTTTCGCCGGCCGACGCAGCGGGAAGGTCAGGCGCGCGTGGCGCTCGAGGGGCTCAGAATCGGCGCGGTCGGGCCGGTCGATGCCAGCATCCATGCCGGCGAGGTGGTCGGGCTGGCCGGCCTGACGGGCGCCGGCCAGGAGCAGGTGGGGCGGGCCCTGTTCGGCCTTGCTGCGCCGAGTGCGGGGCGGATCCTGCTCGATGGCGTGCCGGTCCTCCTCACATCGCCGCGGGCGGCGATGAAGAAGGGCATCAGCCTGATCGCCGGAGACCGGGGTGCCGAATCCATTATTGCCTATCGGACGGTCTGCGAGAACATGTTCGTCAACCCGCTTGCCAAGGGGAGAGGCCTCTTCTCCTACCTTGGCCCGGGCGCGGAGCATCGTGCGGCCTTGCGACTCGGGGAAATGGTCGGGCTCAAGCCCAATGATCCGGCTCTGGAGATCGAGGCGCTTTCGGGCGGCAATCAGCAGAAGGTCGTGGTCGGGAGGGCGCTCGACCTCGCTGGCCGGGTTTATATCTTCGAGGACCCGACTGCCGGGGTGGATGTCGGGGCCAAGGCGGAAATTTACCGTCTGTTCGAAGCCGCAGTGGCGGCGGGAGCTGCCATCATCATTGTGTCAACCGATTTCGAGGAGGTCGCCAAGGTCTGCCATCGTGCGCTTGTCTTCTATCGCGGGCTGGTCGCCAAGGAGATCGGTGCAGCCGACCTTTCGATCGCCAATCTGCTCGCTGCCGCCTCGGCAAGCCCGGCGACCGAAACCCGAGTCGCCTGAAGGAGCGCGCCCATGGCGTTTCTCTCTCTGAAATCGAACGCGCTCGAGCCGACCCGCGCCGAATACCGTGCGATGTCGGCGGGCGCGGCGCTGCGCCGGCGCCTGACGGTTTACGGCTTGCCGTTGCTCACCGTAGCTCTGATCATTTTTTTCACTCTTCTGCTGCCCAAGACGTTCCCGACCGCGCTCAACTTCCACTCGATGCTGGACGACAAGTCCGTGATCGCGCTGCTTTCCCTTGCCTCGATCATTCCGATGATGGCGGGCAGGATCGACCTCACCGTCGGCTACGGCATCATCTTGTGGCACGTCATGGCGATCGGCTTACAGGTCTGGTACGGAATTCCCTGGCCGGTCGTGGTCGTGCTGGTACTGATTGCCGGGATGCTGCTGGGCTTTCTCAACGCCATGCTGGTCGAGATTGCGCAGATCGATTCCTTCATCGCGACCCTCGGCACCGGCACGATTATCTACGCGATCGCACTCTGGATTACCGGGGGGCAGCAGGTGATCGGCAATCTGCCGAAGGCATTCCTCGACATCAACGATCTGACGGTGCTCGACCTCCCCATCGGCACCTACTATGTTGCCGTGGTTGCGATCATCCTCTGGATCGTCTCCGAACGGCTGCCGATCGGGCGGCACCTCTATACCATCGGGGCCAATCCGCGGGCGGCTGAGCTCAATGGCATTCCGGTGCGACGCTATGTGATGAGCGGGTTCCTCGCGTCGGGTTTTCTGACTGCCTTCGCCGGGGTTGTGCTTGCAGCGAGGCTCAGGATCGGCGAGACGAGCGTCGGACTGGAGTACCTGCTGCCGGCGCTGGTCGGTGCCTTCCTTGGTTCGACCACGATCAAGCCGGGGCGTGTCAATGTGTGGGGTACGATCATCGCGGTGATCATTCTGGCGGTCGGGATTGCCGGGATCGAGCAGCTTGGCGGCAGCTTCTTCGTTGAGCCAATGTTCAACGGCGTCACCCTGGTGATCGCAATCGGGCTCGCCGGCATTACGCAACGGCGTGCTGCGGCGACCAGGCGCGCCGCGAGCAAGGAAGGTCAGCTTCAGAAGGAAGGAGGAAACGGCGGAATGAAAAGAGCTGTCGAGGGGGTCGGCAAGGGACGAGCGATCGGCATGCTGATCGGTGCGGTTGCGCTTGGCGCGGCTGCGATCGGAGTGCCGACGCGACCGGCGCGGGCCGATGACGCATTCGTGCACATGGCGAAGCAGTTTATCGCCAAGGTGACCAGCCCGAAAATTCCCTGGACCGGCCCGACCACCGGGCCGAAAGCGGTTCCGGGCATGCTTGTCATCTATGTCTCGACCGATCAACGTAACGGAGGTCCGCGCGAGGCGGGGCTGGCAGCAGCCGAGGCAGCGAAGGTGATCGGCTGGAAGTATCGCATCCTCGATGGGCGAGGCACGGTGTCGGGGCAAGACTCAGCACTTTCCCAGGCGATCGCGCTCAAGCCCAACGGGATCATCCTGGGCGGTATCGACGCGGTGTCGTCAGCACCGCTGGTCGACCGGGCCGAGAAGCTGGGCATCAAGGTCGTGGGCTGGCATGCCGGCCCGAAAGCTGGCGCGCTGACCCATCCTGACGTGTTCTGGAACGTCTCGACAGATCCGGCCGAGGTTTCCAAGGCGGCGGCGCTCTACGCGGTTGCAACCTCCGACGGGCATGCCGGCGTCGTCATCTTCACCGACAGTGAATATGCGCTGGCGATCGCCAAGTCGAACGGGATGGCGGATTGGATCCGCAAGTGCAGCGGCTGCCGGATTCTGGCCACCGAGGATACGCCGCTCGGCCAGACGCAGACCCGGATGCCGCAGCTCTCGACCTCGCTGCTCGAGCGATTCGGCAAGGCCTGGAGCTACTCGCTCGGCATCAACGATCTTTATTACGACTTCATGGGCCCCTCGCTGCAGGCGGCGGGGATCCCGGGTAACGGGCATCCGTGGAACATCTCGGGTGGTGACGGATCATCCTCGGCGTTCCAGCGCATCCGCACAGAGCAGTATCAGGTTGCGACGGTGGCAGAACCGCTGCACATGCAGGGCTGGCAGCTCATCGACGAGCTGAACCGCGCATTCGCCGGCGATCCTCCGAGCGGCTTCGTTGATCCGGTGCATCTCTTTATTCATGCCAACATCAAGGCTGACGGCGGGGAGCACGACGTGTTCGACCCGGACAATGGCTATGAGCACGACTACAAGACGATCTGGGGCAAATAAAGAGATCACCCTGCGACGCAACGCGGCATCCACGCCGCATGACAAGGAGGAGTCAACGATGCAGAAAAAGACACGGTTATTATGGGCCGTGGCGCTGGCCTGCGCCATGGTGGGCGGCTTGTCCATCAGCCCGGCGCGAGCCGCAGAGAGCTCGACGCAAGCCGCCGGAGAATCGATCGTCCAGTACGCGAAGAAGTTCATCGCAGACGTCACCAATCCGCAAATCCCCTGGACCGGCCCGACCACGGGGCCCAAGGCGGTGCCCGACAAGTTTGTCGTCTATGTCGCCAACGACGAGCGGAATACCAGCGCCCACGAAGTCCAGGAGGGTGCCGCGGCGGCGGCCAAGGTTCTCGGCTGGAAGTTCCGCGCCCTCGACGGCCGCGGGACGGTTGCCGGGCAGAGCTCAGCACTTTCCCAGGCGATCTCGCTCAAGCCAGACGGGATCATTTTGGGCAGCGTTGACGCAATCGAGCAGAAGGCGCTGATCGACAAGGCCGAGAAGATGGGGATCAAGGTCGACGGCTGGCATGCCGGCGGCACGGCGGGGGTTTTGCACAATCCCTACGTGTTCTGGAATGTCACCACCAATCCGCCCGAGGTCGGCAAAGCCGCAGCACTTCTGGCGATCGCGAGATCAGACGGGCATGCCAATATGGTGGTCTTCACCGACCGCGAGTACGCGGTCGCGATCGCCAAATCAGACGCGACAGTCGAGTGGCTGAAGAAGTGCAAGACCTGCACGGTTCTGGGGGACATCGATACGCCGCTTGCGGCGGTCAGCTCGCGCATGGGACAGCTCACCTCAGCGCTGCTCACGAAATATGGCAAGAAATGGAACTACTCGATGGGCATCAACGATGCCTACTTCGACTTCATGGCGCCGGCCCTTCAGGCGGCCGGCATCTCCGGCACCAGCCCGCCGTATAACATCTCCGCCGGTGACGGATCGCCCTCTGCCTTCCAGCGCATCCGCAGCAACGAGTACCAGATAGCAACCGTAGCGGAGCCGGTCTACGAACAGGGTTGGCAGACGATCGACGAGCTGAACCGAGCGTTCGCCGGCGACCCGCCGAGCGGCTTCGTCGATCCGGTGCATGTGTTCGTGCACTCCAACGTCAACGCGGATGGCGGGGCACAGAACGTGTACAACCCGAACAACGGCTATAAGAAGATCTACGTGAAGATCTGGGGCAAATAGCCAACATCATCGGATAAATAGCCGACGGACGTAA
>JBOHMN010000750.1:0-7255 GCA_050730175.1 Acetobacteraceae bacterium | reverse complement strand
TAACAGCCCAGCGTGCGGAACCGCACCAGCCGATCTTCCACTTTCTCGCCGGGCTTCAATGCCATGCGCTCATCGTCACGCATGATCAGGGTGCCGTCGCGCTCCACCACCGGGCGCTTCTTCGCGAAATACAGCGGCACGATCGGGATGTTCTCGGCCAGGATGTAATGCCAGATGTCGAGTTCGGTCCAATTCGACAGCGGGAACACGCGCATGCTTTCGCCCCGCGCAAGGCGCGTGTTGTAGACGCGCCATGGCTCGGGCCGCTGGTTCTTGGGATCCCAGACATGGCCGGCGCTGCGGTGCGAAAATACCCGCTCCTTGGCGCGCGAGCGTTCCTCGTCGCGCCGCGCGCCGCCGAACGCGGCGTCATAGGCGCCCTTGGCCAGCGCCTGCTTCAGCGCCTCCGTCTTCATCACGCCCGTGTAGTAGGACGAGCCGTGGTCGAAAGGATTGATGCCACGACGAACGCCATCCTCGTTGGTGTGCACGATCAAGTCGAGCCCGAGCCGCCGCGCCGTCGCGTCGCGGAAAGCGATCATCTCGCGGAACTTCCACTTCGTGTCGATGTGCAGCACCGGGAACGGCAACCGCGCCGGGTGGAAGGCCTTCAGCGCCAGATGCAGCAAGACCGAGGAATCCTTGCCGATCGAATAGAGCAGTACCGGGTTCCTGAGCTCCGCTACGACCTCGCGAAAGATGAAAATGCTCTCGTTCTCAAGCCGCTTGAGATGCGGGCTCAGCCGCCTCGCGCGCGGGGTGGTCGCCTGTTCCGAGATCTCGACCGGCGGCCGTGGCCAGCCGGCTGCGCGTTCGTCCGGCATTCAGGATGCGCTCCGGACCGAAATGGCCCGGCAGTTCGCAGGGCGCGGGAGTCCGGCCATCGCGAATGTTTCGATGCGGCGTTGCAGCATGACCACCACGCCTAGCACTTGCTCCCCTGGCTCGGCTAGTGCGCTCCCCCTCGTCCAGCGCTCGAAAGCGCGTGACGACACGCATCCGTGATCCGGTTTGGCAGGGCGAGACCGTTCTGTTAGACAGAAAGCCGCCAGCGAACCGACTTGTTTGATTTGTCTCTCCTTTGCGCCCACCATTTCGTGCGCCGGCCAAGCGGGCCGGTGACTGTGCATGCCCGCCCGCGCGGGGCCGGTGCGTCAGGACCCAGTGCAGCAGGACCCGGTGCAGCAGGACAGGGGGCCCAAGGGAATACGCAATGCCGAGCGAGACCATCGTCCTTTCCAAGCCGATCGGCGATACCGTCAAGACCACGACCTGTTACATGTGCGCCTGCCGTTGTGGCATTCGAGTCCACCTGAAAGACGGCCGGCTGCGCTACATCGAGGGCAACCCCGACCATCCCGTCAACCACGGTGTCCTGTGCGGCAAGGGCTCGGCGGGCATCATGCAGCACTATTCGCCGGCCCGCCTGCGCGCGCCCCTGTTACGGGTCGGCGAGCGCGGCGCCGGAGACTTCAAGGAGATCAGCTGGGACGAGGCGCTGGGGCTCGCCACAGGCTGGCTCGGGGAAATCCGCGGCACCGATCCGCGCAAGCTTGCCTTCTTCACCGGACGCGACCAGAGCCAGGCCCTTACCGGGCTTTGGGCGAAGCAATTCGGCACGCCGAACTTCGCCTCCCACGGCGGCTTCTGCTCGGTCAACATGGCGGCCGCCGGCCTTTATTCGGTCGGTGGCAGCTTCTGGGAGTTCGGCGAACCTGACTGGGAGCACACCAAGCTCTTCCTGCTGTTCGGCGTTGCCGAGGATCACGATTCGAACCCGCTCAAGATCGGCCTTGCCCGGCTCCGCGAGCGAGGTGTGCGAATCATCTCGATCAATCCCGTGCGTACCGGCTATTCCGCCATCGCGGATGAATGGATCGGGCTCCGCCCCGGCACTGACGGGCTTTTTATTCTCTCGTTGATCCACGTTCTGCTTGCCGCCGAGGAAGCTGACCTCAGCTTTCTGAGCCGCTACACGAACGCGGGCTGGCTCGTCATCCGCAATCCGGCCGGCGCCGATGACGGCCTGTTCGCGCGCGACGACAAAGGCGCGCCCCTGGTTTGGGACCGTGCGAGCGACGCACCGCTTAAGGCCTCGGACCCGAAGGCGGCGCCACGCCTTGCCGGCGAAGTCCGGCTTCCCGATGGGCGACGCGCCGCCCCCGCCTTCCAGCTTTTCGCGGAGCGCTGTCTCGAACCAGCCTACGCGCCGGAAGCGGTGGCAGAGCGCTGCGGCGTGGCCGCCGAACGGATCCGCCACCTTGCCGCCGAGATCGCTGCCGCCGCCGCGGATCCGGTCGTGCTCGCAGAGCCGTGGACCGATGCTGCCGGCCGCCAGCACGCGACGATGTCCGGCCGCCCGGTCGCGATGCATGCAATGCGTGGCATCGCCGCGCACAGCAACGGCTTTCAGACCTGCCGCGCCCTGCACGCCCTGCAAATGCTGCTGGGCGCCATCGATACCCCCGGTTCGTGGCGCTACAAGGCACCGTTTCCGCGCGTGACGCCGCCCAATGCGCCGCCCGGTGGCAAGGATGCAAGGCCCGGCCACCCGCTTCAAGCGATGCCGCTCGGCGCACCGGCCGGTCCGGAAGACCTGCTGGTGGACGCGAACGGAGCCCCGCTGCGCATCGATCATGCCTTTTCCTGGGAGGCGCCGCTGGCCTTGCATGGCATGATGCATACCGTGATCGCCAATGCGGTCGCCGGCGATCCGTACCCGATCGACACGCTCTTTTTCTACATGGCGAACATGGCGTGGAACTCCTCGCCGGAGCCCGCCGAAACCTGCCGCCTGCTCACGGAAAAAGACCCCGCAACCGGCGCCTATCGCATCCCACATTTCATCTACGCGGACGCATTCTTTTCCGAGACGGTCGCGTACGCCGATCTCATCCTCCCCGACACGACCTACCTCGAGCGTTTTGACTGCATCTCCCTGCTCGATCGGCCGATCGGCAGCGCCGACGGGCCCGCGGATGCGATCCGCCAGCCGGTGCTCACGCCGGACCGCGACGTCCGCCCGTTCCAGGACGTGCTGATCGCGCTCGGCGCACGGCTCGACTTGCCCGGGTTCACCCAGGAGGATGGAAGTCCCGCCTTCAGCGACTACGCCGACTACATCGTGCGCCACCAACGCAAACCCGGCATCGGCCCGCTTGCCGGCTTCCGCGGCGATGGAACGGAGGCGGGCCGCGGCGCTCCCAACCCGCACCAGCTCGAACGCTACATCGAGAACGGTTGCTTCTGGCGCCACGAGCTCGCGCCCGCGGCGCGTTACTTTAAATACGCCAACCGTGACTATCTCGAAGCGGCGACGGCTCTCGGCCTGATCGACCGCCCCGAGCCGGTCACGCTGCAGCTGTACGCGGAGCCGTTGCAACGCTTCCGCCTCGCAGGCCTCGGCCACGGAAGCCGGCTTCCGCCGCCCGCACTCCGCGAACGCGTCGCCCGCTTCCACGACCCGCTGCCCTTCTGGTATGCGCCGCTCGGCCAGGAACCTGCCGAGGCAGACGAATTCCCGCTCTCTGCAATCACCCAGCGGCCGATGGCGATGTACCATTCCTGGGGTTCGCAGAACGCCTGGCTCAGGCAGATCCTCGCCGAGAATTGCCTCTACATGGCGCGCGAGACGGCGGCCGCGCTCCGTCTCGTCGACGGCGACTGGGTGAACGTGATCAGCCGCAGCGGGCGCGTCAGCGGGCGGCTCCGCACCATGGATGGCGTGAATCCGAAGACGGTCTGGACCTGGAACGCGATCGGCAAGCGCGCGGGGGCATGGATGCTTGCCCCGGACGCCCCGGAAGCCCGCCGGGCCTTCCTGCTCAACCACCTGATCGCGACCTTCCTGCCCGCTGAGGACGGCGGGCGGCTTGCGAATGGCGATCCCATCACCGGCCAGGCCGGTTGGTTCGATCTTTGCGTGCGCGTCGAAAAAGCGCCGGCCGGCATGCGCCAGTCGGAGCCGCAAGCTGCCGCGCTCAGGCCGCCTCCCGGCCTCATCACTCCGGCGCGGAGGGCCGGCGCATGACCAGTATTCCCGCCCGCGAGCCTGGCGCAAAGAAGCTCGGCCTCGTGATTGACCTTGACACCTGCGTCGGTTGCCACGCGTGCGCCGTCAGTTGCAAGGAATGGAACGACGGCGGCCACTCCGCCCCGCTTCCCGACTACGACCCCTACGGCCCCCGGCCGGACGGGGTCTGGTTCAATCGTATCCACACCTATGAGGCAGGTGCGGGCGCCGATGGGCGCACCGTCCATTTCCCGCGCTCGTGTCTGCATTGCGATGAACCGGCATGTGTCACGGTCTGCCCGACCGGCGCCTCCTACAAGCGTGCCGAGGATGGCATCGTTCTCGTCAACGCGGATCTCTGCATCGGCTGCAAGCTCTGTTCCTGGGCCTGTCCGTACGGCGCGCGCGAGTTCGATGAGGATGACGGGGTGATGAAGAAATGCACCCTCTGCATAGATCGCATCTACAACGAAACGATCCCCGAGGCCGAGCGTGTACCCGCCTGTGTCTCGACCTGCCCGGCGCACGCGCGCCATTTCGGCGATCTTGGCGATCCGACGAGCGAGGTCTCGCGGCTCGTGCAAAGCCGTGGCGGCTTCGATCTGATGCCGGAGATGGGGTACCGTCCGGTCAACAAATATCTGCCGCCGCGCCGCAGCGCGTGTAGTGCCCCGCCGCTTGCCGAACCGCCCGCCGCCCCGGCGAACGGCAGCGTCACCGAGCGTCTGCTCGGCTGGCTCGATCGCGCTCTCTCCCGCTGAACGGCGCCGATGACCCCAGCGCTTTCCGTCATCTTCTTCACCACCGCATCCGGAGCCGGCTACGGCCTGATCATCCTCACCGGCATTCTTGCTGCCTTTCGCCTGACCCCGGCTGCTCCCTGGTTCGGGCTCGCTTGTATCTTGCTCGGGCTGTTCCTCGCCTCCGCCGGCCTTGTCGCGTCGACCCTCCACCTCGGCCATCCCGAGCGCGCCTGGCGCGCGGTCTCGCAATGGCGTTCGTCGTGGCTTGCGCGCGAAGGCCTCGCCGCGCTCCTGTGCTACCCGCCGGCGTCAGGCTTCCTCGCCGCCTGGTTTCTCGCCCGCGGCCCGTCCGCGCCGATGGCCGCGTGCGGCGTGCTGACCGCAGCAATCGCCGCCATCACGCTATTCTGCACGGCGATGATCTATGCGTGCCTCCGGCCGATTCGGCAGTGGCGCAATCCGCTTGTCCCACCGAACTTCTTGCTCTTCGCCTGCTTCAGCGGTGCACTCTGGCTTGCGTTCCTTTCTCGTGCTTTCCATGCCACCGCGATCCTTCCCTCCGCTCTCGCTCTGTTCTTCGGATTTTCCGCACTTGCCGTGAAGCTTGCCTACTGGCGCTCGATCGACCGAAGCAGAGGCGAGAGCACGATCGAGACCGCAACCGGCCTCGGCCGGCTCGGTCGCGTCCGCTCGCTCGAGCCCCCGCACACCGAGGAGAATTATCTGCTCCGCGAGATGGGCTTCCGGATCGCCCGCAAGCACGCAAGCCGCCTCCGCGTGCTGGCTCTGCTGGTGGGCATCGCACTGCCCATCATCTTGACTGCAGCGGCGCTCGCCCTCTCGGGCATCGCCCCGCTCATCCTCGCCATCATCGCGGCCGTCGTCGCGCTCGGTGGCATCTTCATCGAGCGCTGGCTCTTCTTCGCCGAGGCAACCCACACGGTCGTCCTCTATTACGGCCGCGCCGCGTAATCGCGGCTTATCGGCGGCGCAAGTTGTCCACGTAAACCGCACCGACCACGACGGCACCGAGGACCACCTGCTCGACGTACGGCGAAATGCCGGCAAGCTGCGAGCCGTTGCGCAGGATCGTCATCAACAGCGCGCCAAGGATGCTGCCGGTGATGGTGGCGACGCCACCGAACAGGCTGCCGCCGCCGATCACGACCGCCGCGATCGCATAAAGTTCGAGATTTCCTCCGGACGTCGGCTGCGCTGCTGCGGTGTATGAGACAAAGACCACGCCGGCGATCGCTGATGTCACGCCGGTCAGGATATAGACCAGGTTCAAATGCCGTTTGACATCGATGCCAGCCCGGCGCGCGGATTCGGCGTTGCTGCCAATTGCCAGCGTATAACGGCCGAAACGCGTGCGGTTCAACACGAACGCGCCAATCACCGCCAGCACAAGCGCGATCCATGCCATATGCGGGAACCCGAGGAAGTTTCCCTGCGAGATTGCGAGCATCCCGTCCGGAAGGCCGAACACCGGGGTGCCGTTCGTCGTGAGGAGTGCGGCACCCAGCGCTGCGGCCAGCATGCCGAGAGTGGCGATGAAGGGCGGCACATCGAGTACCGTAATGGTGAGGCCCATCACCAGGCCGACCAGCCCGCCGGTAATCAGCGTCACCACCACGCAGACCACGGTCGGCAGTCCGAGCGCAACGCTGCAAAGTGCGCAGACCATCGTGCAAAGCGCGACCACCGAGCCTTGTGAGATATCGATGCCGGCGGTCGCGATCACGTAGGTCTGGCCGACCGCAAGGATCGCAATGACCGCGACCTGCTGGGCGATGTGATACCAGTTGACCCCGCTGATGAATCGCGGGTTCGCGAAACTGAAGATCACCACCAGAGCGATGATGCTGATGCAGGCGAAGCCAAGTTGTTTGAGCGCGTTGAGAACACGCGTCAGCCTTCGTGGCAGCCATCCCCGTCGCTCTGGCCGAACGCTTTGAGGCGCCGCGAGCGCACCCGCCATGTCGCTCGCGCTCGCGGCGGCCGGAATCTCGGCGCCGGCCCCGTGGCCGGCGCCGTCCTCCGGCTCAGTGTGCCGGCTGGTAGGTCGGAGCATACTGGCGGATCGCCGCCGTGGCCGCCTTGCTGCCGATGTCGCTCGGGGTCAGCATGAAATACGGCGTGATGACGCGCTTCGGCACGGCCTTGCCCTGGATCACGTCAAGCAGCTCGACCACCGCGTAATAGCCCATGTCGTACGGTGATTGCAGGATCGAGGCTTCGATCACGCCGGAGTGGATGAATTTCATCTCGCCGAGGTCCGCATCGAAACCCACGATCTTGACCTTGCTGTGCGCCTGCACCACCGCCTCGGCGGCGCCGAGTGCCGAGCGGTCATTGGCGCCGAACACGACCTTGAGGTCGGGGTAGTCGGTTAACATCGTGCTGGTCAGGGCGAGGCCCTTACTGATGCTGTTTTCACCATACTGAATCGGCCCCATGCGCTTGATGTCTTTGAACCCCTTCATACCCAGCTCGAAGC
>JBOHMN010000749.1:0-3740 GCA_050730175.1 Acetobacteraceae bacterium | reverse complement strand
GATGACGAGCTACACGGTCTATCGCATCGCCATGGCGCTCAGCATCATGGTGTTCGTGGTGATGACGATGCTGATCTGGAACATCTATCCGCCGACCACGATCATGATCATCCTGCCGGCGCTGCTCGACGACATCCCCATCATGACGATCGCCTGGGACAACGCCGAGCTCCGAAAAACCCCGGTACGCTGGGAAATGGGCCGGATGCTGGTCGTCTCGGTGATGTTCCGCGCGCCGGCGCTGGGGCAAAGCTTCGGTCTCTACCTGATCGCGCGCAATGTCCTGCATGAAGTATTGCCAGTCATCCAGACGATGATGTTCCTCCGCTTCATCGTCGGCGGCCATCTATTGCTGTTCTCCACCCGCACCCGCCACTCGTTCTGGGCCAACCCGCACCCGTCCTGGCCGCTAATCTCGGCGATCGTCGCGACCCAGGTGGTCTGCGTGCTGATGGTCGCCTTCGGCATCCTGATGCCGCCGATCGCATGGGCGGCGGTCGGGCTGGTCTGGCTCTACGCCATCGCCTGGTTCCTGCTGATGGATTTCGCCAAGCTCGGCACCTACCGCCTGATCGAGCATCGCGCCGGCCACCAGCAGCGCTTCGTCGCCACCATGAAGCACGCGCTCCACCCGACGGCCCGCCACGCGATCCAGGGATGACCACGCCCGGTGCGCGGGCCCGCCTTGAGGCAATAGAGGCAGCGGCGCTGAGCGGACGATCCGTCGCCCGCAAGACGCGGCAGCCAGAAGAGCGGGCCGATCCGCCCCGCTCATCCCGCTGCGGCGGCGCCGTCAGCACCTCCGACAATCGGGCAAGGCGGCGGCGCTCGGGGGCTCGTCGGCACCGACGATCGCGGCCACCTGCTTCAGGAGTTCCGTCCGCGCTTTCGCCTCCGGCACGAGCGATCCCAGCACGTCGATCGCGCGCTCGCACTCGAGCGGCAGCACGAAGAACTGCTCGCGGGCGGCGCGGGCTTCCCCCAACGCAGCGGAAGGTGGATTAGCCTTGCCGCCGATCCATGCAACGAAGGCAGGCCCGTGATGTCCGATGCCCCAGCCAGCGCAACAGGAAGCGTGCCCCATCGGCTTTCCTCTTTTCGGATCGATGGCATGACCGCCCTGGTAACAGGCGGGGCCAGCGGCATCGGCTTCGCCACCGCCTCGCTTTTTGCCGAAGCGGGTGCGCGCGTCTTCATCCTCGATCGCGACGTGGCGGCAGCGGAGAGCGCAGCGGCGGCGATCGGCGGCACAGCCCGCGCGCGTGGCCTCGACGTAACGGACGAGGCGGCGATCATCCGCGTTTTTGCCGAGATCGACGATGCAGCGCGCGGCATCGATATCCTGGTCAACAACGCGGGCACTGCGATTCGCCGCGCAGCGGTGGAACAGACGGTCGAAGAATGGAACCAAGTGCTCGCGGTGAACATGACCGGGGCGTTCCTCGCGGCACGCACCGCCGCGCGGCACATGCTGGCGCGCGCACGCGCCGGCGCCATCGTCTCTACGGCCTCGATCATGGGGCTTTCGGGTGGCGGCCTCTATCCGAATATTTCCTATCAAGCGACCAAAGGCGCCATGGTCAACATGACGCGTGCGCTCGCGGTGGAATGGGCGAAGCACGGAATCCGCGTAAACGCAGTGGCGCCGACTTATGTACGCACCCCGTTTATCGCACCGTTGCTGGCGCAACCCGAACTCGTTGCAGCAATCGAGCGGATGACGCCACTCGGGCGCCTGGCCGAGCCTGAAGAAGTGGCGGCAGCGATACTGTTCCTGGCCAGTCCCGCCGCCGCCATGATCACCGGCCATACGCTGCCGGTCGATGGCGGCTTTCTGGCGCAGTAGGCGGCGCGGGCGGCACGCTCAAAGGTAGGGCGGGGCGCAGGCCGAAACGAGCTCGGCGAGATGGTCGCCGAGATTGCGGAAGCGGTGTGGCAGGCGGCTGTCGAACAGATAAGCATCGCCCGCTTTCAGGATCCGGCGATCCTCCCCGACCGTGACCTCGATCTCGCCCGCGATCACGATTCCGCCTTCGTGGGCGACGTGCTGCAGCATGACAGGCCCCGTATCGGCGCCGGGCTCATAATGCTCATGCAGAATTTGCAGACTGTGTGCCCGCGCATCGCCCACCTGGCGCAGCGTGATCCGGCCGCGGCACACCCCGGGCGGGTGCAGCTTGGAGGTCAGGTCGAGGAGCTCGGCGGCGGTAAAGAAGCGGGCATCGGGGCGGGGCTGCTCGGGCTCGAAGAACGCCGCCATCGTGATCGGCACGCCGCTCAGGATCTTGCGCAAAGAGGCGACCGAGGGGCTGTTCCGGTTCTGCTCGATCATCGAGATCTGGCCGTGCGGAACGCCGGCCCGCTCGGCCAACCGCCGCTGACTGAGCCCCGCCGTGACGCGTACCGCACGCAGCCGACTGCCAACATCGAAATCCGCCTGGTCCATGACAGCTCACTTCGCTCAGCTCGCCGTGGAGTGAGAGGGCGCCGGCAGAGCGCGCAGGGTTGATCAGAATCCTGAGCAATGCTAAGCGTTCGCCGAGAGGCAGGGCAAGCCTGAGGAGGTTTCAATGAGCCAGTCCGCTACGCTCCGGGAACGTCAGGACCGGGCTGTGCCGAAGGGCGTCGCCACCAAGTCGCTCTACGCGGCACGCGCCGAGAACGCGGAACTGTGGGACGTTGACGGCCGACGCTACATCGACTTCGCGGCTGGCATCGCGGTGCTCAACACCGGGCACCGCCATCCCAAGGTCATGGCGGCGGTCGCTGCACAGGCCGCTCTCTTCACGCACACCTCTTTCAATGTCGCTCCGTTCGAGGCCTATATCCGCCTCGCCGAGCGGCTCAACGCGATGGCGCCCGGCGGCTCCGCCAAGCAGACGTTGCTGGTCTCGACCGGAGCCGAGGCGGTTGAGAATGCGGTAAAAATCGCCCGCGTCGCCACCGGGCGCTCGGCGGTCATCGCGTTCGCCGGCGGCTTCCACGGCCGCACCCTGATGGCGCTCGCCCTGACCGGGAAGGTTGTGCCGTACAAGCGCGGCTTCGGCCCGTTCCCGGCCGAGGTCTATCATGCGCCCTTCCCGCATCTCTATCACGGGATCTCGGTCGAGGACGCGCTGGCGGGCCTCGAGCGGCTGCTTGCCGCGGATGTCGATCCGGCGCGCGTCGCCGCGATGATCGTCGAGCCGGTGCTTGGCGAGGGCGGCTTCATCGTGGCGCCGCCTGCCTTCCTGCAGGGGCTGCGAAGGGTCGCCGACCAGCACGGGATGCTGCTAATCGTCGATGAAGTGCAGACTGGCATGGCGCGCACCGGCAAGATGTTCGCGATCGAACACGCCGGTGTCGTGCCCGACCTGATCACGACGGCCAAGGGTTTGGCCGGCGGCTTTCCGCTCGCCGCTGTGACCGGACGGGCGGACGTCATGAGCGCCGTGCAGCCAGGCGGGCTTGGCGGCACCTACGCCGGCAATCCGCTCTCGGTGGCGGCAGCGAATGCGGTGCTCGACGTGATCGCCGAGGAGCACCTCTGCGAGCGCGCGACCGAAATAGGGGCCCGTCTCACGGAGCGGCTGCACGAGCTTGAGCGCCGCCAGGGTTTCGAGTGCATCGGCGAGGTGCGCGGGCTGGGCGCGATGGTCGCGATGGAAATCGTCAAGGACCGCACGAGCCGCGCGCCCAACCCGGCGCTGGCTGAAGCTCTCTTGGCCGAGGCGCAGAAGCGCGGCCTCGTCCTGCTATCG
>JBOHMN010000748.1:0-2037 GCA_050730175.1 Acetobacteraceae bacterium | reverse complement strand
GGAGTGGATCGTGATCGCCGGTTCGCCCGCGCTGGTGTTGGAGCGGCTGGTGGCAATGGTCGACGAGATCGGCTGGTTCGGCACGCTGTTGCTCACTCACAAGGACTGGGACCGGCCGGAACTGCATCGGCGCTCGATGCGCCTGTTTGCCGAACGGGTGATGCCGCGCTTCCGCCAGCACATGGAGGCACGGCAGAGGGCCGCGCAATAAACTGCCGACGGCGCTGATGACAACCGCTACGGAAAGTGTAGTCTTGGCCACCGGACCGGCACGTGGTGCCCGGTCCGGCGGGTAGAATGGCGCGCCTGTGGGGTTGGCGGGGTGCTGAACTCGGGCCGTGAAAAGGGGAGATCGAGATGTCGAAGAATGGTGATCGGGAAGAACTCAAAACGCTCGCGGAGGATTACTTCCGCGGCAGGATCGACCGCCGCCGCTTCCTCACATTGGCGGGAGCCGCGGGCCTCTCGGTTCCGGTGCTGGGGAGGCTGATCCGCCCGGCCGAGGCGGCCAATGCCGATCTCCTGCCGTCCGACCCGATCTCGCCCTATGAGGCGCCGATCACGAAACAGCGCGTCGAGTTTCTCAAGACGAAGCCCTACAAGGGCGTCACCATCAACTTCATGGCGGTGAAGGCGACGGTCGGCGACTGCGTGAAGTACCACGCTCCGCACTGGGAAGAGCTGACCGGCGGGCGCGTCAACGTCGCCGAGGTGCCGATCGACACGTTGCACACCCAGATTTTCTCCGATCTTGCGAGCGGCCTTGGCCGCTATGACGCCTATCAGACCGCCTGCTGGTTCTACGGCGACTATTTCGTGCCGAAAGATCCCTATATCGTCCCGCTCGCGCCCTACCTCGCCAACCCGAAACACTCGTACTGGAACCCGGCCGACTGGCTGGCGCCGATGCACAAGCTCTATAGCTGGGACGGCAAGGTTTACGGCTCCCTCTTCGACGGCGACGCGCAGTGCCTTTATTACCGGCGCGACGCCTTCACCAACGCCGCCAACCAGCAAAAATTCAAGCAGAAATTCGGCTACGACCTGCCCGCACCGCCGACCACGACCAAAGAAATGCACGACGCCGCCGACTTCTTCACCGGCTGGGACTGGAACGGCGACGGCGGCAAGGACTGGGGCATGGCGCTGCACGCCAAGGTCAACGCACAAGGATTTTTCCATTTCCTGACCCTCGCTGCACCCTACGTTGTCTCTGCCGACAACAAATATTTCTATTTCAATCCCGAAACGATGAAGCCGCTCATCAACTCCGAAGGGCATCTGCGTGCGCTCGAGGACTACGTGAAGTTCCTCGCCAACGGCCCGCGCGAGGAGATCGCCTGGACGCTCGGCCAAGGCTGGAATCTTTTCCTCGCAGGGCATTGCTCGATGGAGCCGACCTGGGGAGATTTGCCCACCCTTGCGCAGGACCCGAAGGCGTCGAAGGTGCGGGGCAAGATGGGTGGCGGGCCGATCCCCGGCACCACCGAAGCCTTCAACCCGATCGCCGGCGGCTGGAAGAAATACACGCTCAACCAAGTCGGCAACGTCAACGGCGGCACGTGGCATCCGGTGCTCTCGCGTTTGTCGAAGAAAAAGGACGCGACGTACGACTTCATGGCATTCATGGCGAACCAGAAGAACGCGTTCTTCAACTGCACGCATGGCTGGACCGGCGTGCAGCCGAGCATGAAGTTCGAATACCTGAAGCCGGCCGGCACCAGCACGGTCGCCGAGTGGCAGGCTCAAGGCTGGGACGCCGCGGACACCGTGCAGTATCTCGATGCCTATTACGCGAATCTCATCCTGCCGCTGCAAGAGGCGTATCTGCGGATCCCCGGCGCCGCCGAATACTGGCACGAACTCGACGTCAATATCTCGGCCGTGCTCGCCGGCCAGACCAAGCCCAAGGACGCGCTCGACCGCATCGCCTCGTCGTGGGAAAGCGTGACCGAGCGCTACGGCAGGGCGCGGCAGAAGGCGCTCTACCAGGCCTCGTTCACCTGAGCGGAGCCGGGAGCCGGGCCGGGGCAGCCC
>JBOHMN010000747.1:0-3711 GCA_050730175.1 Acetobacteraceae bacterium | reverse complement strand
TGGGCTGGGCGGCGGGTGGAACCATGCCAGCGTTGGAGATGGAGGCTTGGACTGAGTGGCGCCTGCGCTTGCAGCGCGCCAACGCGGAATTGACGGCTGAGATGGCCGCCGCCGAAGAAGCCAGCCGGTCTCGGATCGCCAGTGTTCGGACTCGGCTGGGCGCTGCCACCGAGGGGCCTCTAGCCGAGGGCATCACGGCCTTCAAGTCACTGTTCGGCCCGATCGAGGAGGATCTGTTCGCGGAGCCGACGAGAGCCCTGGAAACATCACGGGCGTTGGAAAACGCGCTGGCAACCCTTGAGCGCCATCGGCGGGACGTTAGCGATCTGGTCCGGTGCGTGCCCGAAACGATCGTGGCGTCGGGCGCGGAACTGGCGGCAAGCGTAGCGGCGGATGTGCCGGGCGGCTGGCGGCGGGCGATGCTGCAGCGGCGGAAGTCCGAGCACGAGTTTGCGTTGCGGAGAATCATCGCCGCATCGCTGGAGCGGCAATTGGGCCAACGGGCGAAGCTGGATGCGGCCTTGCAGTTGGCCCTGGCGCAGGCCGCTCTTGCCCAGCTCTCGGCCTGGCAAATCCTCTGCCGGCACCGGCTCGCGATGCTGGCCATCGGCGGCGGCACCCGGGGCCTGACCGAGGACTGCCGGCAATGGTCCCGGGTTACAGCGGGCTGGAGCCGCCAAGCGCAAAGTCTGATCCGTGCTTATCAGCGATGGACGGACGCCTCGCCGGCACGAGTAGCGCGAGCGCTTCTCCGCTCCACGCCGGAGATCTCCACGGGGCGCCAGCGGCAAATCGGCCGCCAATGGGAGGCCCGCCTCGGTGGCTGTCGCCGCCTGCAGCGCGCCGTCCGGACGGCAAATGCGCTGGAGCAGCAGCATTCGGCTGTGGCCCGTGAGGCCATTCACGTGACCGAACAGGCGCTGGAATCGCTTTCCGACGAGTACAACGGACTGACCGCGGAACTGGATGCGGCGATCGGCTGGCTGGAGGGCCGGCCGGTGACCGGGTCCGCCCAGGCGCTTCCCGCCGGCAACACCATGCTGCTAACGGCGGATCAGCGAGCGCGGCAGTGGACCGACCGCCTCGCCTCCTGCGCTCAATTGCATGCTCCGGCGTCGCTCGAAATCGCCCGCCGCTTCCGGTTTCCGCGGGCAGGCGGGAAGCCCTGGCGCACCGTGCGGCCGCGGGACGTTTTGCTGCAGGCCATCCGCCGCACCGGCTTGGATGCCGCGCGCGCCGGCTTCCAAGAAGCGGAAATCGAACACGCCGCCGGCATTCGAGACATCGAGCAAGCCCGCGAAGCGCTCGCCTTCGCATTCCAAGCCAAGCCGCAGTTCGGAGAGGTGGCGGCGGAGCTGCTTAAGGAAGCCGTGGCGAACACACTCGCTCTGTTGCGGCGCCGCCGGGAGATGCTGCGGGATCCGCGGGCGGCGGCCGAAGTAGCCTTGTGCCAGGCACAGGCCTGGATTTTGCTGGAGGCGCGCACCGCGCTGGACGCCGGGCGGCCGGAGCTGCTGGCCTTGCTTGCGCGCCGAGGCGCCCCGCACACCACGCACGTTACCGCGGTGATCGCCCTCGGCCTCGTGCGGGCGGCGGCCCGCGCGGCGCGGCAGTCGGCCCAAACCCTGCGCCAGCAGGCGTCCTGGAGGCTGGGATGGGAGAGCCCGGCCGCAGCCCGCACCCCAGCGCTGGTGGCACGGGCCAGGCTGAGCGAGGCTCTTGCGGTGGAGTTGCGGCCACCCGAGCTGCCGGCCTTATATCGGCGGTTGTTCAGCGTGGCTCCGGTCGAGGACCAACGGTTCCTCGTGGGCCGGGAGATGGAGATGCAGGGGCTGGCCGACGCGTTCGCGCGTTGGCAAGCGGGCGGAAGCACCAGCGTGCTGCTGGTCGGCGCGCGGGGCAGCGGGAAAACCAGTCTCTTGAATTGCGCCGTCGGATCCATATTCCAGGAAGTTCCGGTGGTGCGGGGAGAGTTTTGCGAGCGCATTCGCCGGCCCGAGCAGATCACCGCGTTCCTCCGCGAGTTGCTGCAACCACCGCCGGGCGCGGATCTGGCGGCCGCTCTCGCTGGGGCGCGGCGCGTCGCAGTAATCGAGGAGCTGGAGCGGTCGTTTCTCCGCACGATGGGCGGTCTCGACGCGCTCAGGGCGCTGTTGCGCCTGGTGGCGGTGACGGCGAGCTCCACCTTCTGGGTCTTGGGCATAAACCAAGCCTCGTTCCAATATCTCGATGCCATTCTCGGCCTAGGCCGCAGCTTCTCGCATCGCGTCAACGCCATGGCGGTGAGCCCGCTAAGCTTGGCGGGAGCCATTCTGCAGCGCCATCGGCTATCCGGGCTGCAGCTGCAGTTTGCGCCGCTGCCGCCGGGGGACCCGCGGCTCCATCGGGCGCGGCGCTTCCTCGGGCTGGAACCGAACCCCCGGCAGATGCTCTTCGACGCGCTCTACCGCCAGTCGGAGGCGCTGTTTCGTTCGGCCTTTGAACTCTGGCTCGCCAGTATCGAACGGATTGAAGGCGCGCTGGTGCGTATGCGCCAGCCGCTCGATCCGGCCTTCCAAAGCCTGGAGGCGGAGTTGGAGCGCGACGATTTGTTTGCCCTCCAAGCGATCCTGCAGCATGCCAGCCTGACCGGGGAGGAACTGGCCGAAGTGTTTGCGGTGGACGTCGGCGAGGCGCGGTCCCGGCTCGAACGGCTGCAGGCGCTGGAGATCCTGGAACCCGAGCCGGCCTTTCCCGGGATCCGGGTCCGCCCCGCGGCGGGCCGCTTCGTTCGCGGTGTTTTGGCCCGTCAGAATCTTGTCTAGCGAGGCGAGACTATGCAGTTTCCCGAACCTGCGGCAGCACGCAACATCTTTCAATACTTCACGCTCGACCGCACGATCTCGGTCGTGGTCATCCTGATCGTCACATGGCTGCTCATCCGATACGCCGCCAGGCTGCTGGATCTCTTGAGCCGGCGCGGCCCGCGGATCCGTTTTCTGGCCAAAGCCGCCGAACCGGTCCTCCGCATCATCCTATGGTTCATCGCCATGCTCGCCTGCTTCCGCCTCTTGGCACCCACCCGGGAGACGTTTTTGGCGGTGATCGGATCGGCGGCGATCGCCATCGGCCTGGGCGTCCAAGATGTCATCAAGAATCTGATCGGAGGCCTGGTCATCCTGGGCGACCGGCCCTACCAGGTGGGCGACCTGGTGCGGATTGGCGATGCCTACGGCGAGGTCCTGCACGTCGGATTGCGCAGCACCAAGCTCTATACCTTCGGCGATACCTTGGTCACGATCCCGAACGCCGCCGTCCTAACCGGTCAAGTCTTCGATTCCAATTCCGGCGTCCCCCACTGCCAGGTGGAGACCTATCTCTTCCTGCCCCCAGACGCGGACCCGGACCAGGCGCTACGCGTCGGCTACGAAGCCGCCTATACCTGCCCCTACCTTTATGCGCGCAAGGCGGTGAGCGTTCTCATCGAGGACCAATGGGACCGAATGCCGTACCAGCGCCTGCACATTAAGGCCTATGTCTGCGATCACCGCCTGTTGACGCAGATGCAAACCGACATCACCGCCCGCGCCAAGCGCGAGTTCCTGCGGCTGGGCAGCCTGAACGCGTGGGCCAGCCCGCCCGCTGCCATTGGGCAGTAGATCGTTAGCCAGCGATCTGCGCACCGCCGCAAGGAACTTAATGACGGGCGCGGGCCACAGCGCGGCTTCGCCG
>JBOHMN010000746.1:0-5876 GCA_050730175.1 Acetobacteraceae bacterium | reverse complement strand
GAGGTGGCCGAAGCCGTGGCTCATCTCCTTCAACGTGTCGCGCACCAACTCGCGAATCGGGCGCAGCGGGTGGTCCGCCGGAACCCGCGCCTCCGGCGAGACATACGAAAATAGCCCGGTGTGGTCGCGAAATCTGCCCCGCATCACTTGCCCCCGCAGTCGTCGGGGTGTCGAATCATTTCGCTCCGCGTCGCGGCAAGAGTTTTTCAGCGAACCGCTAGAGCAATATCACCCTGACTGGAATCGCCAGATGCCAGTCAGGGTGATGAAATTGCTCGAGAAAACAAACCGAGAGCGTGTTCAGCCAGCCGGAACGCGCTCTAGACCTTCGGCAGGTGCACAACCAGGCGGCCGGGGCAAGGCGTGCCCTTGAGCGCCGCGTCGACGCAAATCTTCAACGTGGCATTCGGGCCGAAATCGGTGAAGTCCGCGAAGAAGCTGTCCGGCAAGTCGGGAAACACCGTCTCCCCCACCTTGATCATGTCGTTCGTGACGACCGGCGGTGGCACCGTGATGTCCTTGCGCGGGTAAGTCTTCTGGAGAATGCGCCGCGCCATCTCGAGCGCGACGAGAACGAGATAGGGCGGCGTGCCGATCGAGATTCCATCCACGTGCTGCCCCATGTAGCCTTCAGGGCTCATGAACTTGCGTAAGCCGTTCCCTGCCTCTCCGGCGGTGGGCGGCAGTGGAACGCGCTTGGCATCGATGAACGCCTTCAAAACGCCATCGGCTCCAGCCTGGCACCAGATACCATCGACCTTGGGAAGGCTGGGCAGGATCGCGGCGGTGTTGCGCTGGGCAGTGGCGGAATCCCACATCCCCGTATAGTCGCCGACAACCTTGATCCCCGGGTGCTGCTTCCAGACGGCGTCTGCGGCTTTGTTGCGTGCACTGTCATCATAGGTGCCCGGGACGCCGGTCACCATGATTACGTTGCCGTGGCCGTTGAGCTTCTCAACCAGGAACTGGGCCATCTTCGTGCCGACCACGGTCTGGTCGAAATTGATCCTGATGGAAGAAGGGGCGGTGACGACATTGTCGAACGAGACGACCAGGATGCCGCGCTTCCCCGCTTGTTCGACGATACCGTTGAGGCCGGTCGGTGAAGCGGCATCCATGATGATCGCGTCGACACGCTCGGCGATCAGCCCGCTGATCTGCTGGCTTTCCTCCGTCACGTTATTGCCGGAGTTGAACCAGCTGCCCTCCACTTCGCTCTTGTAGGGTTCCATCTGCAGCGCCGCCTTGAAGAGATTCTCCATCTCGATCCGCCACTTGTTGCCGATGAATGAGTTGGAGAGAGCGACCTTCAGCTTTTTCGCCTCTCGGGCGCGCGCGCGGAGCGGTGCGGCGGCAGCGACGAGGCCGGCAGCGGAGGCAGTGAGCAGAGTACGTCGGGCGAGCTTGGTCTCCATGAAATTTCCTCCCAAAAGTGGCTCCGGGTCCGCGTCACCGCCTTCTCATCCCGGTGCGCGAGAAGAGACCTTGGCACCGGCGGCGCGGCCGTCAAGAGCCACCCGGCCAGCGGCAAGTCCGTCCGCCCATCATTCCGCTTTATCGGAGCGGCCGGAATTGAAGGCTGAGTCCGGCGCCGGCGTGAAGCGCCGTCACTTCATGAATAACATCGCCGGCTGCTCGATGAACCGCTTCATCTCCTGGATGAACTCTGCGGCATTCCAGCCGTCCACGATGCGATGATCGAACGAGCTCGAGAGGTTCATCATGCGGCGGATCGCGATGCGTCCATCGCGCACCACCGGCCGCTCGACGATGCGATTGACGCCGACGATCGCAACCTCCGGCGGATTGATCACCGGCGTCGCCGCCACTCCTCCGAGCGGCCCCAGGCTGCTGATCGTGATGGTCGAGCCACTGAGCTCCGCCCGGCTCGCCTTCCCCTCGCGCACCGCGCGCGAAAGCCGCGCAATCTCCGCCGCCACCTGCCATAGATCGAGTGTCTCGGTATGGCGGATCACCGGCACCATCAGCCCCTGCGCCGTCTGGGCGGCGATACCTACATGCACGGTGGCATAGCGCCTGAGGATCTCTTGCCCGTCATCGAACAGTGCATTGACGTCCGGCACCTTCGGAATGGCGCGCACCAGCGCTTGCACCAGGAACGCCAACACGGTCAGATGCGGCCGCTCCGCTGCGTTGTGGGCATTGAGCTGCGCCCGCAACGCCTCGAGCGCCGTAACGTCGATCTCCTCGATGTACGAATAGTGCGGGATGCGCCGCTTCGATTCCGCCATCCGCTCGGCGATCCGCCGCCTGAGCCCGATGATGCGTATCTCTTCGATCGCATCAGGCCCCTCCGGTGCCTCGCGAGCGAGACCCGACGGGGCCTTCGCCGCGACATAAGCGTCGACATCGGCATGCAGAACGCGCCCGAGAGGTCCGCTGCCCGGAATGGAGGCAAGCGGCACGCCGAGTTCCTTGACACGGTGGCGCACCGAAGGCGAAGCCAACGGCTTCTCCGCTCGTGCCGCGCCGGCGGAACGCCCGACCGGGCTGGCCTCTTCCAGCGGGCGGGCGGGCGGCGCCGTCACAGGCGCGGCCTGGGCGGTTGCCGCCTCCGCTTCATCCGTCTCCAGCACCATGATTTGACTGCCGACACGAAGCTTGTCGCCGGGCCCGCCCATGATCGAAACAACGCGGCCGCCGCGCGGCGAAGGAATCTCGACGGTCGCCTTCTCAGTCAAAACATCAACCAGCGGCGCATCCTCTGCGATCGCTTGACCCGCAGTCACATGCCACGCAACCAGCTCGACCTCGGCGATCCCCTCGCCGACATCGGGCAAGGTGAACACGAAGCGCGCCACGTCAGTCCGCCATCACCCGTCTCAGCCCGTCGGCAACACGCTTCGGGCCCGGGAAATAATCCCATTCGAGCGCATGCGGATACGGCGTATCATAGCCCGTAATCCTGACAATCGGCGCCTCCAGAGCGTAGAAGCAGTGCTCCTGCACCAACGCCGCAAGCTCCGCACCGAAGCCGCTGGTCCGCGTCGCTTCATGCACGATCACGCAGCGCCCGGTCTTCCTGACAGAGGCGGCAATCATCTCGATATCCAAAGGAATGAGCGTGCGGAGATCGAGAATCTCTGCATCCACCCCGGCTTCCGCGGCTCCCGCCAGCGCCACATGCACCATCGTCCCATACGCCAGCACCGTCACTGCCCGGCCCTCGTGCACGCAGGCGGCCTGGCCAAACGGCACCCGGTAATGGCCGGCCGGCACCTCGCTCAGCTTGTGCTCGCTCCACGGCACAACCGGCCGCTCGTGATGCCCGTCGAACGGTCCGTTGTAGAGCCGCTTCGGTTCGAGAAAAATCACCGGATCGTCGTCCTCGATCGCACTGATCAAGAGGCCCTTGGCATCGTACGGATTCGACGGGATCACCGTCTTCAGCCCACAGACATGCGTGAAAATTGCTTCCGGGCTCTGGCTGTGCGTCTGTCCGCCGAAAATGCCGCCCCCGCATGGCGCCCGCACCGTGATCGGCGCGGTGAATTCGCCTGCCGAACGATAGCGCAGCCTGGCCGCCGTCGAAACGAGCTGGTCGGTTGCGGGATAGATGTAGTCGGCAAACTGGATCTCGACCACCGGCCGCAATCCATAGACACCCATGCCGATGGCGGCGGCAAGAATGCCAGATTCGGCAATTGGTGTGTCGAATGCGCGGTCGCGCCCATACTTCTTTTGCAGCCCCTCCGTGCAGCGAAACACGCCGCCGAAGTAGCCGACGTCCTCGCCGAACACGACCACGTCCGGATCGCGCGCCATCATCACATCCATCGCCGAGTTCAGCGCCTGCACCATGTTCATGCGCAGCATGGTCAGGACTCCATTTCCTCGCGCTGCTGGCGCAGGTGCCAGGGCATCTCCTTGAACACGTCGTCGAACATCGTGGCCCGGCTGTGGTGCGGACCGTTGGCAAGCGTACCAAAGCTCTCCGCCTCGCGCTGCGTCGCCAGCACCTCGCTGTCGAGCTCGCGTGCGAGCTGCGCCTGCCGCTCCTCGGACCATTCGCCGAGCCGCCTGAGATGTCCGCTTAGCCGCGCGATCGGATCGCCGAGCGGCCAGCTTCCTGGCTCGTCGGAAGACCGATACTTGCCCGGATCATCGCTCGTCGAATGAGCGCTCGCCCGGTAGGTGACGAGCTCGATCACGGTCGGCCCGAAGTTCGCCCGCGCGCGATCCGCCGCCCAGCGCGTCGCGGCGTACACCGCGAGAAAGTCATTGCCGTCGACCCGCAACGCCGGCAGGCCGTAGCCGAGCGCGCGCGCCGCGAACGTCGATTCCTCGCCGCCGGCAATGCGCTGGAAGGTGGAAATCGCGTACTGGTTGTTGACGATGTTCAGCACCACCGGAGGGCGATACACACCGGCAAACGTCAGAGCATGATGAAAATCACCTTCGGCCGTCGCGCCTTCGCCGATCCACCCCGCGGCAATCCGGTCGTCGTGCTTGATCGCTGAAGCCATCGCCCAGCCGACCGCTTGTGGGAAGTGGGTGGCGAGATTGCCGGCAACAGAAAAGAACCGGGCTTGGTTGCTCGCATAGAGAACCGGCATCTGGCGGCCCTTCAGCCGGTCCCTGGCATTCGAAAAGACCTGGTTCATCATCTCGATCAGGGGCCAGCCGCGGGCGATCAGGAGCCCCTGCAGACGATATGTCGGAAACACCATGTCCCGATCATCGAGGGCCATCGCCTGTGCCACTCCGATCGCCTCTTCCCCCGTGCATCGCATGTAGAACGAGGTCTTGCCCTGGCGTTGCGCGCGAAACATCCGCTCGTCGTACGCGCGGGTCAGCATCATCGTCCTGAGGCCGCGGCGGAGCGTCTCGGCATCGAGCTTCGGGTCCCACGCCCCCCGCGCCGCGTCCTGCTCGTCGAGCACCCGGATCAGCGCATAGGCGTGCCCGCACATCTCATGTGGCGCCGTCGCGATATCCGGACGCGGCACCGAACCCACGGGGGGAATCTTCAGCCAGCCAAAGTTCGGCGCCTCACCCGGCCTCGCCGGCGGCTCCGGAACATGGAGCTCCAGAGCGGGACGATTCTTGCTCATCCCGCCCCGCATTCACGTTTGTGCCGGGCTTCGCCGCTCCAACCCACTGCAATGTGCTCGCGCTGGCCACCCCGTCGTTCTGATCCCGAGCCTTGCCGCCCTACGCGCTCCACTTTTCTCCGCCGTCTCCTCTGCTCAGCGCCGCCACCAGCCGCGCTTCTTTTCTGTCTGCACCGCTTCGTCGCTGCCGAGCACGATCGGCTGCACGGCTGGAACGGGCGCGCGGTCATCGACGCGCGGCGCCTGCTCGGAAGGGTCCGTCTCTGTCGCGACCTGGGCCTCCGCTGCCAAGTCCGCTCGCTCCGGCTCCGGTGGCACCGGCTCGGGCAGCACCCTCTCGGGCAGCAGCCTCTCGGGCGGCACAGACTCTTGCAGCATCGACCGCGGCGGCGCCTCCGGCAGCGCAGGCTCAGGCGGCACCGGTTCGGCGAGCATCGCCGCAGGCGGCGCAGGCTCACGCAAGCTGGGTTCCGCCGATGCCTGTTCGGCGGCCTCGATCGCATCGAAGAGATCGAGCGCGGCATCGGCAAACGGATTGGCAGGGGTGGGTCCTGCCGGGTAGCCGAAAGCGGGCGCTGGCACGGCGGACGATTGCTCACCACCGCGCGACCGACCGCGCTCGTGGCGCGCCTCGCCGGTCCTGGTACCTCCCCGCGGGCCACGCCGCCCGCGCCCGCGCGTAGCAACCTCGTCGGCCGGACGCTCCTCTCCCGCCGCCGCAATCTCCGCGCCATCCGCCGCCTGAGAGAGGTCGGGCTGGTCGGCCAGCTCGGGCGGCACGCCCTCGGCGCTCTGCACCGC
>JBOHMN010000745.1:0-3495 GCA_050730175.1 Acetobacteraceae bacterium | reverse complement strand
AGATAGGACCATGTGCCGTGTTCGAGGATGAACCGTTCCAGATCCATCAATCCGTTCCGCCTCCCGTGGCGATCCTAGGACGGAACCGACGGACGGGTCGAGAGAAGATTGCCGCGTCTCATCCGGCGTCACGGTGGTCGAAATAGCGCTTGATGTCGTTGAAGATGAGCGCCGCGGCGATGACGAAGAGCGCGAGCCCGATGCCGTAGAGCGTGCCGCCGACCGCCGCGGCAAGCCCGATCCCGACGAGGCCCAGCACCGCCAGGACGGCGATCGAGACCAGAAGGGAGTCGCTGTTCTCGACCGAGACGGCGAGCAGGAACCCGACCTCGCGCCCGTCGAGCTGACGCCGCATGCGCCAGGCGACGACGATGGCGGCCAGAATGAAGAGCGCCAGCCCCGCGCCATAGGTGGTGTCGTCTCCCGCGCGGCTCGCGGTGAAGAGGCCGAGCACTGCCGCGGCGGCCAGGAAGACATAGCCCAGCCACGGCTTCACCATGCGCCAGACCTCGGCCCCGGACACGGGGTAAAGCCGGTCCGTTTCCCGGTGATGGAATGCGTCGTCGTGCGGCACCTGCTGGATCATCGCGGAATACCTCGCATTGTCAGGGCAGCGCAGGGTGCGTTAGAGCACCTGGCCGCGCGGCGTGGCAAGAGCCTTGCCAAAGGCCGCACCGGCATCGGATAGTTGTGGTGCGAGGCGAACATGAACAAGCTCCCATTGTCACGGTTCAAGGTTATCGATCTCACGCGCGTGCGCGCCGGCCCGACTTGCGTGCGCCAGCTTTCCGACTGGGGCGCCCAGGTCATCAAAGTGGAATCAACTGCCGGCGACGGCGGCCTCGGCGGCGACCGGCACGGCCCGGACTTCCAGAATCTCCATCGCAACAAGCGGAGCATCACGCTCAACCTCAAGAAGCCGGAAGGGGTCGCCGTCCTGAAGGCGCTGGTCAAGGACGCCGACGTGCTGGTCGAGAATTACCGGCCCGACGTCAAGTTTCGCCTCGGGATTGATTACGAACGGCTTAAGCCGCTCAACAAGCGCCTGGTCTATGCCAGCATTTCGGGCTTCGGCCAGACCGGTCCCTACCGCGACCGGCCCGGCGTCGACCAGATCGCGCAGGGCATGGGCGGGCTCATGTCGGTCACCGGCCTGCCCGGCCAGGGGCCGGTGCGCGTCGGCGTGCCGATCGCCGACCTCACCTCCGGCATCTTCACCGCCATGGGCATCCTCGTGGCGCTGCTCGAACGCGAGACCTCGGGCGAGGGCCAGTTCGTCGAATCATCGCTGCTCGCGGCCGAGATCGCGATGCTCGACTTCCAGGCCACGCGCTGGCTCATGAACAAGGACGTGCCCGGCCAGGCCGGCAACAACCATCCCACCAGCATCCCCTCGGGCGTGTTCCGCACCAAGGATGGCCACATCAACATCGCCGCCGCCGGCCAGGAGATCTATCGCCGGATGTGCGAGACGCTGGGCCTCATGGAGCTGACGCAGAATCCCGATTACGCCACCTCTAAGGCACGGCTCAAGAACCGCGACCGGCTCAACGCCATCATCGAGGACGTGACGGCGACGCGCAGTTCGGCCGAATGGATCGAGGCGCTCAACCGCGCCGGCGTGCCGTGCGGCCCGATCTACCGCATGAACGAGGTCTTCGCCGATCCACAGGTCAAGCATCTCGGCATCGCCCAGGCGGTCGAGCACCCGACGCTCGGCCGGATCGAGCTGGTCGGCCAGGCCGTGACCTTGAGCCGCACCCCCTCCTCGCTCCGCACCGCGACGCCCGAACGCGGCGAGCATACCGACGAAATCTTGCGCGAATTGGGCTACGACGCCGCCGCGATCACGCGGCTGCATCAGGACGAAGTCGTCTGAGCCTGGTTTCTCTTTTCGCCGTCATGTATGGACGGCCCCCGTTTGGCAAGGTGCAATTTTGGCGGCGGCGCGTGGTCTGGAGCGGTCATGTATCCGGCCTGTTTGCGCGGTCGATGACCGCTGGCCCCAAGGGGTATCGCGGATCGGGTTCCAATCATTGCGGCGCGCTTTGTTGGCAGGCGCGATGACGATGGCGGAATGTCCCGACCCAGGTCCTGACCGTTTTGCCGTCGTTGCTCTTGCTCCTTGCGCGGTAGAGGCCTTGGGTCGCGGCTCAGGCCGCGGCGGCTTCGGCCGGGTGAGCGGTTGCGGCGGGGCGGTGGTATTCCTCGCCGGTGACGAGCATCGCCCAGGCGATACGGGCGTTCTTGGCGGCCTGGGCCACGGTCGCCACCTTGACCGGGCGGCGCGCCAGGATGCCGCTGAGCCATGGCCCGGCCTTGTCGGGGTGGTCGCGAAGATGCCGGACCTTGGTCGAGGCGCCGAGCACGAACAGGCGCCGCAGCCCGCGATCACCTGCCCGGCTGATCCGGCCGGCACGGCGGGTATCGCCGCTCGAGCGTTGCTTCGGCGTCAGTCCGATCCAGGCAGCGAAGTCGCGCGCCGAACGGAACTGCTTGCCATCGCCGACCGCCGCCACCACGGCATGGGCGGTGAGCGGGCCGACGCCGGGGATTTGCATCAAAAGGCGCGCCGTGGCGCAGCCGCGCGCCTGCTCGATGATCCGGATGGCCAGGGCGCGGTCCGCGGCGTCGGCCGCCTGCCATTGCTGCAACAGCGCGGCAAGACACGGCAGCAGCGCCGCGGGAATGGCCGCGTCCTTCCCGGCGATCATCGCCCGCAGCCGGGCGAAGCCGGCCGCCCCCGGCGGCGCCACCAGGCCCATCTCCGACAGCATGCCGCGGATCGCGTTCATCAGCTGCGTGCGCTGCCGGACAAGGAGATCCCGGGCCCGCTCCAACGCCCGGTCGCATTGCTGCGCCACGCTCTTCACGCGCACAAAGCGCATCGAGGGCCGCCGCACCGCCTCGCAGATCGCCTCCGCATCGCGTTCATCGGTCTTGTTGCGCTTCACGAACGGCTTCACATAGGCCGCCGGCATGAGCTTCACCGCGTGACCTTGCGCCATGAATGTGCGCGCCCAGTGATGCGCCGCGCCGCAGGCCTCGATCCCGATCAGCGCCGGCGGCTGCCGGCCAAAAAACCCGGTGAGCGCCGCGCGCCGCAACCGCTTGCGCAGCACAACCTTGCCGGTTCCATCCTCGCCGTAGACCTGAAACACGTTCTTCGCGATATCCAGCCCGATCGTGATAGCATGCATGGCGGACGGTCTCCTCTGCTGGTCCGTTCACAGCGGCCAGTTTGGCACATCGATGCCGCACGGGGGCCGTCCACCCATCATTGCGAGGAGCGGTAGCGACGAAGCAATCTCCCGCCGCGCTTCCACTGCTTCAGCCGTAGCTGCGCAGCACATGCCGCGCCAGCGTCATCTTGAGGATTTCGATCGGCCCCTCGGTGATCATGAAGCTGCGCTGGTTGCGCCAGAACTTCTCGATCGGCAAGTCGGTGGTGAGGCCGATGCCGCCATGCATCTCCATGCAGCGGTCGGCGGCCTG
>JBOHMN010000744.1:0-24136 GCA_050730175.1 Acetobacteraceae bacterium | reverse complement strand
GTTGACGCTGTGGAACCCGGGTTACGAGTTGGGGATACAACCGTCCACGATGTATGCACGCAGCGGCAAGAGCTTTGCCTGGTACAAAGGCGGAACGTACATCAAGAACGACGCGACGCCCATTGACCCCGGCGCGGGCGGCGTCACCATGATGTCGCTCAGCGACGGGGTGCTGACCGTCAGCGACAAATTCACAGGCAAGGGTGCGGTGCCGGTTGGCGCCATCCTGATGTGGTCGGGTGACCCGGCGAAATTGCCCGCGGGCTGGGCCCTGTGCAATGGCGCCAATGGCACGCCGCCGCTGCAGGACCGTTTCGTCGTCGGCTACAACCCGAACAATTCCGCGTACAACAAAGTCGGCAACACCGGCGGCGAGGCGGCGCATGTCCTTGCCATGGCCGAGATGCCGGCCCACAACCACGGCGCGGCCGGGCAACACAATCACACTATCGCTGTCACGGGGCCTGGTTGGGCATTTACCAACACCGCGCAGAGCGGCGACCCCCGTTCGGGCGATGGGAGAGGCAACTGTCCCACGACACAGGCTGGAATGCATACTCACGCCATGCAAGGCGAAGGCCGGGCACACGAGAACCGCCCGCCCTACTACGTTCTCGCCTACATCATGTTCACGGGATGATCGAGCGGATCACCGTGCAGGCGGGCGCGCCATCCCGGCATGATTTTACGCAGGAAAGAAGAGGGCTCCTCGAGAGGAGGGAGAGTGCAGGATGTGCGGTGTTGCGATATAAGGCACACGCGAGGGCAAGGCTCTCGTGACACCGACGTTAATTGTTTGTGGAAGAGATTTCCGAAGGAGGGGAATGGACCATGAGCATCGCTGACAATGACTACAACCGTGCCCGCGCCATCCTGGTTCAAGCGGGAAGCAAGACCGCCTCAAAATCGCATGACAAGCATACCCAGGGTAAGGGCTCCAAGGACTCCGACGGTCAGGGTCTGCTGCGAGAGGCGCGCGACGAATTTCGTGGGACCGATACGGGACAGCCTGGTCTGCAAGCCGGAATGACCGCTGCGCACTACGGCGCTGTTCACGGCGCGGCCCAGCAAATGAGCATCACCCAGTGGTGAAATTCGCGTTACGCGCTCGGTCGTAGTACCCGAACTGGCGCTCTCTCGGGGCGACGGCTCAGGCGCCGTCGGCCTGAGACGAATAGCGGGAGAAGTCGTGGGGTCTTTGTGGGTCTCGTATCGCTCCCGAACCGGGCTTGACTTGCGGGACGCGGCCAGGCTGGTGATAGGCCGCCTTTTGTCGTGATTTTCCGCTGTTTTTGGGTTCATGTATGCGGGCGTGCCTGACTGTGGGTGGGAGCGTCGCGATGGGCTGGAGGGTACGGACAGCGAACGACGGACGCCTGCTTGTTGCGCATTGTCGAGCGGGTGCCGGTGCTGCGAGCGTAAAATTTGTACTGTGCGCACCGCTCTCGACGTGATCTCGTTTCCGGTTTGAGAAAGGGCAGCTCCGATGCGATACACGGTCAATCCAGGCGACACGCTGTCGGCCATCGCGCGTCGCCATGGCGTCACCTTAGGCGATCTTCTCAACGCAAATCCGGCGCTCAGAGCCAATCCGGAGTTCATCCGCGTGGGCCAGGAAATCGAGTTGCCGGGCGCCACATCGCCCGCTGCCGCTGGCCCGGCTGCGCCCCGCGCCGCCGCATCGGCGCAAGCAGCGCAGCCGGGCGGCTGGGTCCTCGGGGGCCTCTCCACAAAATACGAGACCGGCGGTCGAGGCCCCACCACCGTTTCCGGCGGCGTTGGTGATGCCGGCGGCGTATCCTATGGAAGTTACCAGATGACCAGTGCCGGTGGCGGGACCGTCGCGCGCTTCGTCTCGCAGTCGGATTTTCACTGGCGTGATGATTTCAAAGGTCTGACACCGGGGTCCGCGCAATTTTCCGCAAAATGGGTCGAGATCGCCACCCGTTCGCGCGCCGACTTCGAGGCGACAGAGCACGAATTCATCAAGCGCACGCATTTCGATCCGCTCTGCGAGAAGATCGTCAGAGACGACGGCGTCGACATCCCACGCTGCTCGCGCGCGCTCCAGGATGCGATCTGGTCTACGGCGGTGCAGCACGGTCCTAACACGAACGTCGTGCAGCTGGCGTTTGCTCAGGTGCGCGCCGGCGGGAAGTTCGACCCATCCGCAGCGGATTTCGATCGCGGCGCGATCGTCGCGCTCTATGGCGAGCGGGGCCGCAAGGACGCGACCGGCGTGCTCGTGCATTTTTCGGGCAATTCGCGAGCCGTACAAGACGGCGTGGCCGGGCGTTTCCAGAACGAACTCGCCGACGCCTTGCGGATGCTGGCCGCGGGTGCCTAGCCGCTCGGCAATACTTTTATTTGCGGTGCTGCTTGCCGCATGCACCGGCCACGGGTGGGCGCCGTATGCACCAGAAACTGCCGTCGCCGGCAAATACCATCGGGTTGGCGCCGGGTCTGTGAGTATGGAGATCGCCCGAGGTGATGGCGGGTTCGAGGTGGTGCTGACGGGCGGGAGTCCGCCGGTCGATGGCGGGTCGGCACCGGCAAACTGCATCATCAGGGCGAGCGGGCAGCTACGGGATGGATCATTAAATGCCGCATTCCAGGCCGTTTCCGCCGAGGACTTCTCGTACAGCCAAGCTCGGGCTGTAGCCGAGCGGCGCCGCGTGGTCATTGCCTTTGCTCCGGGAACTGCGGAGGTAAAGCGGGCGGATACGTTCGGCTATTGCGGGCTCGGCAGCAACTTCCTCGGGAAGTACCGGAGACTCGAGTAGGACGTCATACGCATGAGCGACCTGCCTTCTGTCGAAAACATAGCGTCCAGGCCGCGCACGCCCGGTAGTCTGACGCCGATGCCGGGGCGCAAGCTTGAAGTTTTGCCGTCCGGGGACATCGCGGCACTGGCTCGCCAGCACGTAAAGGAACATCTGGTACGCGAGGTCGAGGCAATGCTGCTGTTCGCCATGGGATCCGGGATCGGGGTTCCGCCCGAAATCATCGCTACCCTCGAGCGGGCCGTATCTGATCGGACCGACGACAAAGCTGCAAACCAGGGTCAATCGGCGGCACGTGCAGCCGCGGCAGAGGCCGAACGGCTGGGCTGGAGAAGAACGCCGAGTGGTGCTGACGCGCCGGCAGATACGGCGCCCGCCGCCGTCGTGGCTCCCCAACCGGTGGAAGCGGCAGGCCAGATGTCCCTGTTCGCGGGTATCCACCTTCAGCTCACCAAGCTGGTTGCTCCGGCGAAACCGGCGACCCTGCTTCTGCTAAGCGACCAGCGGAACAACCATCCCAGGCGCCGTTCCTTCGGCGCCGTTCCGCTGGTTCGCAAGATGCTCGCGCTGGCGGTTCTGTCTCTGGTGGTGATGCTGGGCGTCGCTCTGTCACCCGACGTAAACGCGGACAACATGACGAGAGGACTGCTTGCGCTGCAAGGGTTGCCGCTGCTGATGAACGAAGCATTCTTGATCGGCGCCGCGGCGGTCGGGGCAACGCTGGCAAATCTCAAGCGGCTCGATCGTTACGTCTCGGCTTGTACTTTCGCCGAACGGTATGAGAGCAGCTACTGGACCCACGTGGTGATGGGGGTGATCTCCGGTGTTATCCTGTCACAGGTGATTTACGGCGCGTTCATTGGCACGACCGAGGCGGCAGCGGGCGCTACCCGTGCCGGATTTACGGAGATCGGGCAGCCGGTCCTTGCCATTCTGGGGGGATTTTCGGCTGAGCTTGTACATGACGTTCTGGCAAAGCTTATTTCCGGCGTCCGGGGCGCCTTCGGAGCAAGCAATCCGCCGGCCGTCGGGCCGGCAGGTGCAGGGACGACGGCCATCGCCAAATCCGATCGGCCTTGAACTCCGGGGCGCCGCGCCTTGACGACCAGGCGAGGGCCGGGGAACCTGATCCTGACACGCTGCATGAAACGCAAGCCAAGAGGCGTATCATGGCGGCGAGCGTGTTGCTCACATTGCAGCAGCGGCATGTAGTCAGGATTCGACCTACTGCGTTGCGGAATTCAACTGACCTGTCGTCGCCCGTTGGTCCTGCTTGTCTTTCAGGGTAAAATCAAGAACTCCGGTGGCCGGCCGCAACGCCAGAGTTCCGTCGCGGTACAGATCGCACCAGCCTCCGTCAGTGGAGAAGATGTTCAGCAGGTAATCGCCGGCACGCATGCCTGCATACTCGGTCTTGAGAGAGCAACTTCTTGGCGCGCCCCAGCGCATTTCGCCATCCCGGGAGCCAAGGACGGCGCTCTTCAAGGTCAGCTTGACGACGATATTGCGTTGGCCCTGGGCCACGGCACCTACCCAGGTGCCGACAACCGGCGAGGCCCCCCCCGAGGCTGCGGCGGGATTCGCGAAACTGAGCCATGCGAGTGAGGCCAGCAGGCCGACCGTCGAACGTGCAAGGATCGAGCGCATCACGGGCATCCGGGTCTCTCCTTCCGCTTACAGAGCCACCAGGCGTTGAGCGGCTGGCTGATGTTATTGACGTCGCCGCAAGAGATGTCGCAGCCAGGCAAGTAATGAGCGCAGCCATCGTAGCCCGGTTGCTTGGGACGATGGAGCGGAAACCGGCCCACGCTTCGCACGGTCCCGTGGAGGCTCGGTGGCCGTTGTCTCGCCGTTTGCCGGCGCGGCGAGGAGGGCACGCAGCTTCCTGGAATCCTCTGCCGACAGGGTCAGGCGAACGGGCGCGCTGCGCTGCAGGAGCCGGAACCGGGCGGGCCACAGCCAGCTCAATGCGAAGGAGGAGATCGCTCCACGATGCTGGTTTCTCCCTCGCCTCGCCTCGCCGGTAGCAGCCTCAGTGTCTTGCCGTCCACCTCGACGACGCCCGCGCCGGGCTGACTGCCGAACAGGCGAACCTTCAGCTTGTGCAGCCTTCCGCCGAGAATGCTCCCTCGCTTGCGGACGACAAGGCTCAGCCGTGTTTCGCCGTCCGGCGAGGGTGGTTTTGCGGGCTCCACGGATACTTGCATTTCCAGGACGAAGTCCGTCACCTGGGGCGCGAGCAACGAGCGCATCGAGGCGAGCGGAAGCCGCAGCACGTCCGCCGGGGCGTTCCCTGTGCCGGGTGCGTCCAGCACGAAAGTCCAGTCAAGCCGCTCGGTTCGTCCGGTGGGATCGACCTGCAGAAGGCGCTCCAGCCTGCCCTTATTTTGCGCCGCGATGTTTGCCTGTGCTTTGGCAACGGAAAACTGCAAGCCGCGGACAAAATCGTCGAACTCGACCTCAGGCATAATTGCACCGCCCTTCAGAGGCGAACGCCAGAGCGTCCGCTACTTGGCAGCCTCCGAGGCAGCGGCCGTTCATGGTCCCGTGCTCCCCTGATTCTGCCCGGTTTCCAGCCAGTAGGGTTTACGCGGGAAGCCCACATGATAGATCATGCACTGGAGTACCACCTGATGCTCGCCGATATTGAGCAAACTGAAGGTTTTCTCGATCCCGATAATCTTGCCCTTGGGCGTCTCCGTCAAGCAGCGGTTGAGCAACGCCACTGCTGCCTTGATTGCATCCTCCTGCATCGGCTTTTCCGGATCGCGGCTTCCGACGACGATCCGCTCGACGTAGCCGACTTCGGTAAGGTCGAACATCTGGTGGCTCGCTCCGCGCTGTCCGCAGAGTTCCGTATGCGGCATGGACCGCGGTCACGGCAACAACACCATGACCGCGGACATCACCGATTTCCGGCCGGGGAAAGATTTCAAGGACCGGGAGGTGCTGCCGGCGTTGCCGCAGTGATCTTTTTCGGCGCGATAGACGACTGGACGATGTCGAGCACGCGCGCCAGGCCTTCCGGCATGCCCTTGTCCTCGGCGTGTACTTCGACATGGTATTTCGCGGATTGATCGCTGGAGCGGGTGTTTTCCTTGTGCGAGGAGACCGACCCCTCGATGTGGACCGTCAATGAGAACGGCCCCCAGCCAACCTTGGCGTCCGCCGACATTTTTGCCGCAGCGTCGAAGGAGTCTTTCGAAGTTTCGGCGTTCTTTACCTCCATCTCGAAGACAATATCGACAGTGTTGATGCTCAGTGCCGGAATCTTCACGATCGCCAGCAGCGGCACTTCGAGCTCGACCGTTTCCGTCGGAATGACGCCGTTGACGGCTTGGGCCGCGGTGCCGGCCGGACGGTTGAACTTGAACATGGCCGTGCGGACGTCGCCGACCGCGGCACCCTGCGTGGTGGGGGGCAGGAACCCAATGACCTTGATGAAATCCGCCGTCGCGTTTGCGAGCTTTACCTGGGCGTCGCACGCGGCCATCAAGGGTCCGCCGATGAGGTCACTCATCGGCAGCCCTTTGAACTGATCACCCATGTTCGGTAACGCCATCTTAACCTCCTGAGTTCCTTGGCGCCAAGTGCTGCGTGCCAGGCGTTAGTTCTGTTTGGTCGAGACTCCCCCTGGAGCAGGAGGACCCTCGTCGCCACCGGCCTGGGTTGACCGGTCACTGCCCCCGATCGGTATACCGATGCGTTTGTTCAGTTCGATCATGAGCCGCGCCACGCCCTCGGGCGGATCGTGGCTCTCGACCCGCAAAACGACCTTCGCGGTTGCCGGCCGTTCGCGACTCCGTGGCGCGTGCACGTCCAGCACGACGACCTTCTGGGTCGCCGGCCGCTCCCAGCCGGACGCCTGTGCCCCCTGATCCTGGCCCGGTGGAGGGGCGGCGGGTTGGCCAGACGGTGCGGATTCCGTCGGTGCGGTCGTCAGCTCCCCGATCTCGATATCCATGGAGATCTCTACGTCTTTGATCGACAGCCGGGTCGCCCCGACCAACGCCAGCAGCGGCACCCGGATGCTGACTTCCTCACCATCCGCACCGCCGAGTTTCGGCATTCTGACTTCCACGCCGACCGGTCGATTGTTGTCGTCGAAAAAACGTCTTATGTTGGATATCTGATAGCGTTCCACCTTGTCCTGGGCACCGATGACGGCGCCAGCGATGGCCTCGATCAGATCGTGCAGGGTCACGCCGTCGGCCATGCGTCCACTCTTCGTTGTAAGAGTTGCTAAGCCTTATATTTCTTACCCTGTGATCGCACGTCAATGCCCGTTCCACCACGGAAGGCTGCAGCGGCGAACGAACCGCCCGTCGAATTCGCATGATTGCCTCGCTGCCGCCTGGTGATGCCGCCCGGAAGCATGCCCGCCGAAACGCCCGACGCCGTGCACCGAGAACCCTTTGCCCGGCAAGCTCACTTGAGAAAACTACGCGCCCTCGTCGGGGGCAACCCGTGCGTGACGACGTCCGATTAGCTGCAAAGCGCACGGCTTTCCCGATTCTCCCGATCATCGCTCTTCCTGTTGGAGTCCCGGCCGCACGATGCCAGACCGCGCGGCCAGATCTCCTGTCCTGTCCGATAGTCAGATTGCCCTGTAGTTCGGCCCCGGATCGTTCTGCTGCTGCACTGCCAGGTTCTGCTGCCCTAGCTGGTTCTGTGCAGCGGGTGCCTGGCCGGGCGGAAGATGAGCGTTGATCCTGTTCAGGGAATCCGTCAGGCAGTCGGTGACGAATTGCTGCTGCAACTGGTGACTATGGACCGCCAGGTTCCGCTTATAATTTTGATGATACCCAGTCGGACCCCAGGCAACGGTCATCGAACACCAAGGCATTGTCTTCTCCGGACGATCAGTTCTTCCGTGGACGTACGGGTTGCCGTATGCGACAGCGATTAGTCGCACACTTAACCTCCGGTTGCAAACAAATTCTGTTAGGATTCAAAACCAATCGACGCTCGGATGTCCGGAAAGTGCGAGATGTGATTATTTTGCTATCCGAAGATAATTCTGTCGTGACAGAGTTCCGTTTCGATCGCGCAAGCGGGCGAAGAACGACGGCTCGAGGGCATTTTTGGACATTGGCTTATGTCGGAGATGCAACGGTGGACCGCGGCGCCGCGGGTTGTGCGCGAATAACGCTCATTTGACGCGGAACGCGACGGGTGATTTCAGATTGACGGTGGATGACGAGCTGACCATCGTGGCGCCGGGCGTAGCGGCCCTGCGATCCGGCACCGGAATGACGAGGAAGGCGGGGAGATTTGTCTTGCACAGGCCAGCGCCAGCCTGCCGCTGGAACGCCGCATCACCGCGCAACTGAAGGTGGCGGCAGCGGGAACGATGGGTGAGGGGGAGTGCTGGCGTTGAAGGGTGAGGCGGCGGCGCGATTGAGGCGCGCGGTCGGCTGCACCCCTGCCGGGATCGATTTGCCTCGGCTGTTGCGGAGGCTCGGAATTTCCACGCTTGCAACACGCCCGGTGCTGACCTGCCTTGCGATCCTTCTCCTGACCCTGTTCGCGGCGCCCGCGGTGGCCGAGACGTCCGCGCCGATCATTCCGCTGCCGTCCGGCTCGGGTCCCATCCATGTCGAGGTGGGCCTGTTCGTCACCGACATCTATGGTTTCGACCTGCCGAACGGCACCTACGGGCTGCAGTTCTGGCCATGGTTCCTGACCACCGATCCGGACTACAAGCCGCTCAAGACCGTGGTGATCGTCAACGGCGACGACGTTCATGTCCGCTATCCCTCGATCGTCGTCTCCCGCAACGCGCCCTGGGCGAACGGAAAGGCGAAGGTGTTCTGGGACAGCGCGCTGTATACGGCCACGCTGCGACAGCAATGGAATGTCGCTCACTTTCCGTTCGACCGGCAGACGCTGGAGGTCGAGATCGAGGACAGCACAAATGACGACTCGGAGGTCGTTTTCGAGCCGTATCCGTATGGCAGCGGCGTAGATCCCAGTGTGACCGTGCCAGGATGGAAGATCGTATCCTTCACATTGAGCGGAGGGAAGCACCTCTATCCGACGAGTTTTGGTAACCCGGTGCCGACCGGTAGCAGCATCTACAGTCGCACCACCGCGCAGATCGTCGTCCAGCGCCGCGGACTTCGCCTGTTTATCAACCTGTTCAACGGCTTCTTCGTCGCCTTCCTGCTGGCGACCCTGACTTACTGGATGAATGTCGAGGACCTGACCGAGGCCCGCGTGGGTCTGTGCGCCGGCGCGATCTTCGCGGCCGTCGGCAGCAAGTATGCGGTCGACATCAGCGTGCCGCCGTCAAATCAGTTCACGCTCGCGGACGCGATCGAGGTGTCGAGCTACGCGACGATTGTGTTTGCGCTGGCAGCGATCGTGCTGTTGCGGGAGCTGGCGAAGCGCAGTCCCGCCTGGGTTGGCCCGGCGAATCTCGCCTGCGGCCTCGCGAGTGTGGCGGGGTATGTGTCGTTCAACGTTGCGATGATTCTCGCGGCCATGCGATAACCCGGAGCGGCCGGAGGGCATCACGGTTGCTCCTCGGGCGGGTCTTCGTCGTTTCCTGTGGCGCGGCTTGCTGAGGTCGATCTGCGGTCGATGGAATGTGGCGCCCGGTAGCGAGCCGGACAGCGCGTATCGTGCGTGATCGCCGAGTCGACGCTGAACGGTCTCGGCAGTCGGCTGATGCACAAGCGTCAGCCTGTGCGCCGGTTGCCCGCCTGGGCGCATTACTCGGCGCAGGTGCGAGCAGCCATGTCCAATGGCGAGTTCGACCTCGCAGAATTCCGCGCGCCCGGGCCCCCGATTACCGTAACCGATAATCGCTCCCTCCATGCCACCGCTTGAGTCCGGACTTGCCTCCACTTCCGGAGGAGAGAGGAGAAGCAGCACTTACCGCAGAGAAGAGGAGAGACGAGTGGCGCGTTCGGTATCACTGCCGGACGAGTGCGATGCTAGTCTTCGGGCTCGGTCGTGAAGAGAAGCGGATAGCCCTTGCGGCGGCCAGTGTCAGTTCCGTGCGCCGCCTTGGCTTCGGCGACGTCTTTCGTGTAGACGGCAACGACACAGGCGCCACGCGTGTGGGCGGTGATCATGACACGATGGGCGTGCTCCTCGTTCATGCGAAACTCAGACTTCAGCACGGTGACGACGAATTCGCGCGGCGTGTAATCGTCGTTGAGGAGGACCACCTTGTGCAGGCGTGGCCGCTGGTAGGCCGGGCGGACCTTTGTTTCCGGTGCGACAATAACGTCACTCATCGGAGGACCTCCGCAGGATGGTGGCCTCGATGAAGTTGATTTTGGCATGCCATGGGCTGCACGTCCATGGCGTAGCCGGGGCGCGCGGGGCCATTCCGGAAGCGGGTGGCGCATGTCTCGCTTCCCGCGGCTTTGGCGGCCGTCGCGATGACGGCTCATCTCATACCAGCGGACGGAAAGGCTGGCCTTCGAGAGTATCTGCCCTACCCTCTCCAGCGCGATTGATGGAGGCTAGTGCCGGCCACCCTGGTTGGTCGGAATCAGCATGCCATTGGTCAGCGCATTGTCGATGCGCGCGATCTGAGCGGCCACCAGCGAACGTAGCCCGATGCGCACTCGTGCGTAATGATTGGGGTCGGGGTCCTGTTCGTTGGCGGCGCAGATCTTCAGGTCGTGCCAGCTCGGGATGATCTCGATGTTGTAGCCGTATGCCTCGATCCACCAGTGCTCTTCGACGACTCCGTCGGTGGTGAGCCAATGCATGCAGAGCCAGTAGTTGGTGCCGATGCTGGTCCAGGCGCGGGTCAACCCGCATTCGTCGATCGCCCGATTGACGATCTTCTCAACCATGTACTGCACGTTGTACTTGCCGAAGGCCGGAGTGTGCTGCCGGCCACCCGGTGCGTAGCGGTAGGGGTTGCCATGATACTTGTCGTGCTGCCGCTGCGCCCAGGTGATGGAGTTGTGATTGAGCGCGCCGCCGAAGGTGTTCGCCTGTGCCTCGGCGATCGCGACGTTGAGCATCTGCGCGTCTTCGGCGTTGACGATGCCGAAGATCTTGGCGACCATGTTGTTGGCGGTACCGCCAGTCAACGCGAAATCCCGGCATGCTTCATTGCGTGCCGCGCCTTGAATTGTCTTGATCTGCCCTGCGGGTATCTGATGCAGGGTAGTGATCTGTGCTGCGCTGGGCGTGGGCACGGTTTCGTCCTCGGTTCTCCTGCGTGGTCGGTTAACGCGCGCATCCTTGCGCACAGGGTGGATTGCATTTCTTGATGATGTGGATATTTTGGTCCCGATTTTGAAAAGGCGTTATATACTCGTTATTCTCTTCCGAAATGATGTGCGGAAGACTACTATGAGGCCGTGCGCGTTGCAAGCACACGAGGCCGATCGTTAGTTCGCAACGACATTACCGGCGGCCCGGATGGTTAACAAATTTGCGCGACCGGGCGAAGCCGCTTGGTGCCCGGGGCTTTCTTTGGCGCGGTTGTGCCGCGCGCGTGCTCTGATCACCTGGCGACGGCGGCAGCGATCTGGTCTGCCAATTCGCCGAGTGAGTGGCTCATCGCCGCCGCTTCGGCCGGCGCACCGGCGGCACTCGCGACCCGGATCTGCGCGTGGCCTGAATGCGCAACGTGGTTTTCGGATGTTACCACCTGCCAGTAGGCATCGAGCGCCACATGCTCCGCGCCTGCCGCGGCGATGGGGAGAAACCGGAGAACGTCGACCCTGACGACGCGCACGGTTCCGCGCGGCATCACCTCACCCGGCATGAGCACTTTCGTTCCGGGCAGTCGGGATGCGAGGTTCTCTGCCAGCACCTGGGTTGCCATGCCATCGAGCGGCGCGGCCCAGCTTGCATTCGGATCGACGGCGAGCGTGCTCGTTCCGGTCTCGCGCGTCAGGCCGAGGCGGTCGATCGCGGGCGGCATTTCCACTTGTGCGACCCGGATCGGCGGGCCACTCCGGGTCACCCGAGCTGCCGGCCCTGCTACGGGCGCCAGTTGGAGATAGGTGATCGGCGGCGCGGCGGCGCAACCGGCCAGCAGCAGGAGGAAGGCCAGTGCGCCAAAGCTTTTCATCTCAGTGCCCTTTGCCGAAGATCATCGCGTTCGGGTGCCCGGCGAGATAGTCGGCGAGCGCGCGCAGGCTTTCCGCCGCGCGCGTCAGTTCATAGAGGGCACGGGGCAGCGTCGTCGATTCCGGCGCGCTGGAATCAGCGCTTTCGCTTGCCAGCAACGCCCGCGCCGCGGCGAGCGCCTGGCCGGCTTCCGCGGTGCTGGCGCGGATATCCGCTGCGACTTTCGGCCACTGCCGTTCCGTCTCGGCGGTGATCTGATCGAGATGGCTGATTGTCGCGTCCAGATGCTTGAGCGTTTCCCGCGTGGCCGGAGAATTGCCGAGCGCCGCGAGATTAGCACTCGCATCTTTCAGGTTCTGGGCGATCTCGGGCAGCGGCAGTGCGTCGATCTTGGCGAGGATTTGCGTGAGCTCGGCCATGATGGTTGCGGCGCCGCCGCCGATGGCGGGAATGGTCGGCGGGTTGCCTGCTTCGAGCGACGCCGGAGCGGCCCCTGGCACCAGGTCGAGCGCGATTTCCTTCGCCCCGATCAGCGGCGTCGAGGATGTCAGGTTGGCGCGCAGACCCTGGCCGATCAGCGCCGTCAGCATCGCGTTCATCTGGGGGCGTGGCCTGGCGAAATCCCATGGTTTGCCTGAGGGTCTTGCGATCCGTTCGGGATCGAGCGCGATGTCGACGAGGGTGCGCATCGCCTTTGCCGTGGGATCGTAGAGCGCATGCACGTTGGTTACGACGCCGGCGGGCGCGCCTTCGAGGGTCACGGCCGCGCCTTGAGCGAGGCCGTGCGGGCCGCCCGCCAGCACGACCCGGTAGGGGACCGCGTGCGGGCCGGGCGCGGATTCGGCGGCTCCCTGGCCGGCAAACAAGGTGAACACGGCGCCGCTCTTAACCGCCGCCGCCGGCTCGCGCGTTTCGAACGCGATTGCGCCGGTGAACAGCGCGGGGACCGACTCGAGTTGCAGGCCGGGCCCCTTCCCGCCGATTGCCACATGGACCGCGCCTGCGCTCCAGAAGCGGGTGCCTTGATTGACGAGGCTTGCATATTCCGGCCGGACCGAGATGAAGATGTCGAACCGGCGCACGGCCGGCATGAATTGCAGGCCGAGCACTTGTCCGACCTGGTAATGGCGGAAATAAACCGGTGCGCCGCGGCTCACATTGCCCGGGTTGTTGGTGGTGAGCGTGAAGCGCTCGCCCTCGGTCCCCCATTTCACGACCGGCGGCTGCTCGAGCCCCGTGAACTTTGCGACCGTCGCACCGGAGGCCGGGGCGACGCCGATGAAGGGGCCGGAGATCAGCGCGCGGAGCGAGGAAAGGTCGGTTACGCTCGGGGACTTGCCATCGATCCAAAAGCGGGTTCCAGGTCCGAGGTGGCTTGCCATCGCCTGATCGAAACTCAGCTTCACTGTCATTTCCTTAAGCGACGGCGAGAGAGCGACCGCGGTCACGTGGCCCACTTCGACGCCGCGATATTCTACCTTGGTCTGCCCCGGCTCGATTCCGCCGGTGGTCTGAAATTCGACGACCGTGTGTGGCCCAACGGCGCGGAAGGAGCGGAGCGCGAGATCGCCGACAATCACGAGTGCAACGACGGGCACCACCCAGATCAGTCCCGGCCAGCGCGAGGGCCGGAACTCGGCAGCGCGCTCGCGCCCCTTGGCGTGCTGGGCCTGGCTCATCGTTTCGCTACCGCCCACAGGGCGCGCGAATCAAACAGATCGGACGCGAGCATGGTCAGCACGACTACCGCGAGAAAGGCCGGCAGGCCGCGCCCGACCTTGATGGAGAGATCTCCGCCCAGATACAAGAGCGGCAGAAACACGGTGACGGTGAAGACGTCGATGTGCGACCAGCGGCCGATCACACGGATCACGCTGCTGAGCCGCGTCTTGAACCTGAGCCGCGCCCTTGAGGCGGCGTGGATCGACAAGGCGAACCAGATCAGTGCGAAGAGCTTGAGCATGGGGATGACGACGGACGCGAGAAATATTACGAGTGCGAAATACCAGAAGCCGGCATCGATCAGTTTGAAGATGCCGGTCATGATCGTGTAGGGATGTGCGGTGCCCAGCCGGACGTTGATCTCCATCGCGTAATAGTAGGCGGCGGGAAAGCAGACGAAGCCCGCGAGGGTCAGCGCGAGCGCCTGCATCGTTGCGTGCGGGCGCGTGGGCCGCAGCCGCTCGCCACAACGCGGGCAGCGGGTACCGGCCGCAGTGCCGGCGACGACGAGGTCGCAGGAGGTGCAGGCGATGGCGTCCGGTGGCCGCGAGCGCGCGTCGGAGGCGATTGCCCGCCAGAGCGCGCGCCGCTCGAGCGACGCGCGTGTCACCATTGTCAGCAACGCAGCCGCGATCATGCACCAGCCGCCGATGCCGATGTGCACAGGAAGAAACGGTGCAATGCGCCCGTAACCGATGAAGCCGCCGAACAGAAAGACGTCGACCATCGCCCATTGGTCCAGCGCCTCCGCGATGCGGAAGCCCCGGCCGAGCCAGCGTGGCCGGCGCCGCATTCGGACCGTGACAAGCACGAGCGAGAGCAGCCCGAAGCGGAGGAAGGGCAGCAGAACGATTTCCAGGCCGACGATGATTGCAACGATGAACCAGCCCTGCTTCCAGATGCCGACCACGCCCGAGGCGATCACGCTCTGATGCGTCTGGCCGAGAATGGAGACGCGAAGGAGCGGCATGGTGTTGGCCGGAAACAGCAGGAGGAAGGTGGCAAGCGAGCAGGCGAGTGCCGCGTCGATGCTGCGGCCGGACGTCCGCTCCAATGCTGCATCGCAGCGGCGGCAGTGGACGACGCCATGGCCTGACCGGTGTGGCAGTGCAGCAATCCAGCCGCAATCCGGGCAACCGATGATGCCGTGCGGCGGATCGGCCGTCGCGTCTTCGGTTCCGACCAGGAGCGCGGTGAGGTCCAGGTGTGGAAGCATTCCGTCGGCCTCGGCAAAACCGCCCGATCTGAGGTATTTAAGCATGCCTTAACGGTGATGAAACCCCGTCGCGGCCGGCGGACGCGGGCGAACCGCAGGTGCGGGAGGCGGGGAGGGGTGGGCAGACCGGGGGCCTGGCCGCTTGGGATCGAGGTCGAGGGCTGGAAACGACCGCCGGACCGTTTGGCGCTCGGGCACGGTGCGGCGCCCCACCGGCCGGGCGCATTCGGCGAAGCAGTGGCCGGAAGCCTTCCCGTTGTCGGCGCGATCACGGGCGGGGGAGATGATCAGACGGTCGCCGCGGTAGCGCGTGGTCAATGCATCTTGCGGGGTATCCGCAGCGGCCGGTTTTCCGCTTTCTCATTGGCAAGCGGTTCCGGTTTGCGGCATGCAGCCGCGCTGCGCGGCGATCGGTCGAATCACATTGGATTCGCGACCGCATCGGCATTTGTCTCTGCGTTGCGCGGACGCCGCCTGCATCGATAGAATCGAAGACCAAACAAGCGGCCGAGCGACAACAGATTTCGTTCGGAGTTGTGCAATGCTGCAGACGCCTCTCGTGCATGACTGCAATGCGATTCGGCATCAGCGACGCTTCGCGCTGGTGGAGAGTGACGTGAATGAAAGCGCAGGCTTTCCGGAGCGACCGGAGCTATTCAGGCGGCGATTGTGCGCACGCGGGCAGTCGCCTCTGGCAAGAATCTCTCGCTTGACCATCACGGATACTCTAGGTTTGCTTTCTCGAGCAATTTCATCACCCTGACTAGCATCTGGCGATTCCAGTCAGGGCGATATTGCTCTAGGGCGAGGCCCGAGCGCATTTCAGCCGCCGTTGCACGATCAGATGGCGCACCTTGCGAAAGGGTTGCTTGGGCTCAATTTGCGAGCAACACCCAGGGAGTGCTTTGCTTTTTGCGCGCGTTGAGCAGCGGAGAAGCAGTGGTGCGGCGCAGAACGAATTGCTTGACGGATAGGGCGATGTATGGGGTAATAACTGCGGGCAAGCAGGCGTTGGGAGGGTCGCAGCGGATGGGCGCACCGGCGGAGCGGGAGCCGTGCTTTGAGGACGGTGCCGTCAAGCGACCGGGGCGACGGTTCGCCTGGACGCTACTTTTGCTTGGGTTGGCCGGCACTATGATCGGTTCGGCAGCGGTGGAAGCGGCTCCTCTTGGCGGGGAAGACGCCAATGGGCCTCGGCTGCTTCTTGCGAGGACGGGCGCGCTCAGCGACGCGGAATTGGCCGCTCAGGGAGCGAGAGGCGTGGGCGGGACCGAAAGCACGGCACTTCCTACTGCCCAGCAACCGCGGGTGATTCTCTGGGATGAGTTGGGCCGGCCTGCAGTACAGCCGCTCAGTAATGTCGGGACGACAACGCTTAACCTGACGGCGGTGCCCTGAAGGCCTCTGTCAGGCTCTCAACAAGCGTGGTTCCTCTCTGCCTGCTGGCGAGCTCCAGCCGGGGACGCGGGAGTGCCGCTCGCCTGGCGGGGCGGCGGGCGGAGGTTGTGGCGATACAATAGGCGGTAGAGTGTCGTGCGGGAGACCCCGAATTCCTGCGCGACACGAGAAACGACCTGCCGATGCCGGTCGAGCGCGGCGAGCAAAGCCTCTCGCTCATCGGCTGAGCCGGGAGCCGGGAGATTGTGCTTGTGGACCGGGCTCCGCAGCGAGTCGATGGCGAGGTCCGACACCGAGACCAGTGGTGTGTTGCCGACCACGACGGCGCGGCGGATCGCGGCGATGAGCTCGCGGACGTTGCCGGGCCAGCGGTGCTTCCACAGAGCGGTCTGAGCTTCGGCGTCGAAGTCGCTGATCTTTCTGCCGAACTCGGCGGCGAGGCGCCGCAGGAAGAACATGGCGAGTACGTGGATATCGTCACCGCGCTCACGCAGCGGAGGCATCTGTAGGTTGAGCACGTTGAGGCGGTAGTAGAGGTCCTCGCGGAAGCGGCCGCCCGTTACCGCGTTGGCCAAATCGATGTTCGTCGCAGAAATGATGCGTACATCGACCGGGATCGTGGCGCGGCCGCCGACGCGGACGATACGGCCTTCCTGCAAGAAACGGAGCAGATGGGCCTGAAGAGAAACGCCGAGATCGCCGATCTCGTCGAGGAAAAGGGTGCCGTGGTTGGCTGCCTCGACGAGGCCACGAGTGCGTGCGACGGCGCCGGTGAAGGCGCCTTTTTCGTAGCCGAAAAGCTCGGAGGCGATCAGTTCGGGGGGCAAGCAGGCGCAGTTGACAGGGACGAAGGGACCAGCGGAACGGGCCGAGTAGTCACGGATAGCGCGCGCGGCGAGTTCCTTGCCGGTGCCGCTTTCGCCGGTAATGAGGACCGGCACGTTGGTGCGGGCGAAACGGCGGATCAGCTCGAAGACCCGGCGCATCGCGGGGCTATTGCCCACCATGAATTGCGTTTCGCGGCCGGCGCCGGGTGGATCCGGGGTGGCGGGGGCGTCTATTTCGGCAATGGCAATGCCTTCGACAGCTAAAGTTTCCTCGCCGTCGCTCGAGAATCTTTTACCCTTGCCGTGGGCCGAGGGAATCATCGATGCAACTTCCCCCAAGGACGCACACAACTGACGCCTGCCCGCTTGGCGTCCTCATATCGAGCGAGAAGCGATATCGCGAAGCAGACGAAAAAAGTACAACCCGATGCCAGGAAACGCAAGCTCTCCTCGCGTTCAACTATGTGGCGGAAGATTGTGGCTGCGCGCACGCAGCGCGTGCGCAGGACTGAATTTCTGAATGTGCAGATTGCATTTCCCTGGTTTTTTGGCCCTACTTTTCCGCTCGTGGCGAGCGACTTGGCGGCGACGGGGGCTCGGGAGGTGTCTCCGATTGGGGAAAGCCTCGGTCGGAACATCACATTTCCGTTACGAAATGGATGAGCCTCGCAACTGTCGAGTTTGGCAACTGTCACGTTGACAGTCACCGTGACGTTCAGCGTTACACGGATAGGGCCGGGGCGTGGCGTGGTGGCTCGAAAGGTCTGTAGCGATGTCAGGGAGTTCGCACACATTGCGGATGTGGCGGACGGTGGCACGCGGTTTGCATCGATTGATCCTGCCGACCGAGGACGGCGCGGCGCCAGAGACCTCCAAGGGGGTTGACCGGGCATGCGGAGGCGGCGGCGCGCACCCCTTTCTGTCGGGGTGCGAGGAGAGGAACAACGAAGGAGGGATCGATGCGCATTGCGCTTCTTACGACTGCGGCCATCCTGACGCTCGGGATGGTGGCGTTGACGGCGCCGCCCGTGCTGGCGGCGGCCGGGTCGAATGCGAGCGGTGCGGGGACGAACGCCTCGGCGTCGCAGAGCGGGTCGTCGAATGCCAATAACGGCACGCAAGGGAGCAACAATCCGACGACGGTCGACGTCACGAAGGACAACGGCAACACGCAGCCGGCGACCTTGGCGACGAAGGGCGGCAACGCGAACAGCGGCACGCAAGACAGCAACAACTCGAAGACGGCCGACGTGTCGAAGGAGAACGGCAACACGCTGGGCAGCTACAACTCGAAGGATAACGGCAACACTAATACGGTTGCTGCCGCGACGAAGGGTGCCAATGCCAACAACGGTACGCAAGGCAGCAACAACTCGAAGACGGTCAGCGTGTCGAAGGACATCGGCAACACGAAGACCGCGACCTTGGCGACCGCGCTCGGCCTTGGAAACAACGTGGTCGGGAACGGCACTCTCTCCAGTACTGTGAGTTATACCAAGACGTACACCTCGACTGACATGACGTTCGCGACGGCGTCCGCCGACGGCGCCGTCGACGGTGGCAGCATCGGAGGCGCGCATGGCGGGTACACCGGCAGTGCGTCGAACAGTGTGAACGGCAATATCGGCGTGTTCACCTCGAACGCGAACAGCGGCATCGGGCTGTTTAGCACGTCGGTTGCGGTGACTGGTGTGGATAACGGAATCCAGATGGGTGGTACCAGGTAGCCGTTGAGCGTCCCCGGATTTCAGGGACATGAAAGCTGCACCGTCTCGAAAACGGGGCGGTGCAGCGGGTATTCGTCATGCTGGGCCGACGGTCGGTGCGAGGGGGCAAGGAGGATGAGGCGCGTTGGACCTGGTCTTTTGTCGCGCGTTGGGCGCCGGTTGTCGTGCGTTCGTGGTCGAAGTGAGAGGCCTACTTATAGTGTCTCGTTGCCTCGTAACTCCTTTTGCCACCGGTTCGGTGAGGCAGGTGTGAGGTGGAGGCTTGCCACCGGCTTAGCTGTTGTGATGGCGGCGGGCGGGCTCACCGCTCCGGCGTTCGCGGGCGGCAGCGGTGGTGGGCAGGGGCTGGGAACCGGGCTGGCCGGCATGCTGAAGGGGAGTGAGGTCTCTCTGCAGGCGCTCGCGGCTGCGCGCGGCCAAGGTGGGATTAACTTGAGCGAGGTAACTAACACGACAAACGAGAACGTGGATGCGTCGAGCAGTGGTACGGTGAATGGAGGCAGCGTACTCGGCGGTATGACCGGCTCTGCCAGCAGCGGTATTGTGAACAGTTCGGGGATCATCAGTCAGTTCTCGAACAGCGGTAACAACGTGCTGATGAGTTCCAGTGTCGCGATCTTCATCGACGCACACTAGGGACAGAGGAGAGGACCCCGCCTCCGTGGCGCACAGTTCGACGCCGATCTGCATCGGAGCGGCAGCCGTCGCCGCAGCGTGGCTCGGGTGGGCTTCGTGTGTGCGCGCCGCCGGGACTACGCAAATCCAAATCAGCGGTGCGATCGCCGGCATACCCGGGATATCGCCCACTCTTAAAGTCGAAAGCTTTCAGGCGCGGCGATTCTCTGCGGTTGTTCCGCAACGCTTCGACTATTCCTGCGGATCGGCCGCGTTGGCGACTTTGCTGACCTACAGTTACGACATGCCTGTGGACGAGATGTCGGTGTTCCGCAGCATGATCGCGCGCGGCAATAAAGCTCTGATCCAGAAGGAAGGCTTTTCGCTATTGGACATGAAGGAGTATCTCGCGCGGCGCGGCCTGCCGTCGGGTGGCTTCCGCGCCCCGCTTACGAAGCTGGAATCGGTCGGCGTACCTGCGATTGTGCTGATCAACGAGCGTGGCTACCGGCATTTCGTCGTCGTGACCGGGATCGAGGATGGCCGGATACTGCTGGCGGACCCGGCGGTGGGCCTACGAAGCGACCCCATCGGCGCGTTCGAGCGGCAGTGGAGCGGGATCTTCTTCCTGATTCTCGATCATGTGAAGGAGGCGCGGGTGCACTTCAATGCGCCGCGCGCCTGGGCGGTGGCTCCTGAGGCGCCGTTCGGGCTTGCGCGGTTCATGGTCGATTTCTCCACGCTGCGCCAGATCAGCGCAGGGAACCCGACGATTTTCTAGGGAGCGAGGACAAAGGAGGCGCGGAAGCAGTCGCGCGAGGGATGATTCGAAGAAGCTTGGTAGGTGTGGCCGGCGCACTCTTAGTACCGGTAGTGCTGGCGAGTTTCGGTGTCCCGGGACTCGCGGATGGAGCGGCCAACGGCGGATCAACGGCGGGGCGGGGAACGCCGGGTGCGTTGCCACCCAGGTTGGCCGCGGGCCTTGCGCAATATGCGCTGAGCGACAGCCAGCTCGCCAGGGTGCGCGGCGGGTTCTCGCTTCCCAACGGCATCAGCTTCAGCTTTGGCTTTCAGCAGATTACGAAGCTCGGCCAGATGCTTGTGCAGAGCATCCTGGTGCCGGAGATCTCTGATCCGGGAAGCCACATCCCAGTGTATGTCGTCGGCGGGACGGTCGCGCTCCGAGGGGGGGGCTCGATTGGAGTACAGGGAGGCGGGACCTCGGCGGGAGTATCAGCCGGAGCGGGTTCAGAACGGGCAGCCTTTGTTTCGATCAACGGGAGCCGCGTTTCTGGCCCGGGTACCAGGGGTGACAATGCGGTTGCTGTAAGCGACCCGACGACAAATCCAGGCTCCGGCAACACTGCGTCTCCGGGCGGAGGCGGATCGCCGCCAGGCACCGAGTACTCGGTGCCGGTTTCGACCGCGGCGATCACGGTCTCGACGACGATCGGCGGGACGAACGGCCATGGTGCGACTTCAATCCAGACGACCCTCGGCTCGAACGGTGTACTGAGCGGAATCAGCAATAGCCAGAGCAACGAAGTCATTACACAGGTGACGCAGATGAGCATCAGCGTGAGCGGCCTTGCCCAATCGGTCGCAGCGGCACAGGCCGCAGAGAGCGTTTCGCAGTCGGCTACGCAACGGTTGGGGATGCACTAAGCAGGGTGGCAAGCTGGCTGATAGAGTTTGAAGGGATGGCTGGAGCGGGAGGTCGGACGAACAGATTGCGAGCAAGGGGCAGGATGGGTCACGCGGAGCGCGTTGTGACCGCTCTCAGTTCTGGGGATCTGTTTGATCGTTCTCAGCGGGCTGATGTTGCTGATAGGGCTAGTATACGGCGGCGCAAGCCCGGCAACGTGGAGGCGGCTCGGGATGCTCGACAGCGGACGGCCGCTCGCAAATATCGTCCTCATGTGTCGGGACACTAGCTCTTTGTTTTCAGTGGCCTGCCGGTCCCTGAAATGGGAAGGCATTTCGGGGGCAGGACACTCGATATCCGTAAGGTCCGGCCTGGGCCTTATCAGTTCGCTGCAGTTGATGACTGGAGCCGCTATCTTGTTGCCGACCTGACTCGCCTCCGGAACGCTCTGGCGAGGGTGACGTTCGTCGTTCGGGTGTTCGAGGAGACGTCATTCACGGTTCAGCGCGCGCGGACCAATCGCGACGCTGCGTTCTTTGCCGGGGCCGTGCAGCGGCGTTCGATGGCGGGGATGGTGAAATTCCAGCGGTTTCCGCCGCGCTCGCCGCACCTGAACGGAAAGGCCGAACGGGGGCAGCGCAGCGCGTTCGAGGGGCTTCCGGCCCTCGGTGGATGTCAGGGCCCGGATGTTGCGGGCGGCGTTGCCAGATGGGCCCACCAGCATGACCGGGATCGGCAGCACGAGGCCCTGAGCAGCCCGATGCCGGTCGGTCGCGTCTGTGAACGCATTTGCAACGTGCGGCTTCATGGCGCCGCCGCAGATCCCGGCGACTCCGGCAAGGAACCTATCCAGGTTCGCGAACACGCCGGTGAAATTGCGCTATGAACGTTGAAGCGATTTTCGTGAAGGGCATCAGCGCCCCGCGAGCACTGGCCGTTCGCTGAGCGAGCGTTTGCCGACTCCGGCCATTGGTTTGCCGACGGCGGCCATTGCGGCGAGCGCGTGGCGAAAGCGAGCGGAGTGGTTGCTGAGATCGTGTGCGAGCGGGCCGTCCAGATTGGCTTTCTTCGCCCCGGCCGAGGCAATCCCCTACTTCGCATCTGCCTTGGTGCGCCGCCGACGGGTAACGCCTTGTTAAGCACGTTCGGGACAGCGTCCGAGGGCCTCGTTCCATATTCAGATTTTTTGCATTCCGAGTTGATTCCATCGGTCTTCGCGGTTATTATTGCTACGAAAGGGTTGACGTGCCTTGCCTGTCCTCCAACGCGCGGTCTGTGCCCTCCCTGGGGGAACAAGAATGGTCATTTCGTGCGGCGGGTTCGCTAGTACTCGTGAAGGGCCTGTCCGGCAACCGGGCTCAAGGCAACGGCGCTTGATCCGGGTTTGGGGCGGCACGCTGCTCGGTGCAGCGAGCCTGGTCTGCTTCGCTACGGGAGCGCACGCCCAGGCTGCGGAAGCACCGTCCGCACTACCGACAGCCACGGACATCACGAAATTGCGCATGGAGATCCAAAAGCAGCAGCTCGAGATCGAGAAGGAGCAGGAGCAACTTCACCTCGAGAGCCTGCGCCTCGACGACCAACAGAATCTGCTGAATGCCGAGCTCGGAAAGCTGCGTGCGACCGGCGCGGGCACAGTCAGCGCCGCGCAGCCAGCTGCTGCCCCGGTCGCACCACCCGCGGCGGCAGCGGTTGCGGCGTCTCCGACGCCGACGACGCCAGAAACTGGGGCGGCCCCGATCTCGGGCCCGAGTCCGCAACAGCAGCAAGCGCGGCGCATCTTGCAGACGGCGCCCGAGCTCTCGAGCAAGGGCGGCGTGCTGACCCCGAAGGGATATTTCGTGGTCGATCCGTCGCTCGAGTACGACTACTGGAACCAGAATCAAGTCAATATCAGCGGCTTTACGATTGTACCTGGCATCACCTTTGGCAACATCAACGTGCAACGGGTGGAGGCCAACTACCTTACGCAGGCGTGGACGTTCCGCTACGGGGTCACCAACAGGCTGGAGGTCAATCTCAAAGTTCCTATCGTTTATGCAGTCGGCTCGACCACGACCCAGCCGCTCGGGCCGAATGCTCAGATCTTCTCGCCAGGGGCGAGCTCTTTCGATGTCGGCGATGTGCAGCTGGGGGCGAGCTACCAGCTCAATACCGGCGAGAGCGGCTGGCCGATTTTCGTTGCCAACGTGCTGTTCAAGACGACGACGGGGTCGAGTCCGTTCTCGGTGCCGATCTATACGACCAACGACGCGAACGGGCTTTACATTGCTGGAATCGGGAAAGGGCTGCCAACAGGCACGGGGTTCTATTCGCTCGAACCGAACATCACGATGCTGATCCCCACCTCGCCGGCGGTGCTGTTTGCAAACATTCTTTATGGAATCAATTTCTCGCGCGACATCGAGATTGCGAACCGGTCGGGCGCACCGCCGACCCCGGCGACGATCGGGCCGGGCAATTATATTTCCGGGACCTTCGGGGTCGGCTTTGCCGTGAACCAGCGGACGTCAATGACATTCAGCTATCAGCAGGAGCATGTCTGGCCGACGACGGAGGACGGCGTGCCGCTCGGCGGCTCTTCCTTCGATTTCGGAGTCTTCAATTTCGGGTTAGGGTTCGCGCTGACACGAAACATCAGTATCAATATCGGGGCCGGGATCGGAGTCGGACCAAACAACCCAGCTGCGAGGCTGCTGATCGAGGTGCCGATCCGCTTCCAGCTCTGAGGTAAGGGCAAGAACGGAAGGCGGAGTGGAATGGATTTCTGAGAACTGGAGTACGGAAATTGCCGGCACATGCCGTCGCCATCACCCGGCGCGGCGTGCCGAATTCCTGCAAATGGCGATAGACTTCAGCGGCGTAGGGTGAGGTTCTGGCACGGCTTGAGATATGGAAATCCTCGACGCATGCGCTCGCGGGGACTGTGCCCGATCGGATTTCGCCGCCGGGTGTCTTCGGGGGATACTATCGCGACAAGGTGGGGCGTGCGCAGAAGCGGATGCTTGCGAACCTGGAGAGGCTGTCTGGGATCTTGCCGAGGGGCAGAGGGTGTCGTGTGCGGGTGGCACGGTCGTTGGGACGCGTGGCGAGCAGATCGGGATCGCGCGCTCGTTGCGGCACGCTTGGGCGGCGTCGCGGCGGTCCGGCAT
>JBOHMN010000743.1:0-15846 GCA_050730175.1 Acetobacteraceae bacterium | reverse complement strand
TTTGCGGCTCGGAGTACGCGCTACAGGCGGCGGCCCTGCACGGTGCGCTGGTGGGAGGCGGCCGGCCGCAGCCCGCCGGACGACTGGTCGCGCTTCGGCTCGAGCGGATCAGTGTTTCCCGGCTGGACGATCCGGCGCTGGGGACGTTAGCGATCGAGGCGTTCCTGGAATGGGCGGATCCAACCGGCGCAATCTATCGCTTTCGAGTTGGCAGTGAGCATCGAATGGTTCTCCTCGAGGGGAGGGGGACGATCCTCTTCGCGGCGAGCGGCGGATGAAGAGGCGGGAGCGGTGAGAGCGCTGGTCACGGGCGGGGCGAGCACGCTGGGTGCGGCGGTGGTTCGCCGAATGGCAGCCGACGGGCATCGGGTCATCGTTCATGCGCACAGCCAGGTCGTGGCCGCGGAGGAGCTCGCTGCCGAAATCGGCGGCACTGTTCTCGCCTGCGATCTGACCGACATGCGCGCAACCGAGGTCGCGCTTGCTAGTGTGCTCGCGGAAGGTGTACCGCAAATCCTGGTGCATGCGGCCGGCATCCATGATGACGCTCCGCTCGCCAGCATGAGTGAACCGCAATGGCGCCGGGTGATCGGCGTGAGCCTGGACGGGTTTTATGCAGTCACCAGGCCGCTGCTGCTGCCGATGATCAGCACGCGCTGGGGGCGGATCATTGCGATCTCGTCGGTCGCGGCGCGGCTTGGCAATCGCGGCCAGACCAACTACGCCGCGGCCAAGGCCGGGCTGGAGGGCGCGGTGCGCGCATTGGCGCGCGAGGTGGCCAGCCGTGGCATTACCGTCAACGCGGTGGCGCCGGGTATCATCGCTTCGCCGGCTGCCGACAAGGCGTTCGATGCGGGCGCGATTGCCGCGCTGGTACCGATGAAGCGGGCCGGACGCGCCGCGGAGGTCGCCGACCTTGTCGGTTTCCTGGCCTCCAAGCAGGCTGGCTATATCACTGGCCAGACGATCGGCATCGATGGCGGATTGCCGTGATGGAACCCTGAATGCAGACGGCGCCCGAAGAAACCTGCGACGTCGTGGTGATCGGCGGCGGGCCGGCCGGATCGACCGCGGCGGCACTGCTCGCCGAATGCGGCGTGGATGTTATGCTGTTCGAGAAGGACGCCCATCCCCGGTTTCATATCGGGGAATCGCTGCTGCCTTGGAATCTCCCTATCTTCGAGCGGCTGGGTGTGGCCGAGCGGGTCGCTGCCATGGGCGTCTACAAGCCGGGCGCCGTGTTCGTCTCTGATCAGAGCGGAAAAGCCGTCCCGTTCTCCTTCGCGGACTCGCCGTTCGCCGGCCCCGGCCATGCCTATCATGTGCGGCGGTCGGAATTCGACCGCATGCTGTTCGAGAACGCGCGTGCCAAGGGCGCACGCGTCGCTGAGCGGTCACGCGTGACGAGGCTGGAGGCGGCCGCCTGGGGACGGCCACCCTGGATGCACCGCATCAGCGCCAGCATGCCGGATCGAAGGCTCTGCATCGTGCACGCCCGCTTCGTCCTCGACGCCTCCGGACGCGACACGTTCATGGCCCGCCGTCTCGGCAGCAAACAGAGCGACAAGCGCAACAACACTGCGGCGGTGTTCGCGCATTTCCGCAATGTTGCCGACGGGAGCGCGGCGATGGCGGGCGCGATCAGTATCCACCTCGTGCCGGACGGATGGCTCTGGATGATCCCGCTGCCCGACGGCGTGGCGAGTGTCGGGTTTGTCGGGGCGCCGGAGGCATTTCGTGAGCGGCGCGAGCCGCTTGCCACATTCTTCGAGAGGCGCCTTGCGGAGAGTCCGAGCGTGCGCCAGCGGATGGCCGGGGCCGAGCGCATCAGCGACGTGATGGGTGCCGGCAACTACTCGTACCGGGCGCGCCGTTCCTGGGGGGAAGGGTGGCTGATGATCGGCGACGCCTTCGGGTTCATCGACCCGGTGTTCTCGAGCGGTGTGCTGTTGGCCATGATCGCGGGCGCGCAGGGCGCGGAAATTGCCAGAGCATGGCTGGAGAATCCAAAACACGGAGCGGCGCTTGCACGGCGCGGCGAGCGCCGCATGCGCGCGGCCATGGACCGCATCGGCTGGCTGAGCTGCCGCATCAACACGCCGGCCATGCGCGAGATGTTCCTGTCTCCGAGCAACCGTCTCGGCATGCGCGATGGCGTCAGTGCGCTGCTCGCCGGGCGCTGGGGCGGCGATCTCCGCCTGGCCGTTCCGATTCTGGCCTTCAAATCCGCCTACCGCATGCTGGCGGCACGGCATCGGCTCCGCCCGTTGCCGCCGGCGGCATGAGCCTCGACGAGCGGGCCCAACTCGTCGGGGAGATCGCGGCCCGCTATTACGGTCAGGGGCGGTTTGCCAGGCACTACGTGGCCGGCAAGCTGCGCCATGACCCGTTGAGCGGTGTCCTGTTGACGCTCGGCGTAGCGGAAGCATTTGGCGAAGTGGCGGACATCGGTTGCGGGCGTGGCCAGTTCGCGGGCCTGTTGCTGGCGGCAGGAGTGGCGAGCCGGGTAATCGGCGTGGATGGCAATGCCCGCTTGCTGGCGGACGCCGGTCGGGCTCTCCGGGGGCTACGTTTCACAGCGCACCTGCAGGATCTGGCGGCGGATTCTTCGCTGCCGCAGGCCGATACGGTGCTGCTGGTGGACGTGCTCTATCAGCTGCCGGTTATTGCGCAGGCAGCGCTCTTGGATTCGGCCGCGCGATCGGCGCGGAGCCGGGTGCTGCTGCGCACCGCCGATCCGGGACAGGGCTGGCGTTCCGGGTTCACACGGGTTTTGGAAACGTGCGGGCGGCGAATCTGGCCGCATTCCGGTGGGATGGTGAATCCGCAGGCGGTCGGCTGGATCGCCGAACGGTTGACACGGTCCGGATTTTCCGTGGCCATCACACCCTGCTCAGCTGGCACGCCGTTCTGCAACGTCCTCCTGATGGCACGGCGTAGCGCCGCGGCAGCTCCGTCCCTGACCGCGGCGGCATGGTGACGTACCGGGCGAGGGCGCAAGGGACCACAGCGGCCCGCCACGCTGGCATTACCGATGGACCGCTTACCCGGTCGGCCACTATCCTTGCGCGGCGCCCGGCCCGGGAACGGAAGGCGATGAATGTCCTCGCACGCTCGCTGACGATCATGCTCCCTCTGCTGGCCCTCGCGGCCTGTGAGAGTACGCAGCCGGCCACACATGTGGGCGAAGCGCTGGATCGTGCGGGCAGCACGACGGCGCACGCGATCGGCCATGCAGCGGTGGCAACCGGAAACGCGCTGGATCGCGCCGGCAAGTATATGAACGACAAGCTCAATCCCGATCAGGCGCCGCCGTCATCGCCGCCCGTGCAGTAAGGTTGCCCGCGTCATCAAGATCCGATCCTCGCGACCGCCGCCATCCAGCCGCGAAACCGAGGCCCGCAGGTAGGGCAATATCACCTTGACTGGAATCGGAAGATGCCAGTCAGGGTGATGAAATTGCTCGAGAAAACAAACCGAGAGCGTGTTCATTCAATCTGAACGCGCTCTCGACGATGATCACGCGCCTCTCCCTGCCAACTCGTGGCGCCGGTCACGTTTCACGGACACGCATCGACCGTCACCTTCGCGGCCTCGCCGGCGCCTCCATCATCCGTGCGGTGGCTCAGCTGCGAAGGCTGAGCTCACGCCCTTCGGCCGCTCGTCCGGCAGCACCTCACCGGTTGCGGTATAATGGATGGTCTCTGCCACGTTGGTTGCGTGATCACCGATCCGCTCAAGGTTTTTCGCAATGAAGAGCAAATGCGTGCAGGGAGTGATAGTGCGGGCGTCCTCCATCATGTACGTCACAAGCTCGCGGAATACTCCCGTATACAGATCATCGATCAGCCGATCCGAGTGCCAGACCTCGATCGCCTTCGCCGGATCACTCGCCGCCACCGCCTCAATCACCGTCTTGAGGTTCTGCTGCACCATCCGGGCCATCGCGCCGATACTCGCGAGGTTTGATAAGGCCGGATATTGCGAAAGCACAATGCTCCGCTTCGCCACGTTGACCGCGTAATCGCCGGCACCAACCAATCCGCTCGCGCTGCTCGATCGGCTCGAATACGTGCGTGGCCTCAGGATCAACGTGGCGCGTGCCCGGCGCATCCACCCCGCCCGATTCCGCCGGCTCCTTGTGGAGGCCGCCGTAATAACTGCGCAGCTCATTGCCGATCTCGAGCCAGCGCGCCGCATCGCGACCCTGGTCACGCAAACAGCCGATCCGGAAGCGCGAAACCGTCAGACGCGATGGGCCTCGGTAAAGTGCTCGCCGGTAGCGTCCAAGCCCTGATGCATTGGCGCTGACCCGCAGCAGCGCACGCACCTGCCCTCCGCCGCGGGCTCGGCCGCCATGATTGAGCGCGGACGGGCGGGGGATCAACGGGTCGCGGTATAGCTTCGGAAAATGCCGAGCTTCGTGTCGGATCGCGCATTGCCGAGCCCGTTGGCATGCAGGGCGGCGAGGATCGTCTCCGGGGAGACACAGGTCTCGATCGTGTCCCAGAAGTAGCGCATCAGCTTTGCCGCGTCGCGGCCCGAGGGGGCCAGGCGGCTCAGCGCGGGCACCAGCCGGCCGAGCCAGGAGCCGGCCAAGTGCTGAGCGAGCCGGCCCTCAGGGCGGCTGATCTCCAGCACCAGGAGCCGGCCGCCCGGCTTGAGCACCCGGGCAAATTCGGAGAAGGCGGTATCGACGCCGGCGACGTGGCGCAGCGCATAGCCCATGCTGAGGAAGTCGAACACGGCATCGGCGAACGGCAGCGCCTCGGCCAAACCCTGGACCAGAATGAGGCCACGGTGGCGCCGCGCCCGGCACAGCATGCCGGGGCTCGGGTCGAGCGCGGTGACGCTACCGGATGGCCCAACCAGGCGCTCGGCCGGGACGGCGAGCATGCCAGTGCCTGTCGCTACGTCGAGCACGCGGCTGCCGGGCGCCAGCCCAGCCTCTTCGACGGCGCGCGCACGGTAGCGGCGCCCGGCGCCGAAGGAAAAGACCTGGGTCAATCGGTCGTAGTCGCCGGCGGTGGCATCGAACAAGCTGCACAGGAATCGTGCCCGCTCCGCCTCTTTTCCGTAATATGCCGTAAGAACGGGATGCGGCGGCAGCAATTGCGGTGGGGATCCGTGATCGGAAGGATGGCGCACTCTATCACCGCAGGCCCGGCCAGGGTAGCGCAGGCGGTCTGACGGTTGGCATGGCAGAAGCGGGCGGGCAGAGCAAGGACCGGATCGGGGCGAGGAAGACGCGGGATCGGGCGCCGAGGGGAAGGCTTCGGGGCGGCTTTGCCGGGGTCTACGAGCGGCTGATTTTCTATGGCGTGCTCGGCATCTTCTGCGTGGCGAGCCTGATCTGGAGCCTCATCGCGGACATCCTGTACCGCGTGCTGCCGCGCCGGCCGGGCGCGGCCGTCGGCAGGTTTGTGATTTGCGGCGGTTGCCGTGCCGGGCTCGGACTGATGCGCATTACCGGCTTGGCCAGGTTCCAGATTGCGGGACTGGACGCGCTTTCTGCCGAGGGCCCGATGGTTATTGCCTGCAACCACCTTTCCCTGCTGGACGCGGTGCTGATCACCTCGCGTTTGCCGGACGCGGTCTGCATCTGCAAGGCCGGGCTCTGGGATAACCGCTTGCTCGGGGGCACCGTGCGACTGGCCGGTTACATCCGGAACGATGCCCCGATACCGATGATGCGCGCGGCGTGCCGCGCGCTCAGGGACGGGCGGCAGCTCGTGATCTTTCCGGAAGGGACGCGCTCGAACGGCAACGGTCTCGCGCCCTTCAAGCCGGGCTTTGCCGCGATGGCCAAAATCGCCAGGGTGCCGGTGCAGACCGTGCTGCTGGGTAGCAACACGCCCTATCTCAGGCGCGGCTGGTCGCTGCATCGGATGCCCGCCTTTCCGTTGGCGTATCGGGCGCGCGTGGGGCTCAGAATCGGCGTGAGCGGCGACGTGCGCACCGCCGCCGAAGGGCTCGAGCGCTATTTCGCCGCCGAACTCACGTCAACATGACGCCCTCGACGACGCACCTGGTCGTGATCCCGAGCTACAACAGCGGCCCCACATTGCTGGAGACCGTGCGGAGCGCGCACACCGCATGGGCGCCGGTCTGGGTCGTGGTGGATGGCAGCAGCGATGGAACGGAGACGCTGATGCCGGCCGTGGCATCCCGAGATGCCGCGCTCCATGTGCTCGTGCTGGCCGAGAACCGGGGCAAAGGCGGCGCGGTCGAGCACGCACTGCGGGCGGCGGCGGCGGCGGGCTTCACGCACGCCCTGGTCTTCGATGCCGACGGGCAACATTCGGCATCCCACATCCCGGGCTTCATGGCCGCCTCGGCCGCCGAACCACGGGCGATGGTGCTGGGCGTTCCGGAATTCGATGCGACGGCGCCCCCGATCAGGGTCAAGGGACGACGCATATCGAACTGGTGGGCGCGCCTGGAAACAGGTGGCCTGATCGGCGATTCCTTGTTCGGGTTCCGCGTCTACCCGATCGCGCCGCTCTTGGCGGTGATGCGGTCGGCAAGGGGGATGCGCCGCTACGACTTCGATCCGGAAGCGGCGGTCCGTCTGTGCTGGCGAGGGGTGCCGGTGATCAATCTGCCGGCGCCGGTGACGTATCCCGCTGCCGCGGCCGGTGGGGTATCGCATTTCCGCTATGGGCGGGACAACCTGCTGCTCACGGCCATGCATGTCCGGCTGGTGCTGGCCTGGCTCGGACGCGGGCTAACCCGGCGCTTGCGCCGCCGGCAGCGCTTCGGCGAGGCTCACGCTGCGGAGGCCGCGTGCGGCCAGACCTTGCAGGAGGCGCGGCAGCACGGAAAGGACGACGGCCTCTCCGTTGGGGCCACGGGCGGCGCGCCCGTCATGCAGGAGGAGCAAATCGCCCTCTCCCAGGCCGCGCCGCAGCCGGGCGTCGGCGGCCGCGGGATCACGGAGGAGCCCATCGCCCGCGCGCCGCGTCCAGGAGACCAGACGGAGATGCTGGCCCGCCAGAATCGGCTGTAGCAGGGGGCTGCGAAATCCCATCGGCGCACGAAAGAATCGGGGTCGCGTGCCGGCCAGTTCGGTCAGCACGCACTGCGCGGCGATGATTTCACGCTGCAGCAGGCGCGGTGGCAGGAGAGCGAAATAATACGGGTGCCGATGGGTGTGATTCTCCACCGAATGACCGCGCCGGATGATCTCGCGGACTAGGCCAGGGTTTGCCCGGGCCGCCATCCCGATGCAGAAAAAGCTGGCGCGCGCGTGGTAGCCATCAAGGAGGTCGAGCACGCGCGGGGTCACCTCGGGGTCGGGCCCGTCATCGAACGAGAGCACAATTGTCCCGCCCCTCGCCGGCAACCGCCGCAGGTTTGGGCCCAGCAGCGCGCTCCGCGGCGACAGGGTGGCTGCAGTCAAGGCGGCCTGATCGAGTGCCACCGCGCCGAGCGCCCAGGGCCAGAGTTGCGGCACTCCGATGGCCAGCGCTACGGCCGCGGTGTGCAGGCCGATCGAGACGATAAGACCGGGCGGCAGACAGGCAACAGCGTGGACGCGGGAGCGCAGGTCGAGCACCGCCGTTCCGGGGCATCGCGCCACCTGATCTCGCCATCGCGGCGAGTGGAGGCGGAGGCCCTTGCCGGGTGCCCGCGAAGAATGTCCGGGAGATGCGAGAGAGAGCGCGTCCTCGACCGTGAAGGACGTGCCGCGAAGCCAAACACCCCCGGTTGTAGTGCTTGTCACAATCTGGAAAAATGGCAATGACTGGCTGGCGACGCAACCTCCCGCGAACCCGGCGGTCCGCCTTGGGAGCGCGGCACGGGCTGAGCTCGGCGCTCAGCCCGGCCGCGGCCGGAATGGCAATGAGGGCGCGATCTTGAACGATTTGAATTCCGCGTGGCGGGCTTTGCCGCAAACCGAGGCAGAGCTTCGCTTCGAAGCGGAGATGGCGGCGCTGATCGTTGACGTGCTGCACCTTGAAATCACGCCCTCTGCCATCATTGCGGAAGAACCACTGTTCCGCGATGGGCTGGGGCTGGATTCGATCGATGCGCTGGAACTCGCCCTCGCGCTCTCCAAGCGCTACGGTGTGAAGCTCCGTTCCGACGACCCGCGGAGTCAGGAAATCTTCGCCAGCCTGCGCAGCCTCTCGCGCTTCATTGCGTCCGAGCACTCGCCCTGACCGCACGGCGAGAGTAGGCAGTGAGCACTGCGGAGCTGCTACCCCTGACGGATCGTGCCGCGGGCGCAACGCTGTTTCACTTGCCCGGGCGCAGCGTCGATACGGCGGGCTTTCTCGCCGATGCGCGGGCGCTCGCGCGCACGCTGCCGGCGCGCCCTTATGTCATCAATCTCTGTGCCGATCGCTATTGGTTCACGGTCGGACTGGCTGCCGCGCTGCTCAGTCGGCAAGTCAGCCTGCTATGCGGCGATCCGCCGGAGGGCGTACTGCGTTGGCTGGCGGAGGCGTATCCCGACGCCTACCTGCTCGCCGACGGCGAGGAGGATCCGCTGCCGGGTCGGCTGGCGCGGCACAAAATTCGCACCGAGCCCGCGGGCGGCGATGGCGGAGCCGTGGCGGAGCTCGAGGCAACGCAGCCGGCGATCATCGCACTGACTTCGGGCACGACGGGCAGGCCGGTCGGCACTCGGAAGTGCTGGGGCGAGCTCGTCGCGCGCAGCCGGGCCGCCGCCATGCGCTTCGGCCTGGCAGAGGGCGCGCCGACGACGATCATCGGCACCGTTCCGCCGAGCCACATGTACGGACTGGAAACGACGGTGCTCCTGCCGCTCTCTGCTGGTGTTTCGGTCTGGTGCGGCCCAAGCTTCTTTCCCGCCAATATCATCGCCGCGATCGATCGGCTCGCCGGACCACGCATCCTGGTGACGACGCCGTTGCACTTGCGCGCGCTGATCGAGGCACCGCTTCCGCAGCGACCGCCCGAGCGGGTCATTTCCGCCACCGCCCCCTTGGAGCGCGCACTGGCCGACGCCGCTGAGCGGCGATGGAGCTGTGAGGTGCTGGAGATTTTCGGGGCGACCGAGGTCGGTTCGATCGCCAGCCGGCGAACCGTTGCTGAGACAGAATGGGCGCTCTACCCCGGCGTCACGCTGGCCGGACCCGATGCCGCGCCGTTGGCATGGGGCCCCTGGGCCGAGCCGCGGCGCCTCGCCGATGTGGTCGAGCTGAACCCGGACGGGCGGCACTTCCGGCTGACCGGGCGCGCCGGCGATCTCGTCAAGCGCGGCGGGCGAAGGGCTTCGCTGGCCGGACTCAGCGGCATTCTGACCAACATTCCCGGGGTCGAGGACGGCGCATTCCTGACGCCGACCGACCTCGAGAGCGCGCCGAACGCACGGCTGGTCGCGGTTGCCGTGGCCCCTTCGCACAGCGTTTCCAGCCTGACCGAAGCGCTGCGGACCCTGATCGATGCGGCCTTTATGCCGCGGCCGCTCGTGCTGGTCGACCGACTGCCGCGTGACGCCCTGGGCAAGCTGCCGCGCGAGGCCTTGCTCGCCACACTGCGCGAAGCAGCGCCGCACTGACCATGCACGGGCAATTCGTAGTGCCGTTCGAGCATCCGAGCCTGCCGGGGCATTTTCCCGGCCGGCCGATCGTGCCCGGCGTCGTGCTGCTCGATCACCTGCTCGAGCTCGTCCTTGCCCCAACCGCTCTGGTGGCGACGCTGAACGTGAGGTTCACGGGCGAAGTCCACCCGGGCGAGTCGATTCTCGTGCGCGCGCCACCCGGCACCGGGTCGATCAGATTCTCGGCGACGCGGGACGGCGAGCTCGTGCTGCGCGGCACGATCGGGCTGGCGCGATGAGCTGGACGGCGCGGCGTGAGCGTGGCGGCGCGCTCCTGCCGTGGCTGATGTTGTGGATCATGCGTAACCTCGGATGGTCGGCCGGCCAATTGCTGCTCTACCCGATCACGGCTTGGTTCTACGTCACCTCCGCCGGCGCACGGGCGGCATCGCGTGAGTATCTTTGCCAGGTACTCGGTCGGCCGGCCCGGCAGCGTGATGTCATCCGGCATCTGTTCACATTCGCCTGCGTCATTCTCGATCGTGTCTTCTTTCTCGCTGGCCGCACGGCAGACTACGAAATCACGGTGCAGGGGCTGGAGGCGATCACACGCTTGGCCGATGCCGGCTCAGGGTGTGTGCTGCTCGGTTCGCATCTCGGCAGCTTCGACGTGCTGCGTGCCTTCGGCCGCAATGCTCCGGTCCGGGTCAGGCCGGTCATGTTTCGGGGGAACATGGGCTACGTGAGCGGGCTGCTCGAAGCACTCGACCCCGAGCTCAGGCGCGACGTGATCGAGATCGGCAGCCCCGGCGCCATGCTGCAGGTGCGTGAATGCGTGGAGCGCGGCGAGATCGTCGGATTTTTGGCTGACCGCACGCCGTTCCCGGGCCGGATGGTGGTGGCGCGTTTCCTCGGTCGGAACACGGAATTCCCCTCGGGTCCGCTCGTGGTGGCATCGGCCGTCGGCGCGCCGGTCGTGCTGTTTTACGGCGTGCGCACCGCGCCGCGGCGCTATCTCATCCGCTTCGAGGATTTTGCGGAACGGATCGAGCTACCGCGCGGGCGGAGGGATGCAGCGCTGCAGCGCTGGATCGACGCCTATAGCGAGAGGCTGGCCGCGGCGTGCCTCGCCTATCCGTTCAACTGGTTCAATTTTTACCCGTTCTGGAAGCCGTCGGATGGTTGACCGGCGGAGCTTGCTGCTGGCATTGCTCTTGGTACCGTTGCCCGGCGCCCCGGCAGCTCCTTCCCTCGCCGCGACGGTGATGCAGCTCCTGGCCGGCCTGCCCTCGCGCAGCACGCGGTTCGTCGAGGAGAAGCACTTCGCCAGCCTGACCACCCCGCTGGTCAGCCGCGGCGTGCTGATATTCCGGCGACCCACGTATCTGGAGAAGGATACCTACGCTCCGCGGCAGGAACGCCTCATCATCAACGACAATCGGCTCGAGCTTATCGAGCAGAGCGAGGCGCCCAAGGTCGTCCGGCTCAATGCGCACCCGGTACTCCATGCACTCGTCGCGACGCTGCTCGCAATGCTGAACGGAAACCTTCCCGCGCTCGGTCGGCTGTACCGGATCGATGAGCAGGGTACGATCGAGGCTTGGCGGCTGATGCTGGTGCCGATTGCGGCCGGGCTTCACAAGAGTGTCGCGCGGGTGACGATCGACGGCAGCGAGGGCACACTGCGCCAGATCGAGATTCAGCAACCGAACGGCGATTTTGACCGCCTGGTGTTGCAATGACATCGGCGCCATGAACCGCACTCCGCTGGCTGGCGCGCTGCTCGCCGCGGTCCTGCTCGTCGTTGGCGTGTTCGCCGTCGTTCCGGTCCGGACGGACTTGACGAAATTGCTGCCTGAGGGCCGCACGGAGGCGGCCCGGCTGATGCTCCGCGAATTGCGCGACAACCCGGCTGCCTCACTGATCCTCGCCGGCATCGAAGGCGCGCCGGAAGCCACGCTGGCCGCGATCAGCGATCGCATGCGCGGCATTCTCACTCGGGACAAGCATTTTCTCTTCGTTGAGAACGGCAGTCATCTGCTGGGCCGGGCCGCGCTCGCGGAGCTGTTCGCGCATCGTTATCTGCTGTCGCCCGCAGACGATCGGGCGGCTTTCGCGGTACCGGCGCTGCGCCAGGACTTCCGGCGCATCCTTCAGGGTCTGCAATCTTCCGCCGCGCCGCTCGTGGTGCAATTCGGCCTGCCGGATCCGACCGGAGCTTTTCCCGCGCTGCTCGCCCGGTGGCGCGGGGCGAGCCGGGTCCGGAGCGCGCATGGCGTGTGGTTTGCGAGCCGACGACCGAGCGGCGCACCGCGCGCGCTGCTGCTGATCGGCACGCGGGCGAACGGCGTTGACCTGGCCGCACAAGACGCCGCGATCGCCGCGATCCGGCGTGCCTTCGCGGCGGGCCGGGTCGGCCGTGGGGCGCGGCTGCTGCTGGGCGGTCCGGCGGTGCTTGCGAACGATGCCTCGAGTGCCATCCGCGATGATGTGCGGCTGATCAGTTTCGCCTCGATTTTTCTGGTCGGCGGCCTCTTGATCTGGCGGTTTCGGTCGCCTTGGGTGCTGGCGGCGATCGCGGTTCCGATGCTCCTGGGGCTGGCGGCTGCCGCCGCCGTTACGGCGCTTTGCTTTGGCTTCGTGCAGGGCATCACGCTCGGTTTCGGCATGACGATGCTCGGGGTGACGGCGGATTATCCGGTGCTGCTGGTCGGCCACCGCAAGCAGAACGAACCGGCGGCGGGCACGCTGAGGCGGATCGGCCGCACGTTCGCGCTGGCGGCGGTGACCGCGGCGATCGGCCTGTCGGGCATGGCATTCGCGGGCGCGCCGGGCGTCGCCGAACTCGGCGTGTTTGCCGCGACCGGCGTGCTGGCTGCCGCGGCGGCGACATTCTGGCTGCTGCCGCGCCTGCTGGTTGCCGCCGGGCTAGCCCCGCTTGCCGCCGGCGATTCTCGGTTTCTGCGGCGCGCCGAACGCTGGCGGCGCATCCGCCCCGGCGGCATTGCCGTCGTCCTCGCGGCGGGCGGTTTTTTGGTTCTGCACGGCGGACCGGCCTGGCAGCACGAGCTCAGCGCGCTGGCGCCGATTCCACCCGCCGACCGCGCCGTCGACAGTGCGCTCAGAAGCGAGCTTGGTGCTCCCGAACCGGGCCAACTCCTCCTGGTGGCGGGCGCCACGCGCGAGGCGGTGCTGCGACGAGAGGAAGCCTTGCAACCAGTGCTGCATCGGCTGATCGGGGCGGGCGTGGTCGGCGGCGCCGAGTGGGCGGCCCGGCTGCTGCCAAGCGTTGCCCGCCAGCGCGCCCGCCAGGCGCAATTGCCGGACGCCGCAACGCTCGCGACGCGCGTGGAGCGGGCGCGCGCCGGGATGCCGTTCAGTGCGACCGCGTTCAACCGATTCGAGGCCGATGTCGCGGCGGCACGGAGGATGCCGCCGCTCCGGCCGCAGGCGATCAACATTCCTCTGTTGAGTACGCGGATCGCGACGCTGCTGGTGCCACGCAACGGCGGCTGGCTTGGCCTGATCGTGCCCCGGGCGGTGCATGATCCTGTGCGTTTCGCGGCGGCATTCAAGGGATTTCCGGATGTGATCTTCGTCGATGTCGGTCGGGAGACCGCCGAACTCGCCAACCGGTTCACGCGGGCCATGTGGCCGCTGATGGCAGGCGGCGCCGCGGCCTCGTTCGTCTGCCTGCTGGTCGCACTGCGCGACCTCCGTCGGGTCGGCCGGGTGGTCGGCGCGATCGCGGCGAGCCTTTTGGTCACCGTGGCCATACTGACGTTGGCCGGAATCCGCCTGTCATTGATCCACCTGGTTTCACTGCAGTTCGTCGCCGGCGTCGGTCTTGATTACGGGCTGTTCTTCGCCCGCACGCAGGTGGACGAGGAGGAGCGCGCACGAACGCTCTTCACGATCCTCACCTGCGCGGCGATGGCACTCTTGACGTTCGGCATGCTCTCATTCTGCCGGACCCCGTTGCTCAAGGCGATCGGGGTCACCGTCGCGGTCGGGGTGACGTCGGCGCTCGCGTTCACGTTCCTGCTGGCCGGACCGAAAGTCGCTGCATGGCGGCACTAGCGATTTCCGCCGCCTCTGTCGTGACGGCTCTCGGTTGCGGCAAGGCGGCGACCCTGGCCGCTCTCGGGGAGCGCCGGGACGGCCTCCGGCGCTGCGATTTTGGCGGTCTGGCGCTCGGGTTCATCGGTCGTGTGACAGAGGTGGAAGCGCACACCCTGCGACCGGCGCTCGCCGCGTTCGATTGCCGCAACCATCGGCTCGCGGATCTGGCTTTGCGGAGCGACAGTTTCGCCGAGGCAGTAGAGCGAGCGCGCGCGCGGCATGGCGCCGAGCGGATCGCTGTGGTGGTGGGCACCAGCACGTCCGGGGTGCTGACTGCCGAGGAGGCGTATCTTCGACGTGATCGCGGAGCGCCGCCACGGGCGGGCAGTCTGGACCGCCGGCACACGCATGACCTGCACTCCCTGGCCTGGTTCGTGCGCAACGCATGCGGTCTTGCGGGCCCCGCATTGACGGTCTCCACCGCCTGCGCGAGCAGCGCACGCGCCATGCTCGATGCCTCGCATCTGATCGCATGCGGCATCGTCGATGCGGCGGTGGTCGGCGGGGCGGACAGCCTGTGCCGGCTGACGCTGGCCGGCTTTGCCGCGCTGGAACTGGTATCGCCGGCGCCGTGCCGTCCGTGTGATGCGCGCCGGCAGGGGATTTCGCTCGGCGAGGGAGCCGGATTTTGCCTCCTCGAACGGGGCGATTCGGAATTTGCCTTGCTGGGCGCAGGCGCCTCCAGCGATGCCTACCACATGTCCTCGCCGCGCGCGGACGGCGCGGGTGCAGCGCTGGCCATGCGGCGCGCGCTCCAGAGCGCCGGGCTCGAGCCCGGCGAGATCGATGCAATCAACCTGCATGGCACCGGCACCAGGGCCAATGATGCGGCAGAGGATGCCGCCGTCTTCGCGGTGTTCGGGAACACGGTCCCGGCCAGTTCGACCAAGGGGTTTACCGGCCACACGATGGGATCGTGCGGTATCATCGAAGCCGTGATTGGACTCATCTGCATGCAAGAGGGTCTGCTGCCCGGTTGCCTGCGCGTGGAGGAGGTCGATCCCGGCTTTCGCGCCCATGTCGTGACCGAGAACGAGGATCGCGTGATCCGCCGCCTGATCAGCAATTCCTTCGGGTTTGGCGGGATCAATGTGAGCCTCGTGCTGGGGCGTCGGTGACCCCGACGGCGAGCGCCAAGGCCTTCGTCGCCGGCATCGGCGTGTGCGGTCCCGGCCTCCGCGGATGGGCGGCGTCACGATCTGTCCTGGCCGGCAGCGCCGATTGGGAGGCGGAGGAGATCGCGGTCCCGCCAACCGTGCTCTTGGCACCGAATGAACGCCGCCGCGCCGGTCTTCCGGTCAGGCTGGCACTGGCGGTCGCCGCCGAGGCGATCGAGATGGCAGGGTTGAAGCCACACGCGGTTCACGGCGTATTCGGCAGCGCCAACGGAGAAGGGCTGCTCCTGCATCAACTCCTCTGGACGCTGGCAGAAAACACTGCGCAGGTGTCACCGACCGAGTTCCATAATTCGATCCACAATGCGGTCGCCGGCTACTGGGCGATGGGCGCACACTCCCGCCAGCCGATGACGGCGCTCGGTGCCGGCTCGGGTACCTTCGCCGCCACGCTTCTGGGGGCACTGGCGGAACTCGCCGTGGAACGCTCCCCGGTTCTGATGTGTGTGTATGACGCTCCGATGCCCGAGCCGCTGGCCGGTGACCTGGTGACCCGCTGCGCATTCGGTTGCGCACTGGTTTTGCTGCCGACGCCAGATCCGCGGGCGCTGGCGCATCTCGAGGCACGCTGGCGGGCAGCGCCGCCGGTGCAGGGGGCGGAGCTGCCGCGGAGCGCTGCACTGGCGGCGCTCTCCGATGCCAACCCGGCGGCGCGGTCGCTCAGGCTGCTGCAGGCGATCGCGACCGGGCGGGCCGACCATCGCGCAGAATTCGGCCTGCTCGACGGCTGCCTCCAGGTCCGGGTGGACCCGTGCTCGACCACAGCGCAATCCGCGCCTTGATCCCCCATGCGGGGGCGATGTGCCTGCTCGACCATGTCACGGAGTGGTCAGCGACCGGCATCCGGGCGGTGGCGCGCTCGCACCTCGATCCGGTCAATCCGCTGCGCCGCAACGGCAGGCTTTCGGCGATTTGCGGCTCGGAGTACGCGCTACAGGCGGCGGCCCTGCACGGTGCGCTGGTGGGAGGCGGCCGGCCGCAGCCCGCCGGACGACTGGTCGCGCTTCGGCTCGAGCGGATCAGTGTTTCCCGGCTGGA
>JBOHMN010000742.1:0-7578 GCA_050730175.1 Acetobacteraceae bacterium | reverse complement strand
TCCCAGAGCGTTCGGCTATGGGAGGGTCGCGATCCGCCTTCAAGGCAAATGTTGGATTTGCCGCTGATGGGGACCGGCCCGCCCGAATCTGCATCTACCGGGACCCGGCGGGCATGGCGACCCTTGACGATCTGGCGCAAATCTGCGCCGAAACTGCCATCGTGCTTCGGCTTGCGATCGACGTGACAGAAACTGGCAGCGAGGGTGAAATTATCTTCTGGATGCAGGAATGCGGCGGTGCCGCCTCTTGGAACGCGGTCAACCCGTTCCGCTTGGCTTCGATTTCGGTCGCGCAAGAGGCGGCGCTTCGAGCCGCCGAGTCGTCCGTCGCAGCGATAGCGATTGCCAACGACGGCCGCCCGGCTGGCGCCGGCTGCTTGCGTGAGGCGTGCTCCGCCCGTCGCGTCATCGCCGGGTTCGGCCAGGCCGGCTCCGCGCCGAGACTGGGCGCCATTGCCGATACTCTGAAGGAGCGTTGCGGGTGACCAAGCTTCCGTTTGATGCCGAGGCGATCCGCGCGCTGGCGGGCCTCCTGGTCGAGACCGGTCTTACCGAGATCGAGGTGGCGGAGAAGGACGGGCGTATCCGGGTCGTCCGTCAGCCGGCGCAAGTTCAGCCGCCGAACGGGTCGGTGGCGGTGCCGCAGGCCGACCGAAAGTCGGCGGAGGCGGCGCAGGACCTCTCCGCGCATCCGGGCGTGGTCAAAAGCCCGATGGTGGGCATTGTCTATCTGGCGCCGGAACCTGGCGCGCCGCCGTTCGTGTCACCCGGCCAGGCGGTGAGCGCGGGCCAGACGCTGCTCTTGGTGGAGGCGATGAAAACGTTCAATCAGATCAAGGCACCGCGCTCCGGCAAGATCACGCGCGTGCTGGTGCAGTCGGGCACGCCGGTAGAGTATGACGAGCCTTTGATGATCCTGGAATAATCCCAGGGGATTATGCCTTGTTCCAGAAGATTCTGATCGCCAATCGCGGCGAGGTCGCCTTGCGCATCCAGCGAACTTGCCGCGAGCTCGGCATCCGCACGGTTGCGGTGCACTCCACGGCCGATGCCGAGGCGATGCATGTCAGACTGGCCGACGAAAGCGTCTGCATTGGCCCGCCGCCGGCACGCGACAGCTACCTCAATATGGCGGCCATCCTCTCCGCAGCGCTCATTACCGGCTCGGACGCCATTCATCCAGGCTACGGGTTTCTCTCGGAGAACGCGGAATTCGCCGAAATGGTGGCGGCGCACGACCTCACCTTCATCGGCCCAACACCGCAGCACATCCGCATGATGGGCGACAAGATCGAGGCGAAGCGGGTGATGGCGGCGCAGGGGGTGCCGCTGGTTCCCGGCTCGCGCGGGGCGATCATCGATGCCCGGGCCGCGGAAGAGGCTTGCACCCAGTTCGGATATCCGGTGCTGATCAAGGCGGCCGCGGGCGGCGGCGGGCGTGGGATGCAGGTGGTGCGGAGGCCCGAGGAACTTGCGGAGCGGCTGGCGCTGGCGCGCGCCGAAGCAGGAGCGGCGTTCGGCGATGCCGCCGTCTATCTTGAGAAATATCTCGACCGGCCACGCCATATCGAGCTGCAGATGCTCGCGGATGCGGCCGGCAACGTGGTGCATCTCGGCGAGCGCGACTGCACACTCCAGCGCCGCCACCAGAAGCTCCTCGAAGAGGCGGGTTCGCCGGCGTTGCAGCCCGCCGAGCGCGAGCGGCTTGGCCAACTTGCGACCTCCGCACTCGCCGCCATCGGCTATTGCAACGCCGGAACCCTTGAATTTCTCTATCAGGACGGAGAGTTCGCGTTCATCGAGATGAACACGCGCCTGCAAGTCGAGCACCCCGTGACCGAGATGGTTACCGGGATCGACATCGTGCGCGAGCAGATCAGGATCGCTGCCGGCGAGCCGCTTGGCTACCGGCAAGCCGACATTCGCTTCGACGGCCATGCCATCGAATGCCGGATCAATGCCGAGAACCCGGTCAACTTCATTCCCTCGCCGGGCCGCATCATCGCCTACCATTCTCCGGGTGGGCTCGGCGTCAGGGTCGATTCGGCGCTTTATGCCGGGCTCGTCGTGACGTCTTTCTATGACAGCCTGGTCGCGAAGTTGATCGTACATGCCCCGTCGCGAACCGAGGCGATCGCCAGACTCGCCCGCGCCATCGACGAATTTGCGATCATTGGCATCGAGACGACACTTCCCCTGTTTCGCAGGATCGTGGATGTGCCCGAGTTCGCTCTCGGCAGCTACAACGTCCACTGGCTCGAACGTTTCGTGACCGGGACTACCTGAAGCCTGGCCAGCACGGCATCCACGCCGGGCAAGACCTCGAAAAAACCAAGCATTGCCGGCGGCGCGAAGCCCTGCGCCACCGCGGTCTCGATGCAGGCAACCAGCGGCCCCGCCGAGCCCTGCACGTCGCAGATCAGGATCGGCTTCTGGTGCAGGCCGAGCTGCCTCCAGGTCAGCATTTCAACCGTTTCGTCGAGCGTGCCGATGCCCCCCGGCAAGGCGATGAATGCGTCGGCGAGATCAAACATCCGCTGCTTGCGGCTAGCGATGTCGCGCGTGACGATCAATCCGGAAAGTCCCCTGTGCGCCATCTCTTTGCGCATCAGTATCTCGGGGATCACACCGACAACGCGGCCGCCCGCCGCCAGCACCGCGTTGGCGAGCACACCCATCAACCCAACCTGGCCGCCGCCATAGACGACCCCGACGCCAGCCTCGGCCAGACGTCGTCCGAGCGTCGCCGCCGCGCCGTGGAATGCAGTGCCGGTTCCGGTATGGGAGCCGCAGAAGACGGCAACGGTGCGCACCCGCTTCTTGCTCTCTGGGTTTGCGCTCCCTGGGCTTTTGGTCTCCGGGCTCTTGGTCCCCGGGCTGTTGGTCTCTGGGCTCATAGTTCCTGGTATGCGACACGGCCCCGGAACGCCAGCGTCCTCGCGGGGTTTCGATATGCAGAAAGGAAAGGGTGCCCGAGTTTGCGTCGGGCGAGAGCAATATTGCCCTGACCGGAATCGCCAGATGGCGGTGAGGCCGATGAAATTGCTCGAGAAAGCAAACAGGGAGCATGTTCAGTCAACCTGAACATGCTCTGGTGGATGCCGAGCCTCGTTCCGAGCGAGGCAGCAAAAGAGCGGGACCCGGCGGCAGCTTTCAGGTTCCGAGCCCAGCCAGCGTGGCGGGCGCCGGATCGAGCAGGCTTGCTGCACCACCCGGACCGATCTGAAACACGGCGAGCCCGCGCCTGACCTGCCCATCAGGTGATAACGCGAGCAGACCGTCGGCGCCGGTGAAGCCGGCCGGGTTGGCAAGCGCCGTCGCCGAATAGCCCGGTCCTTTCGCCAAGACGCGCGCGAGCGCGGCTGCGTCGAAGGCGAGGTCGGCGACGAAGGGCGGCGAGGCTCCGTACTTCGCCGCATAGGTTGCCGCGAATTGCTGCCGCGCGGCTGGGTCCGGTGCCGGAAACCAGGCGCCAGCCAGCCCGGCACCGCGACGCACCGAGAAATCCTGCCAGAGAATTGGTCCGACAACCTGCACCGCGCCCGGATTGAGGTCGTAGTACGGCAGCAGGGTAGAAATCTCCTCGAGGGTCGTGCCGGTGGCCGCCAGCAGCAATGCATCGAAGGGCGGCGGCGGTATCGGCTGGCGATTCAGCGCGTGCATGCGCGCCCTTCCGGCCGGCGTCTCGAGTGCGCGAGCCGCCCGCATCTCTGCCTCGATCGGCCCGCGCCGGTTAGCATAGTCGGAGAGCACCCGAACCGCCTCGTTCAGGCTCGCCATCCCTGGCGCGTAGGTCTGGATGGTAGGCGGTGGTTCGCCGGCAGCGCTGGCAGCCGCCTGCATGGCGGCCTGCATCGCAGAGCCGTAGGCGTTCTCGGGAAGCAGCGCCGCCACTCGCGTCTTGCCACGGGATTGCAGCGCTTTGACCAGCCGGCGCACTTGCTGGCTCGGAGTGATGCCGAGCACCCAAACGCCCGGCCGCGCCTGAGTATCGTCGTTGGTGAAGGCGAGCATCGGCACCTCGGCCTTGTGGGCAACCGGCGCGGCGGCCTGAGTGGCGGAGGCGGTCAGGGGGCCGAGAATGATGCCGGCACCTTCCGCAACTGCCCTTCCTGCCGCCGCAGCCGCTCCTGCAGGCGAGCTCATCGTGTCATAGGCCTGGAAGGGTGGAGAGCCGGGCTCTTGAAGGACGAGCTCGGCCGCTTGCAGCATGTCCTGGCCGACAGCGGCGAGCGGTCCCGAAAGCGGCAGGAGGATGGCAACTTTGCGGCTCGCCGGCGCCGGTGCCCCGGAGGTGCCCGGAAAGAGGCCTGCTGGCCGCCCGGAGGTCTCACTCTGGACCGAGCAGGCGGCAAGCCCCAGGCTGCAAGCCAGCATCAGCCATGTCCGACGAAGCATCTCCTCCTTCCTTCAACCATCCGGCAGCCAACGTGCCCGAGGGTCTTGTGCTGGTTTCTACGCCAATCGGCAACCTCGGCGACATCAGTGCGCGGGCCGTCGCCGCGCTGCAGGCGGCGGACCTCGTCCTCTGCGAGGATACGCGCATTACCCGTCGCCTCGCCGGTATTTTTGCGATCCATGCGCCTCTCTCCCCGTTGCACGACTACAACGAGGCACGCCGTGTCACGGAAATCCTCGCCCTGCTGGCTGCGGGGCGCCGCATCGCGCTGGTTTCCGATGCGGGCACGCCGCTTCTTTCCGATCCCGGCTTCCGCCTGGTGCGCGCGGCTGTGGCGGCCGGGGTCGCCGTCTCGGCGGTGCCCGGTGCGAACGCCGCGCTGATGGCGTTGACGCTTTCCGGCCTGCCGCCGCAGCCTTTTCTTTTCCTGGGCTTCCCCCCACCCCGCAGTGCGGCCAGGCGTGCCGCCTTCGCGCGAATCGCTCAGCTCGAGAAGGCGGGCCTTGCCGCGACCCTCCTCTGGTATGAAGCACCGCACCGGCTGGCGGCAACGCTTGCCGATCTCGCGACCAGCCTCGGCCCGCGCGACGCAGCGGTCGCGCGTGAGCTCACCAAGCGCTTCGAGGAAGTCCGGCGTGGCACTCTCGCAGAACTCGCGGCGCACTACGGCGCCCTGCCCGTGCGTGGCGAAATCACCTTGGTCGTCGCACCGGCGGCGGCTTGGGAGCCTGCGGAGGCCGAACTTGAAGCGCGCGTCGCTCGTCTGCTCGCTCAGGACATGAGCGTGCGGGAGGTGGCGGCCTTGGTCGCCGCCGAGACAGGGGCGTCGCGGCGCGAGGTCTATGCCCGGGCGCTCGCGCTCAACCGAAATCGGGCGGAGTCTGCCCGGCGGCGGAGCCGTGTTCGACGGCGAGGCGGATCAGGGCAGCCATGCTCGGAAGATTGAGCTTGGTTCGCATCTGCGCTGTGATAGCGGCTGCGGTCCGGTAGCTGACGCCGAGCGCCGCGGCGACCTCGGCAAGGCTCTGGCCCTTGCCCAGGAGGGCCAAGACGTCGTGCTCGCGCGCCGAGAGACCCCTGAGCGGCCCCGCGCCGGGGAGAATGTTCATCAAGGCGAGCTTCTGCGCGATCGACCGGCTGAGATAAATGTCACCGGCGTTGATCCGTGCCGCGGCTTCCAGCAGCACGGAAGGATCGTCGTTCTTGCTGACGTAGCCGCGCGCGCCGGCCTCGAGCGCGCTGGCCACTATCACCGGTTCCTCGTGCATGCTGAACACGAGGATTTTCAGCGCCGGCATGACGGAGAGCAGGTGCCGCAGTCCGTTGATGCCGCCGCCGTCAGGCAGGCCGAGATCGAAAATGACGAGGTCCACAGCCTGCTCTGCGAGGCGCTCGAGGCCTTCCGCAACGCTCCGCGCGCCGATCACCCGGGTCTCGCCCCACGCTTCGAGCAGCCGCTGGCAGCCGGCGCGGACGATCGGATGGTCCTCGACCAGGAGGACGCGCAGTGCCTCGCTCATGCGGGGAAAGCGGCCGGAAGAGGAATCGTCACCATGATCTCCGCTCCACCGAGCGCGGCCTGGCCGATGGCCAGCCGGCCGTGCAGCGCGCGCACGCGCTCACTCATTCCCATCAACCCAAATCCGAAACGAAGGCCACGCGGCAGTCCCCGCCCGTCATCCCGCACCAGGAGATTGACTGCGCCTGCCTCGCCGGCCGTGCGTTGCAGGCACACTTCGACGCGATGCGCCCCGGCATGGCGGGCCGCATTGGTCAGGCATTCCTGCACCACGCGATAAAGGGCAAGTTCCGCGGTCCCGTCGTCCAGCTTGATGTCTTCTGCCCGGATGCTGAAGGCGATATCGGGGCACTGGTCCTGCCAACCCGCGACCAGTTCCCGGAGTGCCTCGGCAAGACCGAGCGTGTCGAGCGCGAGCGGGCGCAGGCGCGCCAGAATACGCGCGTTTGTGCGCTGCATGCGGTCCGCCAGGCGGCCGATTGCTGCTGCACGCTCGGCAATCGGCGAAAGGTGCAGGGCATCGTCCCGGCAGGTCCCGAGAATACTTGCCGCCTCGGCGCGGATTCCGAACAGCACGGGGCCGACCTCATCGTGCAGCTCGTAGGCAACCTCTTTGCGTTCGGCCTCCTGAAGGTTGATCAGCGCGTCGATAAGCCGGTGATTGTCGTCCGTTACCTGTGCGAGCGAGCACGCCAGGCTGTTGAACTGCTCACCGATGCGCGCAAGTTCGGGCACGCGGACGGGGCAAAGCCGCACCGCATAGTCACCGTGCTCGAGCCGGTCGAAACCGCGCTGCACCTCCGCGATTGGTCGAAGTGCCCGCCGCACCGTCCACAGGATCAGACCGACAATCGCGGCGGAAGCCGCGATGAGCAGCAAGCAGAGCCGGGAGATCGCTCGCCAGACTGCGGCGATTTCGTCGAGCGGATTCGCCAGCATCTCCACTTGTCCGACGCGGACGCCACGGACCACGATCGGGAACAGTTCGACCCTCGGGTTGAGATCGAAGAAATGCGCGAACCACGCGGGCACCCGCGCGCGAGCGATCGCGCGCTCAGGGAGCTTGCCACCGGCGATCATTGGCGAGCCGGTTGCGATCCGGAACTCGACATGGCGGACTGTCGGGAGCACCGCCGCGAGCCGCCCCAGCACCGCTGCCGGGCTGCCGAGAACGCTTGCGTCGGCCACCGCGGCGATGACGAGGATGCGGCCCAGCTGCATGCTAGTAGCCACCTCACTCCGCACGCGCCGAGGGGCCCAGGCCAGTTCCAGTGCGACAGCCGCGGCAAGCCCGAGAGCGAGGATGATCGACGGGATCAGCACTAGCCTGAGCTTCAATGACATCACCGATCTCTCCTCCCGAGCGGCCGGCGCGCTTGCTATGCGTGCAGGGACGTCGCGGTTGATGCCGCCATTTCTGAAATCTCTATTATGGAGCGGCTCCTTTGGCGCCGCCAGACGTACCGCCGGCGCACACCCTGCAGGTGGGGCGTCGAGGCGGGAAGCGTGGCGGAGCGTTGCCCGGTTGCCGGCTCGGCGCCTGGTGTGCCGACTCTGACGCTTGTATCCCACGAAGCAAGCCTGCCTTCGGCACATCAGGGGTTGATTTGAGTGGCCTCTCTATCCCCTTACGTTTGCTGCCGCGGGCAGCCAACGACGG
>JBOHMN010000741.1:0-2330 GCA_050730175.1 Acetobacteraceae bacterium | reverse complement strand
TAGGTAGTGTTAGCGGGTGTTATGGAACAAAAGACCTCGGAACCCCTACACTACACTGCGACGTTCTGAGCGAACTGTTCAGCGAGAACGGGTTCGGTGGTTCCTCTGACGAATTGCGGGCGATCGCAGAGCGCTGGCACCAGCTCGATGCGTGGCCGGATTTTGCCGCGGCGTTGCGCCGGTTGCGGCGCCACCGCATCTGCGTCTCGTTCACGATCCTCAGCCTGTCGCTGGTCGTCGATGCATCGCGTCGCAACGGCCTCGATTGGGATGCCGTGATCCCATGCGAGATGCTGCGCGTCTACAAGCCGCTCCCCGACGCCTATCGGCGCGCCGCCGCGTTTCTTGCTGTCGAGCCACGCGAGATCCTGATGGTGGCGTGCCACAATTTCGACCTCGATGCGGCCCGCGGCGTCGGTTATCGCACCGCCTTCGTGCGACGACCCGAAGAGTGGGGACCCGGCGGCCCACCCGATCCCGCACCCAATCCCGCTACCGACATCGTGATCGATGATTTTGCGGAACTCGCCGACCGCTTCGGTGCCTGAACCCTCGGCGATGTCGCCCCTGATGGCCTTGTCGTGACCTCCGTGTCAAAAATGCCGATACGAAGCCTTTTATTCCAAGGAGATGTTCTAGGTCCTCGCGGGACGGCTGAAAAGTGGGGGGCCGGGCGCGATGTCTGGGTCTGACAGGACGCCACCGGAGCATTGCGGCTGAACTGCCCATTAAATTGAAAAGCAGGGTGTAAAACATCATCGACACAGAACCCCATCTCCAGATGACCCTAAGCCCTTGAGCAGGTTTGAGATTCCATTCCAGAGCAGGGTCCCAATCGGTGCCGATCGGGACCCCATGGAGCAAGCGATTTTGGTTGATGAGCCAAGTATATGATGATCTGCGCCGGCAGGGTTCCGGCCCGATGCTGATTCACACGCTATCGCCTTCACAACATTGAGAGAAACAGCAGCTAAAGGGTGGAGCTGCACGACCGCCAACCATTCATTCAACCAATCGGTTGACTCTCTGAAAACGCGCCCCATATTCAACCGCGTGGTTGAATTGAACGCGCCTCGCCTGGATACCATCTTTCACGCCCTCGGCGACCCCACCCGCCGGCGGATGCTTCGCGAACTCGTCGGCGGCGAACGAACGGTGGGTCAGCTCGCGCAGCCCTTCGCGATCTCGCTCGCGGCCGCCTCGAAGCACATCAAGGTGTTGGAGGACGCCGGGCTGATCCGTCGCGAGGTGCGCGGCCGCACCCATTTCTGCCGCCTCGATCCCGGACCGCTCGCCAGCGCCCACCAGTGGCTGAGCTTTTACGAGCGCTTCTGGACCGGCCGTTTGGATGCGCTCGAACGGCTCCTTCGCGGGGAGGACGCACGCGAATCCCCGCTCCCCAAAGGAGACGACCGATGACCGAACGCGCACCTCCGGACCCCTATGGCGCCCTGACCGAACCTGCCACGCTGACGATCCAGCGTCTTCTACCCGGCCCCATCGAGCGCGTCTGGGCCTATCTCACGGAGAGCGAACTGCGCCGCCGGTGGCTGGCCGCGGGACGAATGAAGATGAAGGTCGGCGCGCCCTTCGAGCTGATCTGGCGAAACGACGCGCTGACCGACCCTCCCGGCCAGCGGCCGCCCGGCGCATCCGCCGAGCACCGGATGCGGAGCCGGATCATCGAGATCGATCCGCCCCGCAAGCTGGTCATCGCCTGGGGAGTCGGCGGCGAGGTCTCCTTCGAGCTGGAGCCGAAAGGCGACGCGGTGCTGCTTACCGTGATCCATCGCCGCCTGCCCGACCGCGCGACTCTGCTGAACGTCGGGGCCGGCTGGCACATGCACCTCGACCTGCTGGTCGCTCGCGCGACAGGCACGGAGCCGGAGCCGTTCTGGGACGGGTGGAGCCGCCTGCGGAAGGAATACGACCGGCGGATACCGGTCTGACGGAACTCGGGAGCAGGCTCCCGATCAGATGGGCGGGGCGCCGCTGCCAACCGGCCTCGGTCTCGGACGCACGCCATGGCCCCTCAGCCGCAATGGGCGAGCTGACCCCGTCGATGTAACAACCTGAAGGAGGGCAGAGCGATGGCGAAGCACAGGATTGGGACACGCGAAGAATGGCTTGCAGCCCGCCTCGGGTTGCTCGAGGCGGAGAAGGAGCTGACGCGGCGCAGCGACGAGGTGGCGCGGCGACGGCAGGAGCTGCCGTGGGTCCGGATCGACAAGGAGTACCGATTCGAGACCGATGATGGGAGCGCCTCGCTGGCAGACCTCTTCAGAGGGCGCTCGCAACTCCTCGTGTACCACTTCATGTTCGGACCCGAC
>JBOHMN010000740.1:0-2915 GCA_050730175.1 Acetobacteraceae bacterium | reverse complement strand
CCCTGATCACGGGCGATCAGCACCGAAATCGTATTCAGGTTAAAGATTACCACCTGCGCCTTGCCGCCGAGATGCTCCTTGATCCAGTCCGCGGCGGCAGCGCCTTGTGCGTATCCGACCTCGTACTGGTTGGCCACGCACTGGATCGTGCTCGGCGGCGTCACCAGGGACATGACGTCGATCCCCTGGTCGATAGCGCGCTGCATCACGAGCGCCTGGGCGGCTGCGTCGATCGGCTGGATGCAGAGCGCGGCGATGCCGACCTGAAGGAAGCTGTTGATCTGCGCGATGTTGGTGGCTGAGTCGTTGTTGGCGATCGCGGTCACGTATGCGAGGCCCCGATCGTGCGCTGCTGCCTTGATCGAATTGCCGAGCTCGATGAAGAATTCGGCATTCGATGAGTTGGCCCAGGCGACGCGACGCGGCAGGTTCGGCTTGGTGCCGATGACCGAGCCGGGCCTGAACGGCGCGAGCTCCGCCAGCTTGGTGACCTTCATGCCATGGCCTGATGCGTCCTTCAGCGGTTGTGCCGCCGCGAAGGCCGTCGACGGACCTCCGAGCGCCGCACCCGCAACCGCCGCTGTGCCGAGCGCGCCGCCGCACTTGATCCAGGTGCGCCGACCCAGCCGAGCCGGGCGTTCGTTTTCGTTCATAGCTTATGTTTCCCTTTCCCGGAGCCGCTGCGGCCCGCCCGAGGCCAGAGCGGGATGCGATCGGATTGATTCACTGCTCTCCCTGGCAGGTGCTTCGGGTGGGTCCCCCACCTCACCCTGGCTCTCTCCGCCCCCGGCGGCGGAGGGGAAGACGAGAGTTTTTCGCGGCTTCGCGTCGAGTCGTCCCGCTCTCATCTTTTCAGTGGCCTGCTGAGGACACTATGAACAGGTGCTCTCGTAAAGTACCGTATGAGCAACGGTCGGCGAGTCGACGTTGGCTTTCGTAACCACCACGGCGCCCGTCTGATAAAGATACGGGATGTCCTTCTTCGTGATCTCGTGACGCAGATATTTGGCGAGCAGCGTGACCGCCCGGTAGCCTTCCTGATACGGCTCCTGCGCCACGAGAGCGGTGAACAGGCCGCTTCTGAGCGCCTTCACCTCCTCGGGCGCCGCGTCGTACGCCACCACCTTCACCTTTGCCGAATCGCCCGCCGCCCTGACCGCCGAGGCCGCACCTTCGGCGTCGTTCGTATCGGTGGCATAGATGCCGGCGATATCCGGGTGGCTCGCCAGGAGGCCAGACGTGATCGTTGCCGATTTGCCGGCATCGGCGCCGCCATACTGCGTCGGCAACACTTTCACGCCTGGAAACTTCTTGTGCATCTCCTCGACGAAGCCGTTCACGCGCGCGACCTCGACCGGAATGCCGGGCTGGAACGTGATGACGCCGACGGTGCCCTTGCCATGCAGCGCCTCGCCCAGCATGTCGGCCGCGGACGCGCCGGCGCCTGAGTTGTTGGTGTGGATGTTCTCGAGCTCGACCTTCTCAGCGAGGTTGCCGTCGACCGTGACGACCGGCGTGCCGGCAGCCATCAGCGCCTTCACCGGCGCGATAAAGGCGATCGGGCTGAAGGGCGCGAGCACGATGCCCTCAGGCTTCTTGAGTTCCACCGCATGCAGGACGCTCATCTCCGGCGCGTAATCGACGGACGTGCTACCCTGCCATGACAGGTTGACGTTCATCTCCTCGGCCGCCTTCATCGCGCCGCACTTCATCGTCAGGTAGAACGGATCGGCCGAGTCAGCGACGACGAATGCGATGTCGAGCTTCGGAGCTGCCGCCGTCCACCCGTTGCTGGGCGTGAGCGCGGTGCCGGCGGCGACGATGATCGCGAAGCCCACCGCTTTTCCGGGCGATTTCAAGCCCTTTATGAGATCCGTTCGGTCGACACGGTTCTGTCGCAGGCTCTTCGGTTTCCTCATGACGATTCCTTTCTGTCACCGTTGTGGGCGTTTCCGGGAGAGTTAACCTCATACCCGTGCATTCGTCGGTGCGTGACCATACAGCAAAGCAATCAATCTCGTGGAGAACGGTGTGGTCGAATCGCCGCTCCCTGCAAACTCGCGGACGGAAACGGCGGCGATGAGTACGATACCCACCGCGATGAGCTGGTAGAAAGCGGCCAGGCCGACGACCACGAGACCGTCCTGGAGGATCACGGCGAGCAGCGCGCCGAAGACGGCGCCGGCGATCGAGATGCGTCCGCCGAACAGATTTGTGCCGCCGATCACCGCGCCGGCGATTGCCGCCAGGGCGTCGGTCTGATGGCCGCTCAGGTTGGTCGATGCGTAGCGGCTCAAATCGATGAAACCGCACACGCCGGCAGCGCCGCCAGCTAACATGAACAGCGCCATCAGCCTGCGGCGCACGTTGATGCCGGCGCGCACCGCCGCTTCCCGCGAGGAGCCGAGCGCCAGGGTGTGCAGCCCGAATTGGGTACGGGACAACACGAACCAGGAGACCAGGGCGAAGGCAAGCGCGGTCAGCGCCGGGTAGGGCAAGAAACCGCCGAGCTTGGCCACGCCGAAATCCGACTGCAGGGCGAGCGGCACGTTCGAGATATTGTAGCCATTGGTCAGCACATAAGCGATGCCGGTGACGATCCCGAGGCTCGCCAGCGTCGTAATGAAGGAGGTCACGCGCAGCCGCGTCACCACCAGAGCGTTGAACGCCCCTACGGCGGCGCCACAAAGGATGCACGCCGCGGCACCGATCAGGCTGGCCGCCAGGGGGCTGCCGATGGCCGCCATCGCCTTACCCCCGACCACCGAGGACAAAATCACGTTGGCGCCGATGGAAATATCGAGCTCGCCGGCGCCGAGCAGGAATGCGGAGCCGATGCATAGCAACACGCTCTCGCTGCCGTCGAGCGCGATGTTGCTCAGGCTTTGCGGCGTCAGGAAGACGAACGCCGACAG
>JBOHMN010000739.1:0-30994 GCA_050730175.1 Acetobacteraceae bacterium | reverse complement strand
ACTGAAAACAAAGGGGGTCCTGCCCCCGCCGGTTGTTGCTCTCGGCGACAACCGTAAGGGGATCGAGAGGTCCCTGAAAATAAAAAGGCGGTGTGCCGTAAGAAGGCTCCATTCGTGACATTGAGGTCCCGGAATCGGCACACTGGCCTCGCGCCACGTCTTTCCCCAAGGCGATGGGGCATCATTATCGTTGTGTCGCCGCCCCGCCTGCGTGATATGATTTCGGCCTGTATCGGCGTGGGCACGTGGGTCGAGCGAAGTGTTCTTGACCCGCATGACCGAGTGAGTGGGGTCAGACGAGATTCAGTCGGCCGATATGCCGCGGGTCCCTCAGGGAGGTTTTGCCCGATGCTGCGGAACCTTGTCATCGTCGCGTTGCTGCTCGTCGGCTCATGCGGGGCTCCTGCCGCGGAGACGCTGACGGTAGGTGCGCACCAGCAATACAAGGAACCAAGCCAGGCAATCGCCGCGGCGCATGATGGCGACACAATCGGGATCGCCCAAGGAACGTATTTCGATTGCGCCATCGTGCGGCCGTCCCATCTGATCATCGAGGGCGTCGGGCCGAACGTCGTGCTCACCGACAAGACCTGCGCAGGCAAGGCCATCCTGGTTGTCGATGGCACCGATGTCACAATCCGCAATCTGACATTGCAGCGGGCGCGCGTCCCTGACATGAATGGCGCTGGAATTCGTGCCGAAGGCGGCAATCTGACCGTGGAGAACGTTCGGTTCATTAACAATCAGGACGGCATACTCAGCGCCAACAATCGGCAGGCGACCATCAGAATTATCAACAGCCAGTTCATTGGTAATGGCGGGTGCGACCCGCACTTCGGCTGCGCTCACGCCCTCTATGCGGGACACATCGCTGAGTTGCAGGTTGAGAACTCACGATTTTATGACACCCATACCGCCCATGACATCAAATCACGTGCGCTGAAAACGGAAGTGTCGAGCTGCGACATCGAGGACGGTCCGACCGGCAGCGCAAGCTACCTCATCGATATTCCCAATGGGGGAACCGCGATCATCACCGGCAACACCCTTGAGAAAGGCCCGAAATCCGGCAACTGGGGCAACACCATCATGATTGGCGAAGAAGGTGTCACACAGCCGACCGATGCGCTGATCATCAAGAATAATACATTGACCAACAACACCGGTCACCAGACCATCTTCGTGCACAATATCACGGCAACGCCCGCCGAGCTTTCCGGCAACGTGTTCAAAGGAGGGAAGGTAATCCCCTTGCAGGGGGATGGCTCGGTCAAATGATTCTCGCGTCCGCGTGGAACGCGGGTCGAACCGCTCGCCTGGCCGTGGCGCTGGCGCACAAACTGCCTGCTCAATGACCAGCGGCGAGGAGGGAACCCAGACCCAACGACCGGCCTCGTGGATCGTGGCAAAACCCTTGCCCTGCCGGGGGCTCACATGAAGCGATTGCTGGCGGCGCTCGGCCTGCTTCTCGCTTTCACCATTCCCGCACTGCCAGCTTCCTGGCCCGATTACCAGATCATCGAATGGCAGCCCGCCACACCAGCCGAGCTCGCGACGCTGAAGCGGATCGGCATCACCGCAGGCATGGTGTTTGATCCCAAGGACGCTGGCCCGCTCAAGCAGGCAGGCTTGCGCTACTATGTCGAGAACATAGCGACCGACTTCTATTCCGCGTATCATCGCTGGTCGCCCACGGAATGGATCGGCGCGCGCTTCGCCGCATTGCAGAAGCGCTACGCCGCGGACCCCGCGGATCTTTCTGTGTTCGATCGCGATCCGAGCCTATCGGATCCCGTCTGGCTGCGCCGGATCGAGGACCGGCTCATGCGTGTCGTCCATGCCGCCGCGCCCGACCATCCGCTTTATTACAATCTCGGCGACGAAACCGGAATCGCCGAGCTTGCGGCGCCCTGGGATTTCGACCTTTCTCCGGTGGCGCTCGCCGCGTTCCGTGCCTGGCTGCAAACGCAATATCGCTCGCTCTCTGCCCTCAACCGCGAATGGGGCACAAATTATACGAGCTGGAACGAGGCAAGCCCCGAACTCACCCAACAGGTAGTCGAGCAGAGCAGCGAGAACTATGCGCGCTGGGCTGACTTCAAAGCTTGGATGGCCAAGGCCTTCGCCGACAGCCTCCGGGCCGGAACCGACGCTGTGCACGAGGCCGATCCGTCAGCGCTTGCCGCGATCGAGGGCGCCCAGGTTCCCGGCTGGGGCGGTTACGATTACCTCCGCCTCGCCCACGTTGTGGACGTGATGGAGATCTACCCCGCCGACGAGAACCTCGCGATCCTGCGCTCGCAGAACCCAGCGATCATCACCCTCACCACCAGCTTCCGCGCCGACCCGCAACGATTGCACCTGATCTGGCAGGCATGGCTCGAAGGCTGCCGTGGCCTCGTGCTCTGGAACGAGCACCATCGCATCGTCGCGCCGGACGGCGCATTGCGCCCGGACGGGCAGGCTTACGCACCTGTCTTCGCCGCACTCCGCGGCCCGCTCGGCCAGGCGGTCCTGAACGCGACCCCAATCCACGACAAGGTGGCCGTCCTCTATTCGCCGGCGAGTTTCCGCATTCATTGGCTCCTGGAGCAGAAATCGGATCCAACCGCCTGGATCACGCGTTCGCTCGACGATGACGATCGCGGCAACGCGCAACGTGAAGCACTGGCAGCAGCAGGCAATACACTCGCTCACCTGGGCATCTCACCCACATATATTGGCCCTGTGCAACTTGCGCGGGGCGATCTTCACGGCGCGCGCGTCCTGATCCTGCCCGGCGCGATCGTCCTCTCGGACGCCGATATCCAGGCGATCCGCGTCTTCGCCGCCGCGGGCGGCCGGGTGCTGACCGACGCTGAGCCCGGGCTCTTCGATCAGCACGGCAAGCGCAGAGCCGATGCACCGCTCGCTCATCTTTTCACGAGCGCAAGAGCCGCGATCCTGCCGCTCAACGATCGCGCGGCAATGCTGACGGAACTCGGTGCGGCTATGGTGAAACCGGAATTCCCGCTTTCAGTATTCGATGCAACAACCTACGCGTTCACCGCTGGTCGGGCGACCATCATCGCCATCCAACGCGACTTCAGCGCGGATGCCACGCGCGAGCATCTCACCGTGACCTTGCCGCGCCCGTTCATTGTTACCGACCTCCAAACCGGCGTAACCCTGGGGCGTCTCAGCACGGTTCCGCTCATGCTTGATCCTGTCACGCCGGCAGTGTTGCGCCTGACATCGCCCTGATCCTTGCGGCCTCATCCATCCGGCTCGTCCTTCTGGTCGCATCCGTGCAAAGGTTCGCGGCAACGAACGCGGATCCCTGCCGCGGGGAGAGAATCAAACGAAGCGGGATGGCGTTTGCGGCCCATGCCTCCGGCCTGAAGTGGACCCCGATTTTGGGACCAGGGGCCTCACACGTTCTGCCCGGCGCCGGACAACGCGCCCTTTGCTTTCATTTTCAGCGCTCACCTCGCTCCTTTGCGTGCCCCGCCGTGCCGGCGAACGTACAGAGCCAGGACTAAGGCCGCCGTGCGCAACTGGACAAGCCTAGCCGCCGCAGATGATCGGTCGCCAATCAGCACTGAAAAGCTTGTAGCACCAGGTCGGCCAGCGCCCCGCCCGCGCGCGCGATGATCTCCTTTAGCCGACCTCCGTCGCCACCCCGGCGTCAGCCAGCTCACGAAACCCGCCTCCATTGAAGACGGATCGGTAGCCGAATTCCTGCAGCGTCTTCCCTGCGAGCGCCGCCCGGCCGCCGGACGCGCAGTAGAGGACGACCCGCCTCTCTTTCTGGAATGCCGGATCGTGGTATGGGCTGTCGGTATCGGCGCGAAACTCCAGCATGCCGCGCGAGACATTCACCGCACCTTTGATCTTGCCGCTGGCCGCAACCTCGCTCGGGTCGCGCACATCGACGATCAGGACGTCATCAGCACCGACCATCTTGCCAACCTCCGCCGGCTTGAGCCGCGCAACCGTCGCATTGGCGGCGGCGAGCATTTCTTTTACGCTTGCACTCATCTCCTCGGTCCTTCTGCTGCGGGAGCCTGATTGCTCCCGGCGGCGCAGAGACCAATCTACCACCGGCGAACGCTCTCGTCCGGAACCGTCAACAGACCCGCCAGCGTGCCCGCCCGGCGATCGTGCGCGCCGCCGAGGAGAGGCCCTATCGGGGCGGGTTGATCCTGCCCGCCGAAGCCGCCATGCTGCGCCGGCGCGGCGGGCGGAAAACCTGGTGCCGCCCCGGAAGTCCTTGAAGGAGTGCGCAAATGATCCGGATCGCAGTTCTCGGCGCCGGACGCATCGGCCACATCCATGCGACGAATGCCGCAGCCAATCCCCGCTGCCGCCTGGTCGCGGTTGCCGACACGGTCGCGGCCGCCGCCGAGAAGCTCGCGCGCATGCTCAACGCGGAGCCCGCAACCGACCCGCGCGCAGTGATCGCCCGCACCGACGTCGATGCCGTCGTCATCGGCACCCCGACCGCAACGCACGTCGATCTGTTGCTCGAGGCAGCAAAGCACGGCAAGGCTGTGCTCTGCGAAAAGCCGGTCGATCTCGATATCCGCAAGGTGGATTCGGCGATTGCCGAAACGAACCGGCTCAAGGGCCGCGCGATGGTCGCATTCAACCGCCGCTTCGACCCGAGCATGGCCGCCGTGCGCCGCGCCATCGATGCGGGAGAGATCGGCGAGGTCCGGCAGGTCATCATTACCAGCCGCGATCCTGCACCGCCCCCCCTCGCCTATATCGCGAGCTCTGGCGGCATCTTCCGGGACATGGCAATTCACGACTTCGACATGGCGCGCTGGCTGCTCGGCGAGGAGCCATCCGAAGTGTTCGCAACCGCGCACGCGCTGGTTGATCCGGCAATCGGCAACGCCGGCGATTTCGACACATTGATGATCGTCATGCGAACGCCATCGGGCCGGCAGTGCCACATCAACAACTGCCGCGAGGCAGTTTACGGCTACGACCAAAGGATCGAAGTGTTCGGTGCCCGTGGCATGTTGCTCAACGATAACCTCCGCGCCTCCACGCTCCGCCGCTACAGCAAGGCGCAAACCGAGGTGCGGGAACCGCTGCTGAACTTCTTTCTGGAGCGCTATGCGGACGCCTATCGCCTCGAGCTCGACGCGTTCCTCGCCGCCGTGGAAAAAGGCAGCGCCATGCCGCTTTCCCTGGAAGACGGAAGGCGTGCACTCAGGCTTGCCGATGCCGCCGTCCAATCGGCCGGCAGCGGGCGATTCGTTGCGGTGTAGCCGGCATGGCAGAGCACAAGCGCACCATCGGCGTTGGTGTCATCGGCACCGGTTTCATGGGCAAGGCGCATGCCCTGGCCTACCAGGCCGCCGCGAGCCTTTTCCCCCTCAGCGCGCGGCCAGTGCTCGAGATGGTCGCCGACAACGACCGTGCCGGGGCCGAGCGCGCTTTCAAGAGCTTCGGCTTCGCACGGATGACCGAAGACTGGCGCGAGCTTGTTGCAGACCCGAAAATTGCCATCGTCTGCATCACGGCGCCGACCGGATTGCATCATGAAATGGCGCTCGCCGCGATTGCGGCGGGCAAGCACGTGCATTGCGAAAAGCCGCTGGCCGCCAACGAAAAGGACGCGCGCCAGATGGTCGAGGCTGCCGAAGCAGCCTCCATCACAACCCAGGTTGGCTTCAACTACGTGAAGAACCCGCTGCTTGGACTGGTACGGGAAATGATCGCGGGCGGCGAACTCGGCGAGATCACGGGCTTCCGTGGCATCCACGCCGAAGGCTACATGGCCGATCCCGAAACCCCCTTCTCCTGGCGCCTTGCACCCGCCGGCGGTGGCGTCCTGGCCGACCTCGGCAGCCACATCATCGGGCTCGCGCGTTTCCTGCTGGGGCCGATCGCCGCAGTGTCTGCAGACCTCGAAACGGTCGTCAAGGAGCGGCCGCTGACCCAGGGCAGCACGGAACGACGGGAAGTCGCGGTCGAAGACATCGCGCGCCTGACGGTGCGATTTGCCCGCGGAGCAGGTGGCACGATCGAAGCGAACTGGGTCGCAACCGGCCGGACCATGCACCTCGCGTGCGAAATCTATGGCTCGCGCGGCGCTCTCGTCTTCACGCAGGAACGGATGAACGAGCTTCTGTTCTACCGCGCGGACGGACCACGCTCCCGTCGCGGCTTCGTCCGGATCGAGGCGGGGCCGGAGCATCCCCCCTACGCGCTGTTCTGCCCGGCACCAGGTCATCAGCTCGGCTTCAACGATCTGAAGACGATCGAAGCAGCCGAGTTCCTCGCGGCGATCGCGGGTCAACCCGCCAAGGGTCCAGACTTCCGCGAAGGCTGGGAGATTCAGAAAGTGCTGGAGACGGCGCGCCGTTCGGCGCAGGCTCGGACTATGGTCGAGGTGCCCTGACGCCGCTGGCCCTGGGACCTGTTGGCGGTCGGTCGCGGCGACGCGACCGTGCCGCGACGGCAGGGCGCCGGCGAGCGGGGATTAATTGTGCAGCGGCTCCAGCGCATCGCCATCGGCAGCATCGGCGTCGGCATCACCATCCTGGTGCTGAAGGGTCTCGCGTGGTGGCTCACCGGCAGCGCCGCATTCTATTCCGACGCGCTCGAGACGGTGGTGAACGTCGCCTCGGCCGCGTTGACGTTCGGTGCGCTCCGCTTCGCCGCCGTGCCGGCGGATGCGAACCATCCGTACGGACACGGCAAAGCCGAATTCTTCGCCGCAGTGATCGAGGGAGTGCTGATCGTCGTCGCCGCGCTCCTCATTCTGAACCACGCATGGCACGTCTGGTGGCACCCCCAGGTGATCAACGCCGCATCGGTCGGCATCGGCCTCAACGCGCTGGCAACGGTGGGCAACGCCGCCTGGGCCACGCTCCTGGTTCACGAGGGAAAACGCGGTCACTCACCGGCTCTCACGGCCGACGGGCGACATCTATTCACCGACGTCGTCACCTCCGTTGTGGTGATTGTCGGACTGATCTTCGCCGTTCGCGGCGGCCTCCTCTGGCTCGACCCGCTGCTCGCGGTTGGGGTCGCCTGCTACATCCTCTTGTCCGGCTGGAAGATCATCAGAAGCTCGGTCGGCGGGCTGATGGACGAGGCGCCGGATGCACCGATTCGCGAACGCATCCGTAAGCTTGTTGCCGAACATGCGACCGGTGCGATCGAAGCGCACGATCTGAGAAGCCGCACGGCCGGTCGCTTCACCTATCTCGAGTTCCACCTCGTCGTGCCCGGGGAAATGCGGGTCGACGAGGCGCACGCCATCTGCGACCGGATCGAGGAAGCACTCCGCCAGGAGATGGGCGACCTCCGCGTGACCATCCATGTCGAGCCCGAGGTGAAAGCCAAGCAGCACGGCGTGCCCGTGCTGTGAGGTGGGCGGGACTGCTCTCGGTCGCGCTCGGCTTCAGCCTTTTTCTGACCGCAGCGAAGGAGGCCAAGGCGGCATTGCGCGTCGCCTCGCTCAATCTCTGCACCGATCAGATGCTGGTCCTCTTGGCGCCGCACGAAATCGCCGGGCTTTCCCCCTTGGCGCGTGATCCGGCACTCTCGGCGGTAGCCGCGGAGGCCCGGCACTTGCCCACGGTGCGCCCCTCGGCCGAAGCGATACTCCGGCTCCATCCGGACCTGGTCCTCGCCGAGCGCTTTGGCGCGCAAAGCGTGGTGGCGGCGCTCAAAGCGCTCAGCGTTCGCGTCGTCACGATCGCGGATGCCCAGTCTTTTTCTGCAATCCGTGCCGAGGTCACCCGCCTCGCCACGCTGCTCGGCCGGCCCGCCCGCGGCAAGAAGCTGATCGCCGCCATGGATGCCACTCTCGCCGCCCTGCCACGCCCGGCGCACCGAGAAACGGCAATCTTGTTGGAGCCGCGTGGCTTGGCCGCGGGGCCCGGCTCGCTCGCTGGCGCCGTGCTCTGGGCAGCCGGTTATCGCGACGCCGCAGCCGGTGGCTGGATCGACCTCGAACGCCTGCTCGCCCATCCTCCGGATGTCCTGGTCCTGCCGGAGGCGAAGCGATTTCCCTCCCTTGCCACATCACTCCTGAACAATCCGGCGCTCGCAGCGCTGCCGCGCCGTCGCGTGCCGGCGGCGTGGCTGATGTGCGGCTCGCCCTTCGCGGCTCAGGCCGCAGCGGCTATCGCTCGTCTCCTGCCCCCGCCGTTGGCTGCCCTCGGCAGCGAACGAAAGCGGATCAGCAGGCCACTGAAAGCAAAGAATTAATGTGCCGACGCAGCATGTCCATCGTGAGTAACAAGCGTTCGAGTCGGCACACTAGATGATGCGCTGCCTTGCCGCCTTGCTGGTCCTCCTTTTTGTCCTCTCCCTGCTGATCGGATCGAGCGGCATCGGGCTGCCGCCGCCGGTCATTCTCTGGCAGCTCCGGTTGCCGCGCACCCTGCTCGCGCTTCTGGTCGGTGGCGCGCTCGGCGGCTCCGGCGCCGCCCTGCAAGGGGCACTGCGCAACCCGCTCGCCGATCCCGGGCTGCTCGGCATCTCCGGCACGGCAGCGCTCGGCGCGGCGATCGCATTCTACTGGGGGCTTGCCGCCGCCTTCGCCCCGGCGCTGCCGCTCGCCGGATTGCTGGGCGCAGGCGTCGGCGCGGCCGCCCTCCTGCTGTTCGCCGGCCGCGCGCCGACCGGGCCTTCCTTGATCCTCGCCGGAATCGGCCTCGCGGCCGTCGCTGCCGCGCTCCTCGCCTTCGCCCTCGCGCTCGCACCCAATCCTTATGCGCTCGCCGAGCTCACGTTCTGGCTGCTCGGCGGGGTGGCGGACCGTACCCTGCTCGACTGTGCGCTGGCCGCTCCCCCGATCCTGCTCGGCACAGCACTGCTGATCTTTCTCGGGCCCGGCCTGGATGCTCTATCCTTAGGTGAAGAAACAGCAACAAGCCTCGGTGTGTCACCGGAAAAGACGATGCGTCGCGTGGCACTCGGGACAGCTCTCGCGGCCGGCGCGGCGGCCGCGGTCGCAGGCGGGGTCGGATTCGTCGGACTGGCCGTGCCGAACCTGCTCAGGCCTTGGGTCGGCGAACGGCCAGCGTCTCTCCTGCTCCCCTCGATAGCCGCCGGCGCCGTGCTGCTGCTGGCGGCAGACCTGCTCGTCAGGATCGGCGTGCTGCTGCTTCCGCTCAATGCCGAGCCGCCGCTCGGCGTGCTCACCGCTCTTCTCGGGGCGCCGCTTCTGGTGGTCATCGCGCGCCGCATGGGGCGATGATCGCGGCCCGCGCGCTGACGGTAGAGCTTGGTGGGCGGTGCATCCTCGATGCGATCGATTTTGTCGCCGAAGCCGGCTCTCTCACCGTGCTGGCCGGCCCGAATGGAGCCGGGAAATCCACTCTTCTGAAAGCTTTGTGTGGAATTCTTCCGGGCCTGAAGAAGCCTGATCCAAGACATTGCGCCTATCTCTCGCAAGGCGAGAAGGCGGCCTGGGGGCTCACCGTGGAGGAAGTTGCGTTCCTCGGGAGGATTCCGCATGGCGATCGTAACCCAAGGCCAGTCGAGCGGGCGCTCGCGGCGACCGGAGTGGCGCCGCTCAGAAGCCACCGCGTCAATCGCCTGTCTGGCGGCGAAGCCCGTCGCGCCATGCTGGCCCGCGTCTTCGCGACCGAACCCGACGTGATGCTGCTCGACGAGCCGACGGCTGACCTCGATCCCCGGGCAGCTTTTTCCATCATGGAGCTCCTGAAGGAAACCGCGGCTTCCGGCAGGACGGTGGTCGTCGTGCTGCACGCGATCGACCTCGCCTTGCGCTATGCCGACCGGATGGTGGTGCTCGACCACGGCCGGATCGTCGCCGACAGAGCGCCGCTGGCGGCGCTGCCCGCGGCGGCCGCCGCGTTTGGCCTTCGCTTCGGCCAGGACAGCCTGCCGCATCTCTTGCCGGACTGATGCTCCGGGGCGCTCTTTTCTCGCTCGCCCTGCATTCCGCACTCGCCCTCCTTCTGGTGGCAGGTAGCTGGTTCTTGCCCGGACGAGGCCCGCCAGTACTGCCGGTGCTGGCCGAGGTCGAGCTGGTCGTGCAGAACACGCCCGCCGTCGGCCGTAAGGCCGTGCCGGCGCCAGCATCGAACACGCCCGCTACGAAACCCGCCGCCAAGACTGCCCCTAGTCCTGCCGGAAGGACGTCGCCAACCCATCCGCCACCCGGGCCGCCACCAGGGCCGCCGCAAGCTGCCAAGCCGCCCCTCCCGCTTCCGCCGCCCGAGGCGCCACCTGCAGAGGCTCGTCAACCGGGCATGACGCATCAGGCGCCGGCGATGCCCCGAGAAGCGCTGGCGGCGTCGCAAGCCCCAGAGCCGCCGCAACCTTCCCGAACGCCAGGTTCAGCAGGAACCGGCCTGGTTTCAGGCAGCCGCGTAATTCCCGCCGCGCTCGACCGGACGGTCAAGAACGTTCCGCCCGCCTACCCGCAGCGCGCGGTCCGCGCGGGTGAACAGGGCTCGGTGCTCCTCAGGGTTCACATCGCGGCGGATGGCTCCGCAGCAAAGGTCGATATCTTCCGCAGTTCCGGCTACCTCCTGCTCGACCGGGCAGCACAGCGCGCAGTCGGCCACTGGCACTTCGTCCCGGCACGCGAGAAAGGCGGCGTCACCGTTCCCTCGACCATGCTGCTCAGGATACGCTTCCGGCTGACCAATCCGGAAGGTGGCCCCAATCTGGAGGACAGCCAATGAGGGTCAGAATCAACCGCGTGGTGACACGCGGCGGCGATCAGGGCGAAACCTCGCTCGGCAACGGCCGGCGCGTGCGCAAGGATTCGGCGCGTATCGAGGCGATCGGCACGGTGGACGAAGCCAATGCGGCGCTCGGCCTGCTTGGCGAGGCCGTTGCCGACGACGCGGAACGCACCGCTTTGGTGCACCAGTTGCAAAACGACCTGTTCGATCTCGGCGCCGATCTCGCAGCGCCGGAGGGCGGCAACAAGCCGCGCATCCGGATCAAAGAGCAGCAGGTACAAGCACTCGAGGAAGTGATCGAAACGCGCAATCGCGCTCTGCCGCAACTCGACAGCTTCCTGCTCCCTGGCGGCAGCAAAATCGCGGCAGCGGCCCATCAGGCTCGCGCCGTGGCACGCCGGGCGGAACGGCGGGTGGTAGCACTTGCCGCTTCCGAGCCCCTCAACCCGGCGGTTCTCCACTATCTCAACCGGCTTTCCGACCTCCTCTTCGTGCTGGCGCGCGAAGACAACGCGGCGAGCGGGAAAGGCCTGCTCTGGAAACCCGGACCGGCGTAGAGCGGAAAACCGCAAGGCCCGCAAAGCCCAAGCCGCCAGCGCAAAGAGCGTGGCGGACAGTCGCGACGGGCATTCCGCCACTGCCCGCGCCCAGCACATATCCGCGCGGGTCAGCCTCTCCGTCGGCTGGTGTGACTCCCTCAGAAACGCGCACGCGCGCCGAGCAGGAACGACGCCCCGGGATAAGCGAACCCGCTCGCCGGCTCGAACTTTGCATCGAGGATGTTGCTCCCGGTAAGAAAGAGCGCGACGCGCGGCGTGACCTGCCATGTCGTGTTGACGTTGACGATGGTCCCGGAGGGCGTCGGCCCGTTGCCGGCCGGAAAACCGCTGTCGTTGACCAGCGCATCTTCGAACGGCCCGGTATAGAGAATCTCCGGCGCAATCGTGACATTGGGCCACGGGCGAATTTGCAGGTTGGCGGAGAACGAATTCTCCGGCCGCCGCAGCAGAAGCTCTCCGGTCTCGGCATCGCGTGCATCGGTGTACGTATAGGCAAGCTCGGCTTGCAGCCATTTCCGCGGATAGAACGAGAGCGTCGCCTCCACGCCTTGCAGGTGCGCCAGCCCGACATTCACCGTGGTGAATACCGGCGAGAACACCGTCTCGATCAGATCTTTTACGTTGGTATGGAAATAAGTCAGGCCGAAGCCCAGGAATTCAGCACGCCCGAAGGCCGGTAACGTCGTGTTCCAGCCGACCTCGAAGCCGATGCTGCGCTCCGGCTTAAGGTTGGGGTCGCCCTGAAAGCCGCCGCCCGAGCCGAACTGGTCGAACAGCGAAGGCGCAAGGAACGCCGTCCCGCCAGAAAGTTTGAAACGCGAAAGGAGTTCCGGCACGCGAAGCACGACGCCGCCCCGCCAGGTGAACGCATCGCCGACCGCCGAGACCGCTTCTTCATTGAGGCTCCCGGTAAAGGTGAGGCGCCGAAAAAGGGTGCTCTGAACGCCACCGTGCCAGGCGCTCGAGATTTGGCTGGCGCGCGTCTCCTGGACGAACGGCACGCCGAAAAAGCTGTCCTGCAGGTCGTCATTGGCAAAATCCGAGGTACGCTCGTAGCCGAACGTCACCGTCTGATCACGCGCCGCCCCGGCATCGGGGAGCTCGATCGTATTGTTCCATTGCAGGTCAAATCGCGTGCCCTGGTAATGATCGTTGTTCGACTCCTGGTTCGGATCGGCCGGATTGAGCGGGTTGAGGTAATGGCGGAAGTTATAAAGACCGGATGCCATCAGCACGGTTTGCAGCCACGGCAGCACCTGGCTCGCCAGCGCGAGCGTGCCGAGCGCACTCGTCGAGTAACCGACCTCATTCGGTGCATCGAAAGCAGGCGAGCCAAGCGTATCGAAACCATCGAGGCTGTGCTGCCCCGAGCCGTAGAACGAAAGCCGCGTCCCGGGAACGATCGTCCAGCCGAGATCGAGGCTCCCTTGCTGATTCTGAAAGCCATCCCGTTCGCCGGTATAGACGCTTTCACGCCGCGGCGTCGCATCGAATCCCTCCTCGGTGAGCGCACTTGCGTCAAGCCGGTAATCGAACGGCCCGCTCGCCCCGGAGAGGCCCGCTTGCACCTGATCCGCGTTGGGCAGCCCGGCGGCAACGCTCACGCTTCCCGCGGGCGAGCCGGAGCCCCGAGTCGTGATGATGTTGATCACGCCGCCGATCGCCCCGGAACCGTAGAGGCTCGACATCGGCCCACGGATCACCTCGATGCGGTCGACCCCTGCAAGCGTATCGAGCCCGAAGTTGAAGGCGCCGGTCGGATTCGACGGATCGTTGATCGGAACGCCATTTTCCAGCACCAGCACCTGGTTGCTGTCGGTGCCGCGGATGAACACGCTGGCATTGGCGCCGGGCCCGCCCGAGGGCACGATCCTGAGCCCCGGCACCGCCGACAGCGCATCGACAAGTGTGGTGTAGCCGCGCTCTTCGATCATCTTGCGGGTGATCACCGTAACCCCGGCGGGGATTTGCTGCAGCGGCGTCGGAACGCGGGTCGCAGTGACAATCGTTTCCGGAATGCCCGCGGTTTCGAGCTCAGATCCATTTCCGGGAAGACCGCTCGTCTGCCCGAATGCAACGAGCGGAACGCCAATGAAGACAAGCGTCACAGCAAGAATCCGCAGGATGGCCTCCGTCGTCATGGGCCATGCTGCACGCGTGCTTGAGGCCCCCGTTCTCAGCACGACGGCCGCCTGCGGGGCTCACCCCCGTTGCCTCGGTACACCCCGCCCGAAGCGTGCGAGCAGTCTCGATTCCGGCCGGTCTCCTGGCTTGCGGGTCGTTGCCTGGCCCGGCCTTCTCGCCCGTATCGGGCAATGGCGGTGCTCGGTCAGGCTCGCCGCCGTACAGTTGCGGGGGCAGCCGCGGTTTGCGCGTTCCCGTTTCAGCCCTTCCGGGCCACCGGAATCTGTTACGAACTTACCGCGTTGCCGGGCCGGATCAAGCCACGCCCTCTAAAAGCAATATCGCCCCGACGCGCATCCTCAGATACCGGTCAGGACGATGAAATTGCTCGAGAAATCAAAAAAGAGAGCATGTTCAGTCAACCTGAACATGCTCGAGGCGGGCAAGAAAGCTGTCCGCCCAGTGCGCCGCACTGGTGCGTTCGACCGCCGCCATCATCTCCCGCCACCGGCGCTGCCGCTCGCCGAGGTCCATCTCGAGAACCGCGTGCAGCGCTTCGGCGGTCTCGTCCGGATCAACCGGGTTGACGAGAACCGCCCCGGGCATGTCCTCCGCCGCGCCGGCGAAACGCGACAGTATGAGCACACCCGGATCCGCCGGATCCTGGGCCGCGACGTACTCTTTAGCAACGAGGTTCATCCCGTCTCGCAATGGCGTCACGAGCCCGACCCGCGCCTGGCGGTAGAAGCCGGCCAGCGTCTGGCGCGGCACTCCGCGCGTGAGATACCTGAGCGGAGTCCAGTCGAATTCCGCGTATTCACCATTGACACGGCCGACCAGCTCATCGAGTTCGCGGCGCAGCATGCGATACTGCGCGATCTCGCTCCGTGAAATCGGCGCGATCTGCAGCATCGTCACCTTGCCACGGTGCTCGGGAAAGCGCTGCAACAGTGCAGCAAAGCCAAGAAAGCGTTGCGGCAGGCCCTTGGAATAGTCCAGGCGGTCGACCCCGAGCACCAGGGCGCGCGCGCCGATGCTCTCAGCGAGCCTGAGCGGATCGCGACCGCGGGCCGCGCGGTGCGCCAGCGTCGCAAATCCGCCGGGATCAATGCCGGCAGCGAATGGCTCGGCCCGGGGCGCAATTTCGGCGGCCGCCATCGCTTCATTGAGGTGCGCTGCATCCTTCGCCGTCTGCACGCCGATCACGGCATAGGCGTCGAGCGCGCGCAAGAACTCTTCCCATCGCGGCAAAGTCGCAAAAAGTTCCGGCGGCGGAAACGGCACGTGCAGGAAGAAGCCGATCCGGCCCGCAACACCGCCCGCCTTCAGCGCCGCACCCAGCGGGATCAAATGATAATCGTGCACCCAGATCAGATCGTCCGCCTCGAGCAGCGGGATGAGCCCGTCGGCGAACGCGCGATTGACAGCAAGGTAAGAAGCAAGATCGCGCCGGCGATATTCGGTAAGGCCGCTGCGGTAGTGCAGCAATGGCCAGAGCGTGCTGTTGGCGAATCCGACATAATAGCCCGCATAATCCTGCTCGGAGAGGTCGATCGTCGCGAGGTCCGCCCAGCCGACGCGGGTCAATGCAGGTAGCGTGCGCGTCGGCCCGACGATGGTGCGGCCGGACCAGCCGAACCAGAGCTTGCGGCGGCGCGCCATCGCGTCGCGCACGGCAACGGCAAGGCCGCCGGCCACGGCCGAACGTTCCTTCGGGGCGGGCACCCGGTTCGAGACGATCACAATCCGGCGCATGGCGCACCCACACTTCGATATTCACCTGGCTCCATCAGGCTCCGCAACCAGACCCGCACGGAAGCCGCCGTACCGAACGTGCTGCCAACTTGGAAGCCGAACCCGCCGAGCGCACGGGCGGCCCGAATCGCGTCATCATCCGTCGCGTCGTCCCCGACGAACAGCGGAATGCGGCCGGCATACGGCGCCCGCTCCAGGAGCGCGTGCACGGCCGCGCCCTTGTCCACGCCGGCCGGACGCACCTCCCAGGCCATGATCGCGGGAGCCACGACGAACCCGGCGCCCGAACCGCCGATCATGCTGTCGAGTGCCGCGCCGAGAGCCCGCCCCGCGGCCTCGGCCCGCCGAAAATGCAGGACGAAGCCGCTCGGTTTCTCTTCGAGCAGAACACCCGGGTACGCTGCGGCCAATTCGCGCGCGGCGGCACGCAAGATTGGCGGCACGCGGGGCAGCTCCAGGCGCTCGACCGGCCGATCGGGCGCCCGCCGCAAAGCCGCGCCATGCTCCCCGGCAACCGCAATCCCGAGCCCCGGAAAGAGCGCATCGATCTCTTCGATCCGCCGACCGCTGATCAAAGCCAGAGCGCCATCGAGTCGGGCCGCGAGATCGTGCAGCAAATCGGGCAGATCCGGCGGCACCAGCACCTCCGACGGAGCGGGCGCCAGCTCGAGCAGCGTGCCGTCGATGTCGAGCAGCAACGCGAGCCGCCCGAGCGGCGGCAACGGCGGGAGGGTCACGGTCTTGCAAACGTTCGACTGCGTCCTCACAGCGATCTCGGAAAGTGAACGATTGTCAGAAGGCCGGTTCGCCGGGTCAGCGGCAACCAATCACACGCACGTCATAAAGCGGGTCCTTGAACAGCGAGACGGCGGGCTCAGCCGCCAGCATCCATCCCTGGAACGAAGGTGACTGGGCGCTCTTACCTGTGATGTCGAGATAGGCCGCCGCGTCCCGCTGCTGACCGGGCGGGCGGACCACACACGCCTTGACCGCGATCGCGAGCCTGTCGACTTTCGCTGTTTTGCCAACCGCAACGTCGAGCGTCCGATACGTCGCATTCACCTTTTCGACGATCTGGAGCTCAGCCGTTTGCCGCGGCAGCCAAGCCGGCGGAGGCGCGGCTGGTTGCGGCGGCTCGGCAGGAGCCGCTCCCCCACCCGGGGGTGCAGCCGGTGGGGCAGGCGCAACCGGAACCGGTGCGGGAGCCGCCGGCGCCGCCTCGGTCGGCTGCGCAGGCTGGGCCGGTTGCGCACGTGCCATGAGCGGAGGCGCCGCCGCGAGCAGCAGGAGCGAGAGGGTAACGGTGCGCGCCTTGTTATCTGTCATCCGCGTGATCAGTCATCTGCCGGCCGCCGGCACTTTCGGCGACTCGAGACCCTGCACCATGTCGGAGAGGAGCCGGCGCATCGCAGTTTCGTCCACCCCCATCAGCACCGCATCGTCGAACGCATCCTGCAGAACTTGCGCGAGCTCCACATGATTCTCGCTGAGAACCCGCAGCTTTTCGCGGCAGGAAACCGGCGTTCCGTCAGCCTGCGGCCAGGCGGGCGGCGCGGGCGGGATCACGGCTTGCCTCCGGCGGGCGCAGCCTGCCCGTTCTTCGCTCCTGCACTCGCCGCGCCGGTCATACTGAAGATGAATTTACCAAGCAGTGTTTCGAGATTGACCGGCGACTGGGTGACCGTGATGCGGCCGCCTGTCCGCAACATCGCCGTATCGCCACCCGGCTGTAACTCGAGATAGAAGCCGCCCAGCAGGCCCTCGCTCACGATCGCGGCACTGCTGTCTTTCGGCACACGGATGCCGTCGGCAACCGTGAAGGTCACGTCAGCGAGATAGGTCTCCGGGTTGATCGCTTCGCTGATCACACGGCCGACTTTAACCCCGGCCAGGCGCACGTCCGAGCCGACGGGAAGCCCAGCGACGCTATTGAAGCCCGCGTGCAACGGATAACCCCCGGCCGGCGCCGCTCCGGAATGCGCCAGCGCATAGGCAAGAAACGCGGCAGCCACAGCGAGGACCACCGCGCCAGTCGCAATCTCGGCGGCGCCGCGCCGGGCCACACTCAGGCGCCTGGGGACCAGGCATCATAGTCGCCGGTGGCAGGCGCGCGCTGCCCGCCCTCGTAATCGTGTCCGGGCGGCCGATAGGAACCTGGTGTCCCGGTCAAATTTGGCAGGTGCGGCTTTTGCCACGACTCGCGCGGCACGCCGAGCAGCGGCGCTTCCATCGTGTAGTGCAGCCAGCCGTGCCACTCCGACGGCACGTCCGAAGCTTCCGGCCTTCCGGCGTAGAGCACCCAGCGCCGCGCTTTCAGCCCCGGTCGAGGTCGGCGCTCTTCGTAATAGCGGTTGCCGGCGTCGTCCCGGCCGACCATGCGGCCGCGGAACAAGGTGAAGAGCAGCGTTCCTAGGTTCATGGCGTCGATATAGTGAACGCGCGCGGGCCGGTCCATGTCCCACTTGCCGGACCAAAAGCTGCGACTTGGTTCATCCACAGGATTTTGTGGTTAGACCGGCATCGAGGCCCAAAATACGCTTGCCAGCCTCGTCCGCGTGCCTACCATGAGTGGCATGAAAACAGTTCCGTTCTGGCACGGCGTGAGAATGCGCCGCACCCTTGCCGGGAGCGACCCCGACGCACGGCTCCGCCTGGTCAGTCTGCCGGCCTCCTGGGAAGACGGCGCCGCATCCGCTCTCGCAGGGCTTGCGGGCGGCGCGGGGCCAGTGCGGCTGGTTGACGCCGCCGAGAGATTCATTCACCCGCTCGCTGAACGCGCCAAGGCGATCGGGCTCGCTGTTCCGTTGGCAGAGCGGCTGCGGGAGCTTCTGCTCCGCCGTCGCGGAGCACCCGACGCCGGCATCTGGCAGGGCCGCAGTGACGAACCCAGGAGCGCAGAAGCCAGCGGCTTCGTCTTGAATCTGGCTGCTTTTCATGAACCGGGCTCCGGATTCGCGGTGGCCGATTTCGCCGATGCCGTCGCAACCGCGGTCTACACGCTGAGCCTGGCCCGCCCGGAGGCGGCGCGGATTGCCGTCAGGATCGCCGATTTCGCAGCGTTGCTCGCGGCACTCGGTCTCTCCTATGAGAGCGCCGCCGCCCGCAATCTCGGCGCCGCCATTGCCGCGCTGTTGCGCGGCCGGGCCGATGCCACTTCCGCTCATCTTGCCCTGCTCCGCGGCGGAGGGATCGCCGCCCCAGTGCAACCGCTTATTCCGCCACGCGAGGCACCGGCGACGGGCTTGGCGGAGGCAGCCTCCGCGGCGCTCCGCGAAGCCCGCGCCGCCCCTGCCCTCGCCCACACCGCAACCACCGCGCTGGGTCCCGCTTGTTCCGCCGAGGCGCTGCTCGGCGTCGAAACCGCTTCCGTCGCTCCACCCTTCGCCCCGACACACCCCGAGGGTGGCCTGACCCGCACGGCGCGCGTCTGGCTCGCGGCGCGTGGCATCAGCGCCGAAGCGGCCCTCTCCCGCGCTCTCGCGGGGGAGCAACTTTTCCCGGTAGTTTCGCCAGCCGCCGCTCTCGCCATGCAGGAACGGGTGGCAGCTTACGTGCACGAGATCGCCCCGCTCGCCTCTGCCGGCCCGCCGCAAGCCCCGCCGCGCGACAAAATGGCCCTGCCGGCACGCGCCCAGGGCTATACCCAGAAAGTGAGCATCGCCGGCCACCGCCTCTATCTCAGAACCGGCGAATACGCCGACGGGCGCTTGGGCGAGATCGCACTCGCCCTCAACAAAGAAGCGCCCGCGGTCCGCGGCATCATGGATGCGTTCGCGACTTCCGTCAGTCTCGGCTTGCAACACGGGGTGCCGCTCGAAGAATTCGTCGAAGCGTTTCTTTTGACGCGCTTCGGACCGGCCGGCCCGGTCGATGGAGATCCGGCGGTGCCGCGTGCGACATCAATGATCGACTATGTGTTCCGCAATCTTGCGACGAGCTATCTCGACAGGCATGATCTGCCGGAAGTTGAACCCGAGGATCCGCCGGAGTTCGGCGCCGCAGCACCATCGCGTGGCGCGCCTCTGTTGCCGCTCGATCTCCCGGCAACGACCGCATCACCAACCGCCCGCAGGCGTGCCCTCCGGCTGGTTTCCCGATAACCGAACCAGGCACCATGGCCACCCGCGGGCGACTGTTCGAGACCGCCCGCAGGGCTTTGCCCCGCCCGCGGACATCGCCATATCGGCGGTATGCCCGACGGCTCGCCGACCTTCACTCTCACTCTGCACAACCGCATTGCCGACATCGCGCAAGCCGAATGGGACTCCTGCGCGGGTGATGCAAACCCGTTCGTCAGTCACGCTTTCCTCGCCGTGCTGGAGGAGAGCGGCTCGGCCACCGCGCGCACGGGCTGGTTGCCGCAGCATGCCGTGCTGCGCGATAACGCAAGCCGCATCGCCGGCGTGGCGCCCATGTATGCGAAAGGCCACAGCTACGGCGAGTATGTGTTCGACCATGGCTGGGCGCACGCCTTCGAGCGCGCGGGCGGCGCCTATTACCCGAAGCTGCAAGTCGCCGTACCATTCAGCCCGGTGCCCGGACCCAGGCTCCTGATGCGCCCGTCAGCCGGTGAGACGAGCCCCAGTGTGCCCGCGGTCGCCATGGCGGCCGCGCTCGAAGAAGCCTGCCGTGGGCTCGAACTTTCCTCCGTGCACGTGACGTTCTGCGAGCAGCCTGAATGGTCGGCGCTCGGGGCGGCGGGCTGGCTGCAGCGGACCGGCATGCAATTCCATTGGCAGAACGCTGGCTACCGCACGTTCGAGGACTTCCTCTCCGCCCTTTCCTCGCGCAAGCGCAAGATGATCCGCCGCGAGCGCCGCGAGGCCGCAAGCGGCCTGACGCTCCGGGTGCTCTCCGGCAGCGAGATCGAACCAAGGCACTGGGCGGCCTTCTACAAGTTCTACACCGCGACGGTCGATCGCAAATGGGGCTCGGCTTATCTCACGCAGCGTTTCTTCCCGCTGCTCGCGGAACGGCTGGGCGATCGGGTCGTGCTCATGCTGGCCGAGCAGGACGGCAAGCCCGTGGCCGGAGCGCTCAACCTGGTCGGCAGCGACACGCTCTTCGGGCGGAACTGGGGTTGCCGTGGTGAGTGGCCGTTCCTGCATTTCGAGCTTTGCTATTATCAGGCCATCGAATTCGCGATCGCGCACGGGTTGCAACGTGTCGAGGCGGGCGCGCAGGGCCAACACAAGCTCCAGCGCGGCTATCTGCCTACCCCGACCTTCTCTGCACACTGGATCGCACATCCCGGCCTCCGGCACGCCGTGGCCGATTTCTTGCGCCATGAGCGCACCGAGATCACGGCCGACATGGCCGTTCTCGCCGAGCACTCGCCATTCCGCGCCGACTGAGCGCCGCTCGCGGCAGTGTCCTGCCCACTCACGTTCGCTGCACGGGCAGGAAATGTGAGAGGCGGGCCCCTTGTACCGCCCGCCGCACGCCGGTGACCCGGACATAAGCGGAATGCAGGGAAAACCGCGGGGTCCGCAACGCGGACCGCGGCGGACATTCCGCCAGGGTCGGGAACCGCTCGCGCTCTTCTATCCCCCCACGAATGGCGGCGCCTTGGAATCACTCAGGTCCGATTCTGGGTACTCGGTTGCGCTTGGATCTGCCATCCACCCGCCGCCAGGCCTCGCTTATCGCTTCCTTTACCACCCGCTCTCCATGCTCGCGGGCCCTCCCGCCCCTGCAACGGAGATCGATCCGCCTTGCGCGCAAGCGAGATATCGGCCGTCGATGCGGCCGAACTGACCAGCCAGGCGCTCGACCAGTCGGGCAATATCATCGTCATCGCAAGCGCACTTGAGCCGGCGCGGCTCGGGCTTCGCATCGAGCACGTCAACAGTGCCTTCACCGTGACCTTCGGTTATTCCGCCGAGGAGGCGCTCGGCCGGCCGCTCGATCTGCTGATCGCCCCTGAGACCAGCGAAACCGCGCTTGCCGCAATCCGCCAGTCCATCAATCGCGGACGCTCGCTGCAGCTCGAGCTGCTCTCTCAACACCAGAACGGTCAGCCGCGCTGGCTTGGATTGCATTTCATGGCGCTGAGCAATTCGGAAGTTGATCACCCCCGCTACGTCATCCAGGGGCGTGACATTACTGACAAGCTGCGCGAGCGGCAGGAACAGCGGAGCGCGCAACAATTACTTGCTTCTGTCTTCCTGTTCGTCGATTCGCCGGTCGCCATCGTCAACGAGAGCGGTGCCGTCCGCATGGCCAACCCACCGCTTGCGGAGCTCTTGGAGCGGCCTCCGGCGGCGATCGAAGGTCGGCCCTGGACCGACCTCCTCGACGCGCGCGAACGGGACAAGGATCTCGAAGTTCGCAAAAGCCACGCGGCGGGGCAGCGCCAAACGCGCTTTCCCGTGCATCTCCTGCGCCCCGACGGCGCCATCCTGCCGGCAACCGCGGTCTCTGCTGTGGTCGACCGAGAGGGCCTGGATCGCTTCCGCGTCATCACTTTCCACCATCGGCCGGGCGGCATCCATCACGGGCGGGTGCCGCCGCATCCGCCGCTGGAGAACCGGGAATCCCGGTTTGCAAGCAAGCTCACGTTGACGGGGCTCGAAACAATTCGCTCCGGGCTTGGCGTGCGCTGGGCCGAGCAGGCGGACCAGGCCTTCTTGACCGCCGAGGAGATTCTGCGCCGCCACCTTGCCACCGACGAAAGCTTTATGCGCACGGATGATCACGGCTTCCTCCTCACCTTGCATGACGAAAGCGAGGGAGCGGCGGCTTTTCGTGCCGCCGTGATCGCACGTGAAATCCGCGATGCCCTGATCGAGGCCGGCACCGACGCTGTCGGCGCCCAGGTCACGGCAATCTCTGCCAGATTGGAGACAGGGTCTGAATCCGGACCGGATCCAGTTCTCATGATGGACATGCTTAACCGCCGGCTCGCCGCGCAGCGCGGCCGGATCGAACACCATGCCGAGCAGGTCCTGCGCGAGGCACTGGAGCACGCAGCTTCCATGCTGGAAGCAGTCACCGGTGCCGATCCACAGAAGCCCGCCCCGCTCGCCTGCGTGACCTTGCCCGAGAAGATCGAACGGCAGATCACCGCAGCGAAGGCAGCCTTGCCGCCTTCCCGGCTCGAAGCTTTCGATCTCGATGCTTTCATGCTGACGCTTGCCGCGGAACGCATCGCCGAGGATGTGCTGACGGCCGCGCCCAAGGTCTACCTCGTCTCGATCGCCTTCGAAGCACTTGCCAACCGCCGCCAACGACGCCGCTTCATCGAAGCGTGCCAGAGCCTCGATCAACCGGTGCAGCGACGGCTCGCGTTCTTGCTCGCTGGCATCCCACGGCTGACGCCACAGGCCCGGATCGCCGATACGATCCAGACCATGACACCTTTCTGCCGCTTCGTCGGGCTCGCGCTCGAACGGCTGGAATTGCCGGAAATCGACTTTTCGCACCGGACGATTCCGATTGTGGCACTCGCGGCAAGCTCCATCTCGGCGGGCGCAGCGGCGCCCGGGCGCGAGCTTTCACGCCTCGCCGCGCTGCTTCGGGTATTCAACACCCACCTTTTGGTGCGCCGCGTAGCCGGCGCCGAGCAGGCGGCCGAGCTGCGGCAAAGCGGCGTCGAGCTCTTTTCCTGGGCCTGAACCTGCGCATCACGAAAAGGCGCCCCTCACCCGAACGCGCCCCTCACCCAAACGCATACGTGTCCATGCGCAGAAACCCGAACTCGACCGAGCTGTGCAACCGCTTCGCTTCGGCATTTTCACCCGCCGCACCAAGCGCGACATAGAGCGGCAGCAGATGTTCTTCCGTCGGGTGCTCGTCCTTCGCGTGCGGTGCAAGGCTGCGGTAGTCCAGAAGGACAGCCACGTCATGCGCCCGGATGTGCGCATCCATCCATTCGGCAAATTCCGTCACGTCCGGCGTCTCCGGCGCGTCGATGCCCGCGCGCCCGCGACCGAACCGGCGAAGATCATGGGTGAAGCTCCCGCTGCCGAGAACCAGTATCCCGTTTGCCCTGAGAGCCGTGAGCGCCCGGCCAAGCGCCAGATGATGGCGCGGCCCGAGCGCGGTCTGCACGGAAAGCTCGAGCGCGGGAATGTCCGCCTCGGGGTACGCAAGAAGAAGCGGCACCCAGGCGCCGTGATCAAGCCCGCGCTCGTTATCGAGCGTCGCAGCGATTCCGGCCTTCCCCAGGGTCTCTGCAATCTCCTGAGCAATCTCGGGCGCACCCGGCGGGTTGTAGGAAATGGCGAAGAGCGCCTGTGGAAAGCCATAGAAATCGTGGATCGTCTCGTTCCGTGCAACCGCGTTCAGCATCGGCTGGGCAGTTTCCCAGTGCGCGGAAGCAACCAGGATGGCACGCGGCCGCGGCAATTCGCCGCCAAGACCGAGCAGGAACCGCCGCGCCGGCGTGTCTGCGATCGCCGTCATCGGTGAGCCGTGGCTGATGAAGAGCGTTGGCATCATGATCAGTCTGCCTTTCTGCAAAGGCGCAGAGAAAGGCCGATGGTAGCTTCGCACAACTGCCACGGAAAGCGCCGAACGCCCCCTGTCCCTCTGGATCCGGGGGCGGTAGAATCACGAACAGGGAGGCCCCGATGAGCGACCTCTACGATACCGACATCGTGACCTGGACCGAGCGCCAGGCGTCACTGCTGCGCCGGCTGGCCGCCGGCGAACGCGTCAACGATCAGGTGGACTGGGAAAACGTCGCCGAGGAGATCGAAAGCGTGGGCCGGAACGAAATCGATGCCATCGAGGCATGGCTGTTCCAGGCCTCCGTCCATGATCTGGAAGCCCAGGCCTGGCCGGAAGCGCGAGACGTTCCAGCTTGGCCGGGTGAGGCACGCGTCTTCCGTGCCCGGGCGCGGCGCAAATATCGCCCGTCGATGCGCCAGAGGATCGACATCGCCGCGCTCTACAGCGACGCACTGCGGGCGCTACCCGAAACCCTCGACGGACGGTTGGCGCTCGCGCTGCCGCAGGCCCCTGCCCGCTCACCCTGGAAGACGTTCTCACAGGGACGTGAGCCATCCGGCTGAGGCAGCACCGCATTGGCGCAGGCGTTCTACTCGGCACGGGTGGCCGACTTCCTCGCCGCTGAGCCGGCCTTGATTGCGGCTCGCCTCGCGGCGCAGCAGGTCCGGCACTTCCGCCGGACGGAGGCCGCCCAAGTCGGCGCCTGGGAAGAAACCATCGCCGTCTTGCGCGCCACACTCGGAGCGACGCAGGCAGTATCGGGCTGGCACATCCTGTTGGAGTACCCGCTTCTCCGCCTCGGCCGGCGGATCGACGCCGTGCTGATCACGCCTAAGATGGTGCTCGCGCTCGAGTTCAAAGCGCACACAATCGAGTACAGTGCAGGCGATCTCCGGCAGACGGAGGATTACGCACTCGATCTCCGCGACTTTCATGCCGAAAGCTGTACAATTCCGATCGTGCCCATTCTGGTTGCAACCGAGGCTTTCCTCGCGAACCCGGATTGGCCCTTGCCGATTGCCGCCGTGACCCAGCCAATGTGCGCGAACCGAACGTCGCTCGCCCCGCTCATCGCAGGACTCGCTGAACGCTTTCCGCCGCTTCCCGTGCCAATCGACGCCATCGCATGGGAGAATGCCCCTTACCGACCCGTGCCCGGCATCGTCGAGGCAGCGCGCCGCTTGTACAGCGGGCACGGCGTCGCCGAGATCACCGCGGCGCGCGCCGGCTCGGCAGAGCTCGAATGCACCAGCGCCGCGATCCTCGATTCCGTCGAACGCGCTCAGGCGCATCGGCAGCACCTTGTCCTGTTCGTAACCGGCGTTCCTGGTGCGGGAAAAACCCTGGTCGGCCTCAACGTCGTCTTCGGCGCGGGACGGCGTCCGGATAGCGCGTATCTCACCGGCAATCCGACCCTTGTGTACGTGCTCAGGGAGGCGCTGGCACGCGACGCGGCAAACGGGCGATCGGGCCGCCTCCGTCAGGCGCGCCAGGAGGTCGAGGGGAAAATCCAGCGGTTGCCGGCCTTTCGCGACCACTACGTCGTCCGTCCCGACGAGATGCCGGCCGAGCGCGTCGTCGTCATCGACGAAGCACAACGTTGCTGGTCAGCTTCCTATGCTGTCCGCAAAAGCCGCGATCGCAACCCGCAGCTCACGCAATCGGAGCCGGCGCACCTTCTCGATATCATGGCGCGAAACCAGGATTGGGCTGCGCTCGTCTGCCTGGTCGGCGGTGGACAGGAAATCCACACCGGTGAAGGTGGGCTCGCGGAATGGGGTCTTGCCTTGGCGGATCGGCCGCTCTGGGGAACCGTAGCGGCGCAGGCGGCGCTTCACACAAGCGATCCACGGCAGCGCCTGCCGCCGAGCCCGCACCTCGCCACCAACGAGGCGCTCGATCTTGTCGTATCGGCGCGCGCGATCCGCAATGCCGCCGCCCCGGAATGGGTAGACGCGATGTTGGCCAACGCACGCGAGCGCGCACGCGAGATCGTCGCCCGGGAAGGTGGAGTGCCGTTCCGCCTGACACGCGACCTCGGTGCAATGCGCCGAGCGCTCCGCACGCAGTCGGGCGGGAGATGTCGCGCGGGCCTCCTCGCCAGCTCCGGCGCCCGGCGCTTGCGGGCAGAAGGCCTCGGTGCGGAACTGCCGCACATGGATGTTGCGGCGGTGACGCGATGGTTCCTCGACCGCTGGCCCGACGTCCGGGCGTCAGACGCACTGGAAGTGCCGGCCACGGAGTTCTCTTGCCAGGGCCTCGAACTCGATCATGCCGGCGTGTGCTGGGGTGGAGATCTCGTCCGCACACCTCATGGCTGGCGGGTGCGCGAGTTTCGCGGCACCCAATGGATCCTGCCACGCGAGCCCGAGAAGATCGGAAACACGATGAATACCTACCGCGTCCTTTTGACCAGAGCGCGCTACGAAACGATCATCTGGGTCCCGCCTGGCGATGCCGCGGATCCAACCCGGCCACCCGGTTTTTATAACGCGATCGCAGATTTTCTTCTCGACTGCGGCGTGCACCCATTGGATGATCGCCCGCCTTCGGCATGTCTCCCCTCACCTTTGGCCTCCCTCACGCCATGATGCTCCGCCGCCTCCTCATTCTGCTGCTGCTCCTGCTCCCCTGGCCCGCCGCCGCACGGGTGCTCAAGGTAGCCACCTGGAATCTCGAGTGGCTGACACTGCGCCCGGCCGGCGATCCCGGCCTGCCGCCGGACGTCAAGCCGCGAACCCCGGAAGATTTCGCGCGCCTCAGCATCTACGCCAAGATCCTCGATGCCGACGTGATCGCCCTCGAAGAGGTGGACGGACCGGCAGCAGCCGCCAGAGTCTTCCCACCGAATCTCTATGCCTTCCACTTCACCCAGGATCACGTCGTGCAGCGCGTCGGGTTCGCCATCCGCCACGGAATCGCCTTTACCGCCAATCTGGATCTCCGCGGCCTCGATCCCTATCCGCCCGATGCACCGGAGCAACTGCGCAGCGGCGCCGACATCACGTTGCATCTCGGCACAACGAACCTTCGCTTGCTCGCGGTACATCTCAAGACCGGTTGCTGGGACGTGCCGCTGCATGAACGCCGCCACGCCTGCGCCGTGCTGCGCGAACAGCTCCCGGTCATCGAGAAGTGGATCACGGCACGCATGCGCCATGGCACGCCGTTCCTGGTACTTGGGGACTTCAATCGCGTGCTTCATCCGCGTGGCCGGTTCCTCACCGGGCTCGACCACATCACCCCCCTCGCGGTGGCAACCGCGGGCTATCGCAACCCCTGCTGGGGCGGCCACTTCAGCACGTTCATCGATCAGATCCTGGCCGGCGGTGCGGCCAGGCAGTGGCTGGATCCCGCTTCGTTTCGTGTTCTGGTCTATCGTGAAACCGCGCCGATCTGGCGTGAGCGCCTCTCCGACCATTGCCCGCTCAGGGTGGAGCTCAACCTGCCTGGATAGCGTTGCGGCGGGTTGGCGCGACCGCCTCTCCCTGACATGATCGGCGGAACGGAAACAGGACCTGCCATGCTTGTGACTTTCTTTGTCTCCGGCGCCTCCGCCGGGTTCGGCGCGGCGATCACCCGTCGTGCGATCGCCGACGGGCATCGCGTGATCGCCGCAGCACGCCGCGGCGAGCGCCTCGAAGCGCTGCGCGAGGAGCTGGGTGAGCGCCTCCTGCCGCTGGTGCTCGATGTGACGGACCGGCAGATCGTCTCTGCACTTCCCAAAAGCCTGCCGCCCGGCTGGCGAGAGGTGGATGTCCTCGTGAACAACGCGGGCCTCGCGCTGGGCCTCGACCCCGCACCGCTCGCCAGTCTCGCAGACTGGGATACCATGGTCGCAACCAACATCACCGGCCTGATGCATCTCACCCGCGCGATCTTGCCGGGCATGGTCGCGCGTGACCACGGCCACATCATCAATATCGGCAGCGTCGCCGGGCATTATCCCTACCCGGGCGGCAACGTGTACGGCGCTTCCAAAGCGTTCGTCACCCAGTTCAGCCTCAACCTTCGTGCGGATCTGGTCGGCACCAACATCCACGTCACCGACCTTCAGCCCGGCCTCGTCGGAGGTACCGAGTTCAGCCTCGTGCGGCTCGGCGACCCCACGCGCGCCACTGCGGTCTACCGCGGAACGACCCCGCTCACACCCGACGATATCGCCGAGGCAGTGGCCTGGATTGTCGGCCTTCCGCCGCGCGTGAATATCAATCACCTCGAGATCATGCCGACCTGCCAGGCGCCCGGGGGCACCGTGATCAAGCGCAGCGAGATGCCCTGATCGCGTTCACCCGAAGCCGAATTTTTCCGCCCTACCCTGCGCCATCGCAGGCCCCGCTGGCTGGCACAATACCAGCCCACGCCCCGACCAGGTGGTCGCCTGGTACCCTCTGCCACACGGACTGTAGGGCGTGTGTGGACGGCCCCGGTAATGCAAGGTCTCGAGGAGAGGAAAATCTGATCTGGTGCGATTGCGGTCGTGTGTCCGGCCTTTTGGTTGCGGCACGTGGCCGCTGGCCCAGATGGGTTCCGCGATCCGCCCCCAAACGGAAAAGCGACCTCGAGGGTCACCACCCTACGCAGGTTTTGCGGATCGTCGGTTCGCCCGATCAGCATCTTCTCCTCAATAGCCCTGCACCGCGGCGCGAGTGGTCAGGCGGCGGCCGAAGCCGGCCGGTATGCCTCACCGCTCGTCAGCATGCCCTCCGCTGGCATTCCAACGACTGCCGTCGTTGGAACCTTGGCCAGCTTCACCCAGATGATCCGGGCCGTCTTGTTGGCCAAAGCCACCGCCACGAGCTTGCGCGGCTCGCGCTCCGGCAATTTCAGTAGCCACGCCGATCCCGCCCCTTCAATCTCCGCCTTCTGCTGAGAAGGCCACATGCGGATGGTTTTACGGATCAGTTGCGCGCCCGCAGTAACCCAATAGGAGGTGCGAGTATCGGGCGACGACCCTCACCGCTGCCCGCCGTAGGGTCGGGACGGATCGTAGACGGGCCGATCCATCGGACGGGTTTTCAACGTCCCCGCGCGAAGCTGGTGAACGCGATCCCATGCGATATCGACATACTCCTGCACCACATCGCAACCGAACCCTGCGCGGTCATGCTTGAGCGCAGCAACGATCGTCGAGCCGACCCCCATATATGGATCGAAAACAGAGTCGCCCGGATCTGAGAGCGAGAGCACCAGCCTCTCCACCAGCTCGACGGGGAACTGGCAGGGGTGAGACGTCTTTTCGATGTGATTATTTTTGACGTTAGGAAACGCCCATACGTCACCGGGGTTCTTCCCCAACGGATTGCCCGAGAGTTGCCCCGCCTTCGGGCCCTTGAAGTATTTCTTGCCGGGGTATTTCGAGGGCACACGGATCGGATCCAGATTGAACACGTAATCATCTGCTTTTGTGAACCAGAGGATGGTCTCATAGCGGCCAGATAACCGCATGCTGCAATGCAGGCCGTGCTCGAAATGCCATACGATGCGGTTGCGCAGGTGCAGGCCGTGCTCCCGGAATACTGGATAGAGAACCATGTCGAGCGGAAATATCTCACCGCCCTGCACGTGGTTGCCTACTTGCCAGCACAAGGATCCGCGTGGAGTGAGCAGCCGGATACACTCAGAAATCACTTGCGCCTGCTGCTGAACGTAGCTTTCCAACCCGCGCCGCCGCTCGTACGCCTTGCCGATGTTGTAGGGCGGCGACGTGACGATCAGGTGCATCGATCCGTCTTTCAGCGGGCGCATGAAGGAAAGATTGTCCTGGCACTCCATCACCGCCTGACGGTCGGAGTGTAGCTTGAACAGAACGCCTTGCTTCATGGACCCCCGCTCACGGTGATGCATCGCGGGCCCCGAATCCGCGACTCGCCTGTATAGTCTTCCTGTTGGAATCGATTCTCCGCAGGTTGTCACGCCCTGCGGCTTGAAGGCACACGCCGTTGCTTCGGAAGTGATTGATAAGCAAGGGGCAGTTAGGAAATTCCAGACATCACTCCGCCCCCGGCTTCGCTGATCGGTAGCGGCGGGAAGACTCCCGTTTCGGTGCCGGGGCTCGCGAGGATGAGGCACATAGCGCCCTCCCTCGGCGCGAGGTGGGCGATGCAGGGCGCTGCCTACGAAGCGGCGAGCGCCGGCAGCGTTTCGACCGCAGTTTCGCAGCCCATCGTCTCCGCCAGACGGTCGAGACAGCGCCGCAGCCCGTCCCCGGCATAAGCGCCTTCATACTCGACGAGGCGGAGTACGAGGCGATCACCGCTGCGCGCAAGAGAGGACCCACCCAGCAGGCTGAGCGCGTCAACGGAGCGCGCGCGTCTGCTCGCCGCATCCGGGCATATGGCCGAACGCGATCACAGCCTGCAGCCAGCCACGAGCCCCGATCTTGATCCGATCGCCGCAATCCGCGCCGTCTCACCGCACGCGCCGAAACATGCGGCTGCAACCCCGACGCCCCGCGGCATCTCACCAAGGTCTGCCGCATGCCGCAGAGCCTACTGCAAGGCCGCTTCTATGCCACCTCGCTCTCGAGGATCTGCTTCAGTTCCGCCAACTCGATATCGACCAGCTTGATCTGCCCGTCCAAAAACGCTTCGGTGAAGCTGGCTGGCTGGAAGAAGGTCATCATGAATTCCGCCCCGCTGCCGTTTGGAATGACCCGCGCATACACGGTCCAGTCTGCCTGCGGGTCGTTGAAGTCGTGGTCCAGAATGCCCAAGCGGGCATCAGCGCGCATTCTGAGCCGTGCCGCGCCATGCGGTGTCTCCACGTTCTACCACTCGGGATCGCGAGTAGCGCGCACCGCCTTGACGTTGACAATTGCCCAATTCGGCCAGTTCGCCAAATCCGCAAGGTAGGAAAAGGCGGCTCCGGGTCACAGCCGATCTTAACCGTTTTGATCATGAAACGCAAAGTCGTGTGGGGCCTCGATGCCATGCCACGCCGGCTCCTGTGTCACATCCAGGTTGCAGCATTTCCCCACATTGCAGCAATTCCCGTCAATGACTGCCTCCGCGCATCCCGGCAAGGTCATCCGAACCCTGCCACCGCGGAGCGCAGCGCTTGACACTCGCTCCGCGCACTGCCCATTATTCTCGTGCACGCGCAGCCTCCCGAGGAGGGGAGGACGTCCTTCGCGCTGGAAGCCTGCGCCGCAATGGGCGGGGCAGCATAGGCCATGCGCGCCCGCCGCGGCGCACGTTATCTAGGCGGCTGAACGCTGCTCGTGTGGGCCGTCAATGAGGGCGGCCTCGCGATCGAAACGTTCGTCCGCGCGGCACGGCCCTTTACCGGCAGCGGGCCCGCTCACGGGCGCGTCTCTCACCGGGTGCTCGTGCCGTCATCGACGAGCACCGCCATGAGAAGCGCGTCCTCGGTGCCGCGATTGACCCACGCGTGATTGGTGCCCCGCTGGATGACGACGTCGAACGG
>JBOHMN010000738.1:0-28044 GCA_050730175.1 Acetobacteraceae bacterium | reverse complement strand
CTCGCCCGCACGCGAAACCAGAAGGGAGAGACGGTGCAGGAGATGACAAGCACGCTTTTCGTGCCGCGACGCACGCCGAGATAAGCAGGCTCAGGACAGAGAGCCGGGATGAGCTCAGGGCGTGGGGTTCCGCCTCGCAAGCGTCATCTCGTATCGCAAACTCGCGAATATCCGCTTTTGCGCTGCCACCACGCGCGCGACTTCCGCCTGATCCGGGGTGAGGCTCCAGACGCCGCGCCGTTCGGTGCCGCCGAGCAGCACGCCGTCATCGCGCGGAAATGCGTAGATGCCGTCGCCAACCATGTTGTACGTCACTTCCGGCTGCGGCAGCAGCACGACCAGTTGGCCTTGCATAGGAATGAGCGTGAAATCGCCGAACAAGTCGCGCGCACCAAGGCCGGTACAGTTGAAGACGACGGGCTCGCGCAGACGGAGGATATCTTCGGGCGAGTTGAATCGGCGCACGACGATGCAGCCACCCGCTTCGCGCACGGCACGCATCATCGCGGGTAGATAGATCGGCGGCTCGATAAACATGGTGTCGAACTGGCGCGCATGAAAACCGTGGAAGGGGTTTTCATAGTTTCCGAGCGTGCGCCATTCGATGCGGAGACCGTCGAGTGCCATGGCCCGATCGGCGGGCGCCGATTTGCCGAAGGGTCGCGCGCTGACGAAGTAGTTGCGTCGCCAGCTTATTCCGTAGTCGGCTTCTGGCAAGGTCTGGAAGCGATGGTAGGCGAGGTGGGCGGCGCGCACGAACTGTGTGCGAAAGTGGGGTGTCAGCGCATCGTCGTCATAGACGTAAGACGGCCACCATTGGGCGCCGGCGATGTTCGATGTCGTTTCGGGCGGCAGGTGTTCCGCGTAGATCGTGACCTGCCGGCCCTGCTCCTGCAAAAGCCTTGCGGTGGCGAGGCCGACGGCGCCGCAGCCGAGGACGGCGCAGTGCCGCGTGGGCGGGAAGGGTTGTTCGAGGGCGAGCGCGGCGGTGCCCCAGGAGAGGGTGACGCCGCCGCCGCCGTGTCCGTAATCGTGCACGACGGTTTTGTTGCCGAGCGCTTCGCTCTGCACGACGAATCCGGCGGGGCGGAACGGGCGGAGACCAACGTCGATACGGATAATGCGGCTTCGTGCGACGTCGACCGGCGCCAGGACGAGGCGTGTTCGCCGGGGCGGGAGCGGTGGCGTGAGGTGCGGCGCCGCGCATGCGGCGAGGGAAGCCGGGAGTGCAGCGAGCAGCGCGCGGCGGGAAACGATGAGCGGTGTCATGATCTGCGGCGCGCGAATTCCTCGTATATCGCACCCCGCTTCTACCGCGCCGCGCGGGTCCGGTCATGACTGGTGGCAGGACGCATACCTGAATGTCCGTTGGGGCGGCCGTCACGGGCATTCCGCCCTACGTTGGCTTTGGATTGTTGGCGCGCCCGGAAGGATTCGAACCCTCAGCCCCCAGATCCGTAGTCTGGTGCTCTATCCAATTGAGCTACGGGCGCCCGGACGAGGCGGGTACTAGCCGATGGCCGGCCGGGGGGCAAGCGTCAGGCGGTGCCTGACTGGCGGCGCTTCTGCAGGTTGTCGAAATAGACCACGAAGGCGATCAAAAGTCCCTCGATCACCATCTGCCAGAACGAGTTGACGCCGAGCAGGTTGGCGCCGTTGCCGATGGTCGTGAACAAGAGCGCGCCGATGAAGCAGCCGAGGATGGTGCCGCGGCCGCCAAACAGGCTCGCGCCCCCGACCACCGCCGCCGCAATTGCTTCCAGGGCCGAGCCCTCCGCCGCCGTCGGGCTTCCCATCGAAAGCCGCGCCACCAGCAGAAGCCCGGAGATCGTCGAGTAGAGCGACGCCAGCGCGTAGGCGACGATCACCACCAGCGTCACCTTGATGCCGACCCGCCGCGCCGATTCCTCGCTGCAGCCGATCGCATACATGTAGCGGCCGGTCCGCGTATAGGCGAGCAGGAAATGCCCGATCAGGCCGAGCGCCGCCATCAGCAGAAAGAGGCTCGGGATGTGCAGGAACGAAGAGAGCGCGAAGTGCTGCAAGCCGGGCGGCATGCCGGAAATGGTCAGCCCGCCCGAGAGCAGAAGCGCCAGACCGCGATAGCCTTGCAAGCCGGCCAGGGTGACGATGAAAGCCGGAATGCCCAGGCGCGCGCTCGCCCAGCCATTGACGATGCCGATCACCAACCCGGCGATGAGTGTCACGACCAGCGCGACGACGAGGCCCTGCCCGCCATCGGCGATCAGCATGCTGAAGATGACGCCGGAAAGCCCGGCGACGGAACCGACGGAAAGATCGATGCCGGCAAGGATGATCGGAAACAGGGAACCGAAGGCCAGGATCGCATCGATCGAAACCTGGCGGAGAATGTTGGTGATATTGCCGGCGGTCCAGAAGTAGGGGGAGACGATGGCCAGCAGCACCCAGACCGCGACCGTCAGCGCGAGCACGTAACTCTCGAGCGGAAGCCGATGGCGGAGCTCGGTGAGAAACGCACCGCGAACCTTGCTTGCGCGGGGAGTGCGGAGCGTCGCTTCAGCCATGACCGACTACCTCCGGACGCAAGAATGCGGGACGGGCCAAGATAGCCCGCCCCCTCCTTTCAGTTCGCGCCGAGGAACGGCATCAACACGTACTTCTTCGGATTGAGCAGGCCGACCATCTGCGGGCTGTCGATGTTCGCCTTGGTCACGACGCTCACGCCGGTATCGACGTATTTCGGGAAGACAACGCCATGCGACGCTGCTAGCGCATACCAGACGCCGGCATAGCCCATCATGTAGGGGTTTTGCACGATCAGCGCGTCGATGATGCCGGTGCGCACGAACTTGACTTCCTGGTCCGAAGTGTCGAAGGCGACCAGGCAGAGCTTGCTGCCGAGACCCTTCTCGGAAACCGCGGTACCGGCGCCGTCACCCTCGAGCTCGTTGTCCGCGAAAATGCCGACGAGATCCGGATGGCGGGTCAAGAGGTCTTCCGAATCCGAAAGCGCGCGACTGGCCTGGTTATTGCCAACGCGATGCTCGACGATTTGCAGCCCCGGATACTTCTTCAACTGCTCGACAAAACCCTTGTCGCGATCGTTCAGCGATTGCGCGCCGGCGAGCGCGGTCAGGTAGGCAACCTTTCCAGTGTCGTTGCCGGTGCGCGCCTTGACGCAACGTGCCAGCTCGTCGGCAGCCTTCTGCCCGCCGGTTTCGTTGTTGGTGGCGAGGAAGGTCACGTAGTCCTTGGTGTTGGCATCGGAGTCGACGACGATCACCGGGATCCCCGCCTTGGTCGCCGCGGCGATCGGCTGCGCCAGAGCCTGGGCGTTGGTTGCCGCGATGACGATGCCGGTTGGCTTGGCAGAGGTCGCGTTCTCGAGAATCTGCACCTCCTGGGCGGCATCGAGTTCGCTCGGCGCGCCGAGGGTTACAATGGAGAGGCCGAGATCCTTGGCCGCCTGGCGTGCGCCGTCGAACACGGTCGCCCAGTACTGCGAGGTTGTCGCTTTGACGATGACGTCGATCTTGGCCTTGGAGAAATCGCCGGCATGCGCGCCGACGATGCTGCAGCCCAGCGCGGCGGCTGTGATCAGCAGAACTTTCTTCATGGATTCGTCTCCTGTTCGGTTGATGGAGGTTGCGGCCGGTGCCGCCACATCGGTTCAGTTTTCGGTGAAGCCAGTCATGTATTTGATGAGCTCCTGTTGGTTGGTCTCTCCCGCATTGGTGATGTGAACAATCCGGCCACGATACATCACGGATATCCGGTCGGCGACTTCAAGGATCTCGATCAAGTTGTGGCCGATATAGATGACGCCCACACCTTCGGAGGCGAGGCGCCGCGCGAGCCCGATGACGTGTTCGCGCTCCATCACCGCGAGGGCGGCAGTCGGCTCGTCCATGATGACGACCTTGGCCTTCCAGTAGAGTGCACGGGCGATCGAAACCGCCTGGCGCTGGCCGCCGGACAACCGCGAGACGCTGCGTGCCCGGGGTGGAATCTTGCTTTCGATTCGCGCCAGCAAGGCATCGGTTTCGGCTCTGATGCGGCGGTTATCGATGATCGGCAGGAATCCGAACAGACGTCTGACCGGCTCACGACCGAGGAAGATGTTGGCACCGACGGAAAGCTCGTCGGCGAGCGCCAGGTCCTGATAGACCGTTTCGATCCCGAGGGCGCGCGCCTGGCCGGGCGTTTCGACGCGCACCGGCCGGCCTTCGAGGCGGATTTCTCCGGCGTCCGGGTGATAGACCCCGGAGACGTGCTTGATCAGCGTCGATTTACCGGCGCCGGTGTCGCCGACCAGGGCGAGCACCTCGCCCGCCGCGAGCGTGAGATCGACGCCGTGCAGCACATCCACCGGGCCGAAGCTTTTCACCAGACCTTCGACTTCCAGCAACGCTGCCACCCGAGCCGCCTCCCGCCGGCTTTGCGAGCGAGTAGAGGCCGATTTTCAGTCTCTGGTCAACCGGGTCGGAACGGTAACGGCGCTACAACGCTTCGGTTGCCGCTTTCACTTCGGCTGCGTGGCCGGACACTTTGACTTTGCGCCAGATGCGGGCGATCCGCCCGGAACGGTCGATCAGGAACGTCGATCGCTCCATGCCCATGTAGGCCCGGCCGAACATCGATTTTTTAACCCAGGTTGCATAGTCGTTCGCCGCCGTGTGCGCCGCATCGGAGGCCAGCGGGAACGTGAGCCCGAATTTCTTCGCAAACGCCTCGATCCGCGTCATCGGGTCGGGCGAGACGCCGATCACCGCGACGCCGATCTTGCCGAGCGCCGGCAACGCCTCCTGAAAGTCGCGCGCCTCGCGCGTGCAGCCTGGCGTGTCCGCCTTGGGATAGAAATAGAGCACGAACGGGCGTCCGCTGAGCGTCTCGAGGCTGACACTCCGCCCGCCGCTTGCCGACAAGCTGAACGCGGGTGCGGCATCGCCTTCCTTGGGAGCGGCAGGGGGCGCTTTCGTTTCGATTGTCTTCATGGTGCGGTTTTCTCCGCGATGGGGCCGACGAGCCGTTCGAAGATGCGGCGGACTTCCCGGCCGCATTCGTCCAGGGTGGCGGATAAACCGGCCACGTCAAGCACCTCCTCGCCGGTCTCGCGCACGGCGCGGATGACGGCGAAGGTAACCGCTTCCGGGAGCGTGCCTTGCGCGGGGCTGCCGAGCGCGACCCGGAGCACGCCGAGCACGGTGCGGTAAAGTTGCTGGGTGCGGAGCAGCGCGCCGCCGTCCGCGGGCGAGAGGACAGCGGCGGCGGCGAGGCCTTGGAGCGCGGCACGGGTCGAAGTTTGCCAAAGCTCCGGGTGCTGTGGGGCGAACATCAACTGCAGCACCTGGGCAATGAACTCGACCTCCATCAACCCCCCGGCGCGAAGGCGGATATCCCACGGGCCGGCGGGCGGCAGTTCGCGGGCGAGGCGGGCACGCATGGCAGCCGCATCGGCGCGGATTTGCCCCGCCGGGCCCGCGGAATTGAGCGCGTTGCGGATTGCCTCTGTGACCTCGGCACGAAAGGCGGGCTGACCGGCGACGACGCGGGCGCGGGTGAGTGCCATCCGTTCCCAAGTCCAGGCATCGAGAGCGTGGTAGCGGCGAAATGAAGAGAGGGAGACTGCGACGGGTCCTTTGTTGCCGGACGGGCGAAGGCGCATGTCAACGGCGAACACCGGGCCTTCGGCACCCGGGGCGGAGAGTGCCGCGATGAAGGCGTGCGCGGCACGGATGAACCATTCGCTTGCCGGCAAGTGCCGCTTGCCGCGACTTTCCGCATAAGCGGGCGGATGGTCGTAGATCAGCATCAGGTCGAGATCGGAGCCCGCCATCATCTCGCGCCCGCCCGCCTTGCCGAGCGCAATCACGGCCATCCGGCCGCCCGGTACGCGGCCGAAACGACGCGCGAAGTCGGCGAGCACGCGGGGCAGGAGAGCAGCGAGCGCGGCATCGGCGATGGCCGCCCGGGCGATGCCGGCGGCATCGGCATCGAGCCTGCCTTCGAGGGTGGCAACCGAAATGCGGAAACCTTGCGTCTGCACGAAGCTCCTGAGCTCGTCGATCGCGTCCTCGAAGTCGCTGATCGGGGCGAGGCGGGCGGCGAGCGCACGGGAAGGATCCGGGAGCGCCTCAGGGCGCGCTTCGGTGGTCTCGATCAGCCCTTCGAGGGCGAGCGGATTGCGGGCGAGATGTTCGGCGAGTGACGGGGCCGCGCCGAGCACCGCGGCAACCCGTTCGAGCAGGGCGGGATGGCGCTGGAAGAGGGAGAGAATCTGAACCCCGGAGGGCAGGTGGGAAAGCAAGGCATCGAAACGGGAGAGCGCTGCGTCCGGTGCGCGCTGCCGGCCCAACGCGGCGAGGATTTGCGGGAGCAACCGAAAGAGGAGCGCCTGGGCACGTTCCGAGCGGATGGCCCGGAGGCGGCCGGTCTGCCAACCCTGCACGAATGACGCCGCGGCCGCAGGGTCGGTGAAGCCAACCTTGGTCAGAGCCTGGAGCGCGGCCGGCGGCGGCTCTTTGACACCGCGCAGATCGAGCGGCTGCGGCAGCGTGTCCGGCTCGTTTCGGGGCTCAAACATATCGCGATAACGCGCCTCGACCTCACGCAAGTGAGCGAGCAGTGTGCGCGCGAACCGCTCCTCCCGTGGCCCACCCATGAAGGTCGCAAAGCGGGCGACCCCTTGGGCAGTGTCTGGCAGGCTGTGGGTCTGCCGGTCGGCGACCATTTGCAGCCGATGTTCAACGTTGCGGAGGAAACGGTATGACGCGGCGAGCCGGGAGGCAGTGCGTGGCGGAAGGAGCCCGGCGCGCGCCAGGAGGGGAAGGGCGGCGAGAGTTGCCGGCACGCGCAGACCCGGGTCGCGGCCGCCCCAAATCAGCTGGAGCGTCTGCACGATGAACTCGATCTCGCGGATGCCGCCCGCGCCGAGCTTGAGATTGTGCCCGGCAAGGCGTGCGAAGGGGCCGTCAACCGGCTCGCGCTTGAGCGCCGCGGCGGCGGCGACACGCGCATCGATGCGCCGGCGCATCGCATGGATGTCGTCGATGGCGGCGAAATCGAGATAACGGCGCCAGACGAACGGGCGAATCTCTTCCAGGAACGCGGCCCCGAGAGCAAGATCGCCGGCGACCGGGCGCGCCTTCAGCATTGCCGCGCGCTCCCAGTTCCGCGCCATGCCTTCGTAGTAGGCGAGCGCGGCGGGGAGCGAAACGGCGGGCGGCGTCGCGGCCGGGTCGGGGCGGAGGCGGAAATCAATCCGGAACACGTAGCCGTTCGAATCACGCGCCTCCATCAGCGAAGCGAGATCGCGCGCGAGACGCGCATGTACCGCGCCGGGAACGGCCTCGCCGCGGGTTGCGGCCGGATCGAACAGCAGCACCAGATCGACATCGCTCGAATAGTTGAGCTCGCGGGCGCCGAGCTTGCCCATGCCAAGCGCAACGAAGCCGCATGCGCGGTCAGGCGCCGCGGGATCGGGGAGCTCGATCTGGCCAGCACGATGCAGTGCGAGGAGGAGGTGGCAAGTGGCGAGCCGGAGCGCGTGCTCGGCAAGGTCGGAGAGCGCCGCGCAAATACGCTCGAGCTTCCAGATGCCGCCGATATCGGCGATCGCGGTGACGAGTGCAACCTCTCTTTTGGCCTGGCGCAGCAGGGCAGCAAGGCGGGGGCGGGCGACTGCGGGGTCGGCCGCGGCGAGCGGAGCAAGGGCGGCGGTGAACGCAGTTTCCGGTCCGCTTTCCACCAAGAGGCGGAATGCTGCCGGCTCGCGGAGCACAAGATCCGAGAGATACGGGCTGTTACCGCCGAGAGCGGCGAGCAGGGATTGTACGTCAGGCCGGGCGGCGAGCCGTGCCTCATTGCGGCCGAGCGCCGTGAAGCGTTCGAGCAGGCGATCGCGCGCGCCCGGATCGGCGGATTTTGGCCAGCGCTCGGGAAGATGAAACGAAGCAGACATGGGAGGCAACGCTCGCCATGCTGAGGCGTTCGGGTCAAGCCGCCGGTTGGATTCTGCATCTCGCGGGCGAGATCGTGCTCGGCCTGGCGCTCGTCGTGCTGGTCGCAGCAGGAGCGCTGGCATGGCGGCTGGCGGAAGGGCCGATCGATCTCAGTTTCCTCGTTCCGCGCCTCAGCGCGGCGCTGACAGGCCGGCCGGGTGGCACACACATTCAAATCGGTGCGGCATCGCTTGCCTGGGAAGGCTTCCGCCGGGGGATCGAGAGCCCGCTCGATCTCGTTCTCGCGGACACGACTCTGACCAACCGGGACGGTTCCGGGCGGTTGACGATTCCGCGCGCGGAGCTTGCGCTCTCGGTGCCCGCTCTGCTCGTCGGGCGCGTCGTGCCGCGGGAGATCGTCATCGAAGCGCCACGGCTGCACGCGGTCGTTGGCGAAGGTGGCGGCGTGGCACTTTCGTTCGGCGGAGGCCGGACGGAAACCACGCCGTCGGCGGGGACGGCCCGACTGGCAGGTGCGCTACTGGATGCACTGACGGCGCGGCCCGGGAACGACCAGAGCGCATCGGCTGCTCCCTTCCCGGCCTTGCGCGAGCTTACGAACGTCACGATTCGCGATGCGGATGTGACCGTCGTCGATCAGAAGCTTGACGCGACATGGTTCGCGCGGGCGGCGCAGATCACCCTCATGCGTGGTGCGGAGGGTGGGCTCACGGGCCGGGTGCACATGGCGCTCTCATTGAAAGACCGGCCGGCAGTGCTTTCGGTCGCGGTGCATCTCGAGGCTGATCAAAGCCTCAAGATCATGGCGCACCTCGCAGCCGTGCGGCCCGCGGAGCTGGCTCGGCTGGCGCCGGAGCTCGGGCCGCTCAGCGCGGTGGATGCGCCGGTCAGCTTCGGCCTCGATCTCGTTTTCGGCCCGAGTTTCAGGCTGCAAAATGCTCTTCTTACGGCAGATGCGGGCGCGGGCAAGATTGCCTTCGGTGGCGGCAGCGTGCCGATCGAGGGCGGCGTGGTGAAGATCGCCTCCGCCGGCGAAGATGTGCTCGCTATCCGCGAGGCGGTGCTCAATCTGGACGGACCGCACGGCAAAGCCGGGCCGGTTCTGCGCGCAGACGGCTCAGCCTTGCAGGATCCGGATGGCACCTGGCGGGGCGAACTTGCCTTCGCGGTGGACCGGGTGCCGATGGCAGATCTCGGCCGGTACTGGCCTCCCGCTATCGCCCGCGGCGGCAGGCAATGGGTGACGGAGAATATCACCGGCGGTTACGCAGAAAGGGCGCGGGCGGCGGTACGGTTTACCTTCACGCGGCGCGACCGCGCGCTGACGGTGGAGAGCGCATACGGCGAGGTTCCGGGAAGCGGGCTTGTGGTGCACTGGCTCAGGCCGATCGCGCCGATGACCGACGGTTCTGCCACTCTTTCGATGACGGGGCCGGACGCGCTGACGATCGCGGTCGCGCACGCGCGGCAAGGTCCGCTGGAGGTCGCGGGCGGAAGCGTCCGCATCACGGGGCTTGAAAAGAAGCACCAGGATGCGGCGATTACGGCGCGGATTTCGGGGCCACTCAGCAATGTGCTGGCGCTCCTGGCGGAGCCGCGGCTCCGGCTGCTCTCGCGTCATCCGCTCCCGGTCGCGAACATTGACGGGCAGAGTGACACGACCGTTTCGATTGCGCTGCCGTTGTTGAAGAATGTGACGATGGATCAGGTCGCGGTGCATGCGAAATCGACGCTCACCGCCGTCGGGGCGCACGATATCGCGGCCGGATTGAGCCTTGCCGGCGGCAGATTCAGCCTGAACGCCGACAACGACGGAATGGCGCTTGCCGGCTCGGGCGGGCTCGGCGGTGTTCCGATACGGCTCGACTACACGATGAATTTTCGTGCGGGACCGGAGACGCAGGTGGTGCAGCGCCTCACGGCGGATACGACGATTACGGCAGCCCAGCTTGCCGAGCACGGATTAGTCGATGCAACCGAATTGATCGATGGACCGGTGGCGCTTTCGGCTGAACTCGATGTTGCGCGCGACGGCGCGGCCAGGATGCGGCTTGGGGCCGGGCTCACAAAGGCACGTCTCAGCATCGCGTCGCTCGGCTTCGTGAAGCGTGCAGGCGATGCCGCCACGGCGCGCGCCGAGATTGCGCTGGCGGGGAAGCGGATCGCGGCTGTCGATGCGTTCTCCTTGACTGGCGCAGGGATCTCTGTGATCGGTACGGCAAGCTTTGCGGGCGGGAAGCCAAGCTTCGTGCGTATCGATCATGCAGAGATCGGCGCGAGCGAGGCATCCGGATCGGTGCGCTTCGCTCTGGACGGGCAGCCGATGGCGATTGTCGTGCAAGGCCCGGTGCTCGATCTCCGTGGGCGCTTCATACGCCGGACCCGGCCTACCGGCAGGGCCGGCGCGGCCCGCAAGCAGGAAGCGAAGAGCTCGCCGTGGACGCTCGACGCACGATTCGGCCGTGTTCTCCTGGCCCACGGACGGGTGCTCACCGACTGCGTGCTCAGCGCGCGCAGTGACGGAACGATGATCACGGAGGCAAAGCTCGGAGGAAGCCTCGGCAAGGGGGAGACGGTCTCGCTTTCCCTCGGCCAGGCGACGATGGGGCGGACGCTTTCGATCGCGAGTACGAATGCGGGGGACCTTTTGGCCGCGCTCGGCGTCACCACGAGGATCGACGGGGGCAGGCTTACGCTTGCTGCGCATTACGAGCGTTCCCAGGCAGGCCATCCGCTGGCCGGCACGGCAAAAATTTCCGACTTCCGGGTGAAGAATGCGCCCGCGCTCGGGAAGGTGCTGCAGGCGATGACGCTCTATGGCCTGGCAGACGCGGTGGCGGGGCCGGGCCTTGGCTTCTCCGACCTGGTAGCTCCCTTCACGTTCAGCGATGACCTGCTGACGTTGAATGGGGCGCGCGCGTTCAGCGCCTCGCTTGGCCTGACCGCCGATGGCACGATCGACCTGGCGCACGAGACAACAAGGCTCACCGGGACCGTCGTGCCAGCGTATTTCTTCAACTCATTGCTCGGGCGAATCCCGCTCATCGGACGGATTTTCAGTCCCGAGAAAGGCAGCGGATTGTTTGCCGCGACGTACAGCGTAACCGGCCCGCTCGCCGACCCGAGTGTTACGATCAATCCGCTGGCGGCAATCACGCCAGGATTCTTGCGCGACATCTTTCGTATATTCGACTGAAGCGGAAGCGTCCTGGCAAAGCGTTCCAACGGTGGGAAGCATATGGCCCGCAGGATTCGCAAGCGCGTTCAGGCTGGTTGAACACGCAAGGTTTGGTTTCTCGAGCAATTTCATAACCCTGACTGGAATCTGGCGATTCCAGTCAGGGTGATAATGCTGTAGCGCCGCCGGCGGCAGACTGGATCGCCACGTCGCGCCGCGCTGGGGCTGGTCGATTGGGCGGTGGCATCCCAGGCTACACCAGCCGTCCAGTTTCAGGGAGCCGCTGGATGAGTACACCGTTTCCGTGAAGCGAATCGTGGCCGGCGAGTGTCGCGTTCGGCGCGCGCCAGGATGGCGGAATTCCCGCCACGGCCCCAAAGCCGGCTTCGCGGTCTTCGACCCTGTGCGTTCTGCGCCGTCATCGCGGGGAACGCGGTACAGAATGATTGGTGTTTGCCGCGCCTTTCGGTAAGGCGATCATAATGCAATGGGTTGCCGCTCCAGCCACGGCGGCCCCAGCTTTCCGCCCAGCGCACCGCGTGCGACTGTGAGCCGAACGCCGTTGCGGGTCTGCCAGCCTGCCTCTTGACGTACCCCGATCCGGTAGCGCAGTTGCGGCGCGCATTGCGGACGACGGTGAAGAAGTTTGGCAGACCGTGGGACAAGGGCAAGAGCTTCGATTTTACCGCGCCGCCGGCGCTCCTTGCGGGTTGCCACCTGGAACATCAATTCGCTCAGACTGCGGCAGAAGCTGCTGGGCGCGCTTGTCAAGGCGCTGGAGCCGGACGTCCTTTGCCTGCAGGAGACCAAGGTTCCGGACGAAGCGTTTCCGGAATCGCTGCCACAGGCGCTCGGTTTTCGGCATTTCGCGCGGCGCGGAATGAAGAGCTATAACGGGGTTGCCATCTTTTCGCGCATGCCGATCCGGGCCATCCAGCCGACCGAGTGGTGCGGCAGGCAGGATTGCCGGCATCTCGCGGTCGAGATCGATCTCGCGGGTGGGCCGCTCGAACTCCACGATTTCTATGTCCCGGCGGGCGGTGACGATCCGGACCCGGAGACGAACACCAAGTTTGCCCACAAGCTCGCGTTTCTTGCCGAGGCGCGCGCATACTTCGCTGCCCGTGGCCACTTCCGGCGCACCGTGCTTCTCGGCGATCTCAACGTTGCACCACTCGAGGCGGATGTCTGGAGCCATCGCCAGCTCCTCCATGTCGTGAGCCACACGCCGGTCGAGACGACGGCGCTTCGCGCCTGGCTCGACGTGGGTTTCACCGACGCGGTCAGGCATTTCGTTCCCGAATCGGAGAAGCTCTTCACATGGTGGTCTTATCGCAACCGTGACTGGCGCCTCTCCAATCGTGGGCGGAGGCTCGATCACGTGTGGGTTTCCGATGATCTCGCGGGCACACTCGTGCGGCAGATGGTGTTCAAGGATGCGCGTGGCTGGGATCTGACATCGGACCATGTGCCGGTGGTCGTGGAACTCAGGGCATGACGGCCGCCGAGGCGTTGGCGGCGCTCTGGAAGGATGCGGGGCTTGCCGAGGGTGCGCTTGCGACGGTGAGCTTCAGCGGCAGTGATCCGGTGCTGCCTTCGAGCTTTGCCGTCGGCGCGGCGGCGGCCGCGAGCATCGGCGCGGCGGCGCTGGCCGCGGCGGCATTGTTCCGGAGCCGCGGTGGCCCGGCGACTTCGATTTCGGTCGACCTGAGGAATGCGGCGCTCGAATTCCGCTCCGAACGCTATCTCCGGATCGACGGCCAACCGCCGGGCGCGCTTGGGGACGCGATCGGAGGCCTGTATCGCACCGCGGACGGATGGGTGCGCCTGCACACCAACTTTCCCCATCATCGCGATGGGGTGTTGAAGCTGCTCGGAAGCCCGCCCGAGCGGGGCCGCGTTGCGCAGGCTCTCGCGGGCTGGGAGGGAGCGCAGTTCGAGCGTGTGGCGACAGAGGCGGGGCTTGCGGTTGCCAGGATGCGCTCGTTCGCCGCGTGGGATCGGAGCCCCGAGGGCAGCGCGCTCCGCGCAGAGCCGGTGGTTGCAATTGAACGGATCGGGGAGGCGCCGGCGCAACCGCTGCTCGCTGCGCGCGCGCCGCTTGGCCGCGTGCGCGTGCTTGACCTCACGCGCGTGATCGCGGGGCCGGTCGCGGGGCGAACGCTCGCGCGCCACGGCGCGGATGTGTTGCACGTGTCGGCGCCGCATCTGCCGCAGATGGAGCGGCTTGTGATCGATACGAGTCGTGGCAAACTTTCAACATACCTCGATCTCAGCGAAAGCGCGGCGGGGGAAGTGGCGCGCAAGCTGATCGGCACAGCCGACGTGCTCGTGCAATCCTATCGGCCAGGCGCGCTTGGCGGCCTCGGCTTTGGCGTCGAGAATGCCGCGGAAATCCACCCCGGCATCATTTATGCGAGCCTCTCTGCGTACGGCTCGAGCGGCCCATGGGCCGGGCGGCGCGGCTTCGACAGCCTGGTGCAAACAGCGAGCGGCTTCAACCAAGCGGAGGCGGAAGCGGCTGGAGAGGATGGGCCGAAGCCGCTGCCTGCCCAGGTGCTCGACCATGCATCCGGGCAGCTGCTGGCATTCGGTGTGATCGCCGCGCTCATGCGCCGCGCTGCCGAGGGCGGAAGCTGGCACGTGAAAGTATCGCTCGCGCGAACCGGGCTCTGGCTCCGCTCACTCGGGCGGGTTCTCGATGGGTTTCGGTGCGAGGACCCGGCCGGGGGCGCCATTGCCGAGCGGCTCGAGGAGGTTGCCTCAGGCTTCGGCCCGCTTACGGTGGTCCGTCCGGCGGCTGAATTTTCCGCCATACGATTGCCGCCGCTCAGGCCGGCGATGCCACTGGGCAGCCATCCGGCACGATTTCCGGACTGACAGTGTCCTGCCCGCGTCGTTCGCTGCCCTCGGCAGTGAACGAAAGGGGATAAGCGGGCCACTGAAAATAAAGGAGTAGTGGTCCAGCGTCGGCGGCCGGCCGGAAGGCGACGGGTGGTGCGGCCGGGCCACTAGCGCATCTTCCGGCGCCGCGTGCTGGCCCTGGCAGCGGGTCCTGCGCGGGGTTAGAAAGTCGTTGAAGACCGCTCTTGTGGGAGGAACAGGGATGAAAAAGAGCAGAATCTTGCCGCTCGGGGCGGGCCCGCGTCTCGGCCGGCGTTGCGTGCTGGCGGGGGCCGTGGCCGCAGGAAGTGCGCTCGCTTTGCCCGCCATCGCCGCCGCACCAAGGGTTCTGAAAATCTCTCACCAGTTTCCCGCCTTTACCGATTTTCGGGATGTGCTGGCGCGGAAGTTCGCCGCGGCGGTCGAGAAAGAGACCAACGGCGGGCTCAAGTTCGAAATCTACGCCGGGGCGTCGCTGTTCAAACCCTATCAACAGTTCGACGCGATGGCGAACGGCGCGCTCGACATGGCGGTCTATCCGCTTGCTTATTCCGGCGGCAAGCTGCCGGAGACCAATCTCACTCTGATGCCGGCGCTGATCGAGAGCTACCAGCAAGCCTATGGCTGGGAGGATGCACCGATCGGCAAGTGGCTTGTCGGCTACCTCGCGGATCATGGCGTCGAGCTGGTCACACGCATCTGGCAGGCCGGAGGCTGCGCCTCGCGCGACAAGCGAATCCTGGTGCCCGCCGACGTCAAGGGGCTGAAGACGCGCGGCGCCGGGAAGATGATCGAGCTGATGCTGCAGGCTGCCGGCGCCTCGATCTCCACCTTCCCTTCGACCGAAACCTACAATGCGATGCGTTCCGGCGTGGTGGATGCCCTCTGGACATCGAGCGCCTCGCTGATGAGCTTCCGTCTCCAGGAAGTGGCCAAGGATGTGACCACGGCGCGGAAGTACACCTTCTGGTACATGTTCGAACCGCTTTTGATGGCGAAGGACACATATAACAAGCTCAGCCCGAATGAGCGGCAGATCGTGATGAAGGTTGGCCGTTCGTTGCAGAGCTACGCGCTTTCGGCGTGCAAGGCCGACGATGCCAAGGTTGCCGTCGTGTTCGCCAAGGCGGGGGATCATGTCTACGACATGGATAAACAGCAGTTCGAAGAATGGAAGAAGCTCGCCGCGGCGAGCGCGTGGAAGGATTATGCGGCGCACGTGAAGGGCGGGCAGAAGCTGATCGACATGGCACAAGCAGTGGCATGATCGAAAGTGCGGGCGGGGCAAAAACGGCCCCGCCGTCGCGCGGTCGGCCGGGGCGGGGGCTCTGGGGTTTCTGCAATGACGCGGTCCGGGCGATCAATGTTTTTACCGGTGTGCTCGCCGGGATTCTCATTATCTGCTCGGCCGGTGTCATCACCAACGAGGTGATTTGGCGCTACTACCTGCGGCGCCCGCACACGTGGAATCTGGAACTCAACATCTTTCTCCTGATCGGGGCGACGTTCCTTGCCGCCAACTACACGCAGATGAAGCGCGCCCATGTCGGCACCGAGGTCTTGCAGGCCTTCATGCCGGCGCGCTGGAATCGCTGGCGCATCCTGGCCGGCGACATCCTTTCGCTGCTGCTCTGCGCGTTCATGGCGGTCAAGGTGCTGCAATATGACTGGCAGGCATGGGTCAAGAACTGGCGCACGGATTCCACCTGGGCGCCGCCGCTCTGGATTCCCTATACGCTGATCGGCGTTGGCCTGGTATTGATCTCGGTTGAATACGTCCTGCAGATCACGGCAGAGATAACGGGCTCCGCGCCGCAGTGTGGGCCAGATGAGCCCGGGTGAGCTCGGCATTCTGTTCGTCGTCGTTGCGTTGATCCTGCTGCTCTCGGGCATGCCGGTTGCGTTCGCGCTCGGCGGCGTCTCGGTCGGGTTCATGCTGGCCTTCATGCCGACCGCGAATCTCGGGCAGCTTGCCGAGACGCTGTATGAAGGCATGTCCAACTTCACGCTTCTGGCGATTCCGCTGTTCATGCTGATGGGGATCGCGATCGGCAGGACGCGGGCGGCTGCAGATCTGTACGAGTCGATCTATCGATGGACCTACAAGCTGCCTGGCGGGCTCGGGGTCGCGAATGTCATCGGCTGCGCGATCTTTGCCTCGATGTGCGGGTCGAGTACGGCGACCTCGGCGGCGATCGGCGCCATGGGCATTCCGGAAATGCGCAAGCGCGGCTACCCGCAGGGGTTTGCCGGGGCGCTGATTGCCTGCGGCGGAACCCTCGGCATCCTGTTTCCACCTTCCGTTACGCTGATCCTCTACGGCATCGTTGCCGAACAGTCGATCGGGCAGCTTTTCCTGGCTGGTGTCGTGCCCGGCATCCTGCTTGCCTCGCTGTTCGCCCTCTGGGTGATTACGAGCTCGGTCCGTCGCGAGCGCCGCAGCTTTCAGAGCGACGTCGCCGAGAGCGGCGGTTCGGTGGGTGCGGCGGTCGTGCCGCGGGCGGCGCGGGAAGAGCACCGTGCGAGCGCGGCGGAGCATTTCACGTGGCACGACCGCGTCGAATCGTTGCCAAGGCTGCTGCCGTTCTTCAGCATCATCGCCATCGTCATGATCGCGCTCTACGGCGGCTTCGCCACCCCTTCGGAGGTTTCCGGCGTCGGCGCCTTCGCGACACTGGTCATGGTGGCGATCGTCTACCAGTGCTATCGCTGGCGTGAGATCAAGAACATCGTGCTCGGAACCGCGGAGTACGCCTCGATGATCATGATGATCATCGCGATGGCGTTTCTGTTCAGCTACGTGATGAGTTATCTCTATATCACCCAGAGCACGACCCAGTGGCTTGTCGGGCTGAAAATACCGAACTGGGAATTTCTGTTCTGGATTGACATTCTCATCATCGTGATGGGCTTCTTCCTGCCGCCTGTCGCGATCGTACTGATGGTGACGCCGATCATCCTGCCGGGCGTGATGACGCGCGGCTTCGACCCGGTCTGGTTCGGCGTGAACATGAGCCTGGTGATGGAGACCGGGCTCATTCACCCGCCAGTCGGCCTCAACCTCTTCGTCATTCAGGGTATCGCGCCGGACATCAGATTGAAGGAGCTGATGCTGGCGGTGCTGCCGTTTCTTACCATCATCATCGTGTTCGTTGTCGTGTTTTCCGAGTTTCCTGAGATTGCACTGTTTCTGCCGCACCTTTTCTTCCGCCATTGAGGGCTCGCCCGGAGCGCCGGTGGGGCGCGGCACGGTGCACGAGGGCCCGCTTTGAGCGGCCACATACGCGCTTGCGCCGAGCGCTCTGTCTCGGTAGGCGAGGCCGTATCTACAGACCTCGGCGGTACCATGAATGAGACTTGAGTGATACGGGCGCGCGAAGGGATGGGCCTTCATTGAACTCCGGAGAGCTTCGCAGTCTCCGGCTCCGGCGGAATGCTCTTCGCTTTTCCGCGCTACTTCGTGCTGCGGCGCGATTCACCCGGGTGCGATCGGCGGTACCGATGTCCCGATTCCGAAGTTGCCGATCATATCCAGATGCCGAAATCGGGACACTTATTCTTCGTTTTCAGCAGCCTGCTGATCACATTACGCTTGTTGTCCAGCTCGACAGCCGTAAGCGGACGAGACACCGCGCCCCTCAGGCTCAGCGAAGAAGTCCTTGTAGTCGGCGCGCGAAACGGCCGGCGCTCTGTTGCGCCGGCCTTCGAAGTGCGTTCTGCTTCAGTGGAAGGAAGCGAGCTTGACGTCTTTCACGCCGAGCGCGTGTCCAACGTCGTACATCGCCTGATTGAGGACCTTGTGTGTCGTCGCGTCAGCTTCCGGACTGACCTTCGTGTTGATGTCGGTCATCACCTGGTCATGAATCTTGTGAGAGAGCGCGTGATCGAACAGGTAGCCCGCCCAGAACGTACCGCTTGGATCCGTGCCGGCCTTGACCAGGACTACCGCGAGCTTCGTGCCGCTGAGATTCGCAGGCGCCGGCAGTTTGATACCCTCTTCCGTCGCGCGCGTCAGTGCGTCATCGACGGCGTAGGTCATGCCGCCGAGAAAGGTTTTTACTTCCTTCGGGCCGTACTGCTTATCCAGCTTGGCGACTTCGGCGTTCACCGTTTTCTCACCCAGCATCGCGACGAGCGCGTTGGGGAATGAGAAGTGCTGAGGACCACCGCCGGCCTCGACCAGCGCCGCTGTTACCGGCAGCGCGGGCTCGCCACTGTAAACCGGGCCGCCGTACCAATTCGATATGGCTGCCATCGCGGTGCCTGCGAAAAGCATAGCCGCACCTGCGACGGCTGAACCAACGAATGCGCGTTTCATGGGGAAAAACCCTCCTGCATATTGCCCGTTACCGGGCAGACCGTACGGCTCGCCCCGGTAGCAGTAGTAGAGATGCAGGGAGACGAGCCTTCGTTACGCCACGGACCTTCGATTGTGCAAATGGCAGGCTTGCGACAAAGTCATATCGTCGCAGCGGTCACCAAGCTCGCAGCCAACGATGGTCCGCGCCGCAGTGCACTGCATATAAGGTGACTATTTGCGCGACCAGCGGATAGCACGTTTCGATCGCACGCATACCGCCACGTTTGGCGGTACACTCCGCGAAGCCGGCAGCTTGTTCGCAGCATGCCGTGATCGATCGAGCGTTTGCACGAGCATGTAGCATCCGTTGTGTTGATGACCCGCGGGTGGATTGGAAAGATCCATCGGCACCCAGGACCGAGGCGCTCTCGACGGGCCCGAGCGTACTGAGGCGGGGCTTACGTGGCGCCTTGATCGTCGAGTACTAGACCTCACTCGGTCTACACCCTAGCCTTGGTTTCAGCTGCCGGGCGTTCTCTTTACGTTCCGCTCGCAGGGCCACGGATGACCGGGCAGCGCGCTCTTTGTTTTCACCCTATGTTTTCCCTGGCCTACGTCGTGGGGCGGCTGGTAATGCCGGAAGCAGGCGGGAGGAGGACCACATGGCCGAAGAGCAACTGAAGGAGAATTCACAGGGCGCGCGACACAAGCCGCGCGCCGTGGCTCTGATCGGGCCGTTCGGCAGCGGCAAGACGACGCTGCTTGACGCGTTGATGGCGGCGGCCGGCACCCCGTTGCGCCGGCCCGGAGAGGCGCGTGAGCGGCAGGCGACGACCGAGACCCGGCTTGCGCATGCAACCTACCTTGGGGATTCGTGGTCCATTCTCGATTGCCCGGGCTCGGTCGAGTTCGCCTTCGAGATGCGAGCTGCGCTTGCCGTGAGTGACCTTGCCGTGGTGGTCGCCGAACCGGTTCCGAGCCGTGCCCCGGCGCTGGCTCCTTTGTTCCGCCTTTTGGAGGATGAAGGGCTTCCTTTTCTTCTTTTCCTCAATCGCATCGACACGCTGAACGTGCCACTTGCGGAATGCCTGGCAGCCCTGCAAGCGGAGGCCAAGCGGCCCCTTGTGCTGCGCCAAGTGCCGATTCACGACGGGGAGAATGTCAGCGGCTATGTCGATCTTGCGTCCGAACGCGCCTACCGCTACCGCCCCGGAACCGCGTCGGAGCTGATACAAATCCCATCAGCAGTTGCGGCGGATGAGCACGCGGCGCACGAGACGTTTCTCGAAGCGCTGGCCGATCACGATGATGGTCTGCTCGAAAAGGTCCTGGAGGGAGTGGCGCCGACCCCTGCGGAAATCTACGGCAGGTTGCAGAAAGACGTCGCTGCCGGCGCGATTGCCGGGGTTTTGCTCGGTGCCGCTGAGCGCAATCACGGAATCCAGCGGCTTTGGAAGGCGCTCCGTCACGACACACCCGAGCCCGACGAGACGGCGGCGCGGCTTTCGATCGATCCGGCCGGCCCGCCGTTGCTACAGGTTTTCAAGACCAGTTACGCGGGTCATGCGGGGAAGCTTTCGTTCGCGCGCGTCTGGCGTGGGAGCATCCGCGACGGGGCGACACTCGCGGCAGGGCGGATCGGCGGCATCCTCCGTTTTCCCGGCAACGAGGCACAGAAGGTCGCCGAGGCCGGCGAAGGTGAGCTGGTCGCGCTCGGCCGGCTCGACCAGGTCGCGACCGGCGCGACACTGGGCGGTTCCGGCGAGAAACTTCTATTCCCCGAGCCGCCGAAGCCCGTTTATTCGCTGGCCATCTCGACCGCCGATCGCAAGGACGATGTGAAACTCTCGGGTGCGCTACAGCGGCTCCTGGAGGAGGATCGGTCGCTTTCGCTCGCGCACGAGGCGGCGACCGGCGAGACCGTTCTCTCCGGCCAGGGCGAGGTTCATCTGCACGCGGCGATTGATCGCCTCTCCCGCGCATATGGCCTGAAGCTCGTGACCATCAAACCGCAGGTCCACTTCAAGGAGACGATCCGCAAGGCGGTGCACCAGCACGCCCGCCTGAAGCGCCAGACGGGCGGGCATGGCCAGTTCGCCGACGTGAAGCTCGACATCGCGCCGCGCCAGCCAGGCGAGGGTTTCTTGTTCGTCGATCGCATCGTCGGCGGGGCGGTGCCGCGTCAATATATCCCGGCAGTTGCAGAGGCGGCCGAGGAATCGACAAAAAAGGGACCGTTTGGCTACCCGGTGGTGGATCTCTCGGTCACCCTGGTGGACGGCACGTTCCACTCGGTAGACAGCTCCGACATGGCCTTCAAGACGGCGACGCGGGTGGGGATGACGGAAGCGCTCGCCAAGGCTGATCCGGTGCTGCTGGAGCCAATCGACAAGGTGACCGTGAGCGCGCCCAACAGCTATACGGCGAACGTCCAGCGCGTGCTTTCCGGCCGTCGCGGCCGTATCCTCGGCTATCACGAACGGAGTGGCTGGCCGGGCTGGGACGAGACCGAGGCGCTGGTTCCGGAGGCGGAGCTGCATGACCTCATTATCGAGCTGCGCTCGCAGACGATGGGGCTTGGGACCTTCACCAAGAGCTTCGATCACCTTGCGGAGGCGCATGCGCGGCTCGCCGAGCGCCTTGCCCGCGAGGCCGCCTCGCCGCAATGAAAGGGCTCCGCAAGTTCAGGTTGGCGGCCTTATGCGGCGCGGTGCGCATCCAGGGCGCCTTGCAGGATCAACGCCGCTGCGACCTGATCTGTCACCTTGGCGCGCCGTCTGCGCGAGAGATCGGCCTCGTCAATCAGCATCCTGACCGCCGCTGATGTCGACAGCCGTTCGTCCCAGAGCATCGCGGGAAGCCCAGTCGCCTCAGCCAACGCGAGCGCCCAGTCACGCGCCGACTGGGCGCGCGCTCCTTCTTCGCCGGAAAGCCGGAGCGGCCAGCCGACGACCAGGCCGCCGATCTTCTCGCGTTCTTTCAGAGCGGTGATTTCCGCCGCGTTGTCCTGAAGCCGCCGCCGCTGCAGGCTGCCGCATGGGCTCGCCACGAGGAGCGAAACATCGGAAAGGGCCAAGCCGATCCGTCGGGTGCCGGGATCGAGACCGAGAAGGCGATCCATCGGCGCAAGGCGGCCAAATAGCTCCGCCAGGTTGAAGAGACGCATTGGCGCCGTTATGGTCCGCCGCCACTATTTCGTGCAAGGATTGCGTCCGTTCCATGCCGCTCGACCTCCAGACGATCCTGCGCATCGCGCACCTTGCCAGAATTCGTCTGCAAGATTCGGAGGCGGAGCGGCTGCGCCAGGAGCTCGACGGAATTCTCGCCTGGGTTGAGATGCTCGACCAAGTCGACGTGTCCGCGACGGCGCCAATGACCGGCGCCGTCACGATCGCCCTCACGATGCGCCCGGACGTCGTGACCGACGGGGGGGACGCGGAACGCGTGCTCGGCAACGCACCGGAGCGGGCTGGCGATTTCTTCGCGGTGCCCAAGGTGGTTGAATGAATCTGACAGACCTTGGGCTCGCTCAGGCGCGGAGAGGGCTCGAGCGTCGGGAATTTTCTGCCCGCGAACTGACGCTCGCCCATCTTGCCGCGATCGAGGCGCTCAATCCGCGCCTCAACGCCTTTCTTACTGTGACGGCTGCGGAGGCACTAGCCGCGGCGGACGCGGCGGACGCGGCGCTCGCACGAGGCGAAGGGGGACCGCTTGCCGGCATTCCTCTCGCCATCAAGGACATCTTCTGCACGAAAGGCGTGCGTACCACCGCCGCGAGCCGGATTCTGGAGCCGTTCGTCCCGCCGTACGAGAGCACGGTCACGGCGAATCTTCGCCGCGACGGCGCGGTCTTTCTCGGCAAGACCAATCTTGACGAATTCGCGATGGGTTCCTCGACCACCAATTCGGCTTACGGCTCGACTGAGAACCCCTGGAAACGACGCCAGGACCCTGGCGCACGGCTGGTTCCGGGCGGCTCCTCCGGTGGCTCGGCGGCCGCGGTCGCGGCGCGACTTGCGATCGGCGCGACGGGCACCGATACGGGCGGTTCGATCCGCCAGCCGGCGGCGTTCTGCGGCATCACCGGCATCAAGCCCACCTATGGGAGGTGCAGCCGCTACGGCGTCATCGCGTTCGCCTCCTCGCTCGATCATCCCGGGCCGATGGCGCGGAGTGTCGAGGATTGCGCGATGCTCCTTAGCTCGATGGCCGGACACGATCCCCGCGATTCCACCAGCGTCGATGTTCCGGTGCCCGACTATGCCGCCGCCTGCGAGCGAAGCATCCGCGGCCTGCGCATCGGCGTTCCCCGCGAATATCGCGTCGATGGCATGCCCGCCGAGATCGAGGAAATGTGGCGTTCGGGCCTCGCGTGGCTTGCGGAAGCCGGAGCGGTGATTCGTGACGTCTCGCTGCCGCACACGAAATACGGGCTTCCCACTTACTATATCGTCGCGCCGGCCGAGGCGTCCTCGAACCTCGCCCGCTACGACGGCGTGCGGTATGGCCTTCGCGTGCCCGGCAACGACCTCGGCGATCTTTACGAAGGAACGCGGGGCGCGGGCTTCGGCGCCGAAGTGAAGCGCCGCATCCTGATCGGCACGTATGTGCTCTCTGCCGGGTATTATGATGCGTACTATCTCAAGGCGCAGAAAGTCCGGACATTGATACTCAAGGACTTCACCGACGCGTTCGCCGAGGTGGACGCGTTGGTCGCGCCGACCACGCCAACCGCGGCGTTCGCCGAGGGCGAGAAAACAGAAGACCCGGTGACCATGTACCTGAACGATATTTTCACCGTGCCGGCGGATCTTGCCGGCGTGCCGGCAATTTCGGTGCCCGCCGGGCTCGACGCCGACGGGCTGCCGCTCGGCCTGCAGGTGATCGGCCGGCCGTTCGGCGAAGAGACCATGATCGCCGTTGCTGCGCAAGTCGAGCGCGGTGCCTCGTTCACCACGCTGCCCAGTCTCCGAGCCGGAAACCTCGTCCCATGAGCGACGCGAGCGAAGATTGTGACGGGGTCTGGGAGATCGTGGTCGGCATGGAAGTGCATGCCCAGGTCATCTCGCGGGCGAAACTCTTCAGCGGGGCGGCCACTCTGTTCGGTGCGCCGCCCAACAGCCAGGTGAGCCTGGTGGATGCCGCCTTTCCCGGCATGCTTCCCGTTATCAACCGAGAATGCGTTGCCCAGGCGATCCGCACCGGGCTCGGCCTCCGGGCAAAGATCAACCTGAAAAGCCGCTTCGACCGCAAGAACTATTTTTACGCCGATCTGCCCGCGGGCTATCAGATCAGCCAGTACCAGGAGCCGCTGGTCGGCAAGGGCCAGCTTACGATCGAGCTTGCCGATGGCAGCACCAAGGAAATCGGCATCACGCGATTGCATATCGAGCAGGACGCCGGCAAGTCCCTGCACGACCAACATCCCACGAAGTCATATATCGACCTCAATCGGGCCGGCGTTGCCCTGATGGAGATCGTGAGCGAGCCGGACATCAGAAGCCCCGAAGAGGCGGGCTTCTATCTCCGCAAACTGCGCAGCATCCTGCGCTATCTCGGCACCTGCGACGGCAACATGGACGAAGGCTCGCTGCGTGCGGATGTCAACGTTTCGGTGCGCCGGCCGGGTGAGGAGCTGCGCACCCGCTGCGAGGTCAAGAACGTCAACTCGGTCCGTTTCGTCATGCAGGCGATCGAGGCCGAGGCGGTGCGCCAGGTCGAGGTATGGGATGGGGGCGGGGAGGTCCTGCAGGAAACGCGCCTGTTCGATGCTGCCCGCGGCATCACCCGGAGCATGCGCAGCAAGGAGGAAGCGCACGATTATCGGTATTTCCCGGATCCCGATCTCGTGCCGCTGACGCTCGATCCAGCCTGGATCGAGCAACTTCGCGCCGACTTGCCGGAGCTTCCGGATGCCAAGAAGGCGCGCTTCATTGCCGAGTATGGTCTCTCGACCTACGATTCGGCGCAGCTTGTCGCCGAGGCCGCGACCGCCGACTACTTCGAGGCCGTTGCCAGGGGCCGGCGCGCGAAGACGGTTGCCAATCTCATGCTTGGTGATATCCAGGCTGCTCTCAACCGTCTCGACCAGAGCTTTGCCGAAAGCCCGATCTTCACGTCCGCGGCGACGGGCGCCCTGTTGGACATGATCGAGGATGGAACGATCAACGGGCGAATCGCCAAGGACGTGATCGAGGAGATGGAAGGGAGCGGGGAGGGGCCGCAAGAAGTGGTCGCGCGCAAAGGGCTGCGCCAGGTCACCGATACTGCCGCCATCGAACAGGCAGTGAGCGCAGTGCTGGACCGCGAATCCGGCAAGGTTGCGGAATATCAGGCCGGGAAGGAGAAGCTGTTCGGCTACTTCGTCGGCCAGGTGATGAAAGCGATGCGTGGCAAGGGCAATCCGGCGCTGGTCAACGAGGCGCTGAAGAAACGACTGTCGTAGGAAAGCGCGGATGTCGATTGAGTTTTTTGCGTGGGATACGCCGAACGGGCGCAAAATAAGCGTTGCGCTGGAAGAAATGGACTTACCATACACGGTCACGCCGGTCGATATTTCGAACGGCCGACAATTCGCACCAGACTTTCTCCGGATCAGCCCGAACAACAAGATCCCGGCGATCATCGATCCGGATGGTCCAGGCGGGGCGCCGGTCAGCATCTTCGAATCGGGCGCGATTCTGATCTATCTTGGAACCAAGAGCGGGAGATTCTGGCCCGCAGATCTGCGGCATCAGGTGCCGGTTCTGGAATGGTTGATGTTCCAGATGGGCGGCTTCGGTCCGTTTCCCGGGCAGGTACACCATTTTCTTCAAGTGCAGAACGATACAGATCGCCGCTACGGCCTCGCGCGCTATATGAAGGAGACAAGGCGGCTGTATGGTGTGATGGACAGAAGGCTTGCCGGGCGCTCTTATTTCGCCGATGCTATTTCGATCGCCGATTTTGCGATTCTCGGCTGGGCTTGGCGCCACGAGCGGCATCAGGTTGATCTCGGGGATTTTCCCAATGTTGCTCGCTGGTACGGTAGCATGATGGCGCGGCCGGCGACGCAGCGTGGCTTTGCCGTTGGACTGCGGTGAGCGGAATGCCGTGGCCAGGCGCCGTGGTGCCTTTCGTCGCGCGCAGGCGCTGGTGCGCCATGAACGGTGCGAGCGATTTTCACGCGGCGCGTCACGGCGCGAGAGGAATCGCCCGCCGTGGACCAGGAGCTCTTTGAGGGACCGGTCGGCCTGGGGACGCACTTGCGCCGGCGGGCGGTGAGCAGGTTCTTTGACGGCGCTGCGGCCTGGCTCACGCTGAAGCCCGGGAGCCGTCCGCGTCGTGTGGCCAGAAGCGTTCTCGCGGATGTGACCGAGCGTCTTGTTGCACATCCGCGGCTCGCGGATGCCGCGCGCGCCGTTCTGGCGCGATCACCCACAGTCCGGCGGCGACTGGCGACGGCAATTCGAAACGAGCGGGCGAGACGGCTCGGTTATGATCGGAGCGACCGCGCGCTGACTTTGCGAGACCGGGGCGCGGTGGATCTCAGGGGCGAAGTGGAGGGCGTGCGCGAGCTTTATGACCGGCTGGCCGGCCTGCGTCGGCAGCGTGATGGCGAAGGTGCCGGCTTATGAGACTGGTCATCGATCTGCAGGCCGCGCAGGGGTGCAACAAGGACCGCGGCATCGGCCGGTATGCCCTGGCGCTTGCGCGGGCCCTGACGAGCCAGGCAACCGGGCACGAAGTATGGATCGCCCTCAACGATGCGTTTCCTGACACCATCGAGCCGCTGCGCGCCGCGTTCGATACTCTGCTCCCGCAGGAACGGATCGTCGTCTGGCAGGCGCCAGGGCCTGCGGCCGGCGCTGACGTGGCCAATGACTGGCGGCGCAACGCCGCGGAGCTGCTCCGCGAAGCATTTCTGGAGAGCCTCGAGCCCGAGCTCGTGTATGTTCCGAGCCTGTTCGAAGGAATCGTTGACGATGCGGCGACTTCGGTCGGCCGAATCGTCGAGGGAAGAAGAACGGGGGTCGCGATCCATGATCTGATCCCGCTTGCGGAGCGGGACCACTATCTGGCCGACCCGGCGATTGAGGCTGCGTATCAGCGTAAGCTCGTCAGTATCCGGCGGGCGGGCCTCTGGTGCCCGGTATCAGAATGGACCCGCCGCGCGGCGATGGAACAGCTTGGTCTCCCGGCCGAGAAGCTGATCGTCGTGCCCAATGCTGCCGATCGGCGGTTCCGGCCGATGGAGATCGGTGGAGACGCAGCGGAGAGCCTTCTCAGACGCTTCGGCATCACCCGCCCGTTCGTGATGTACACCGCGGGGACAGATCCTCGCAAGAATGTCGAGCGCCTGATCGGAGCGTTTGCGCGGCTTCCGGAAGGTCTGCGTGCGAGACATCAGCTCGTGCTGGTGTGCGCGGCGGATGCAATGAGTGCGCGTGGGTTCAAAGAGCTTGCCGCGCGTCGCGGGCTCGCCGGGGACGAGCTTATTCTGACGGGCTTCGTTTCCGACGACGATCTGGTGCAACTCTACAATCTGTGCCGGACGTTTTGTTTTCCGTCTCTCAGCGAAGGGTTCGGCATGCCCGCGCTAGAGGCGATGCAGTGCGGCGCGCCAACGATCAGCGCCGACGTAACGGGCATTCCGGAGGTGGTCGGCTGCGTGGATGCTCTCTTCGATCCTCGCAACGAAGACGAAATTTCTGCCCGGCTTACGCAGGTACTGGCGGACGAGAGCTACCGGGCGAGCCTGATCAGGCATGGCCGCGCGCAGGCGCGAAAGTTCAGCTGGAAGGACAGCGCCGCGCGCGCCTGGGCTGCCTTCGCGGAGCAGCACCGGGAGGCGCCACGCGGATGTGGCCGGCGGCTATCTGCGCCTTCCGGAGGGCGACCGCGGCTTGCCTACGTCTCGCCCCTGCCTCCGGAGAAAAGCGGGATCTCGGATTACAGCGTCGAGCTTCTGCCCGAACTTGCCCGGCACTATGACATCGACGTCATCGCCTCGGATCCGCCAGTTGCTGACCCGTCGGTGAGCGCGAATTACCCGCAACGCACGGTTGCCTGGTTTGCGCGCAACGCCCACCGCTATGACCGGATCCTGTATCATTTCGGGAATTCCGTTTTTCATCGGCACATGTTCGATCTGGCGGTGAGATATCCAGGGATCGTCGTGCTGCATGATTTCTATCTGAGCGGCGTCATCGCGCACATGGATCAGCACGACGGTCGCACCGGCTACTGGGCGCAATCACTTTACGAATCGCACGGCTATCGTGCGATTCAGGATCTGCAGGGGACGGCAGACGGTTCGGAAATTGTCTGGAGATATCCGGCCAACCTTGCCCTGTTGCAGCATGCGGCCGGTGTTATCGTGCACAGTGAGTTCGCGCGCGCCCTGGCCGCGCAACACTACGGGCGCGCCTTCGTTGCCGAGTGGGTGGTGCTACCGCAGCTGTTCCGCCTGCCCCAGAGGTTGCCGCGGCAGCCGGCGCGCGCGGCGCTCGGGTTCAGCGAACGCGACTTCATCGTCTGCTCGGTCGGCGTGATGGGGCCTGCGAAGCTCAACCATCGCCTCCTCGAAGCCTGGCTCAACAGCGACTTCGCACTGCGAGGCGACTGCCATCTTGTTTTCGTGGGCGAGGATCCGGACGGCGGATATGCGGAAAGACTGAGCCGCATGATCGTGGGATCGCCCTCTGTGGATCGCGTGCACATAACGGGCTTCGCTAAACCTGCGGTCTATCGCCAATATC